>JANXOE010000183.1 GCA_025353745.1 Hymenobacter sp.
ACCCGGCCCCCCGAAAAAGCCCCGCTGTTAATTCACCGGGGCTTTTTCGGCGGCGAGCCGCACCCCGACGCCTTTAAGTGCAGCGCATGAAATCAATTGGCGCGGGCCGGCCGGACAAAGGCGTCGGGGTGCGGCTCGCCGCCGAAAAAGCCCCGGTGAATTAACAGCGGGGCTTTTTCGGGGGCCGGGTAGCGGCCGGAAATTAGCGGCCGGGGGCGGCCTCAGGCGTGTTTTTCCAACTGCTGGAGCAGCTCGTCGGCGGCTTTTTCGATGTCGTGGTAGCCCTGCTGGGCGGCGCGCTCCTTGGCGGCGATGAGGCCGTCGCGGTGCACGGTTTTGAAGTCGCCGTAGGGAAATTTGTAGCGTCCCTTGGTCGATTCCTGGTGGCCCGAGTCGAGGCCCAGGTGCCAGTTGGCGTACGCCTCCATCTCGTGTTTTTGGAGGAAGGCATTTTCGTGGGCCGCGTCGGGGTTGTGCTGGCCCCACTGGCCCTCGTCGTGCTTGATTTTGCCGGCCAGGATGAGTTTTTTGGCGAAGGCGACGGCGTCGCGGTTGAGGGTGATGCTCATGGCGATGGGAGGGATGGTTTGCTTCCGTTACGCGGCCCGGGGCCCCGGGTTGTGGCCGCGCTGCCGGCCCCGGGCTAGTTCACGTAGGGCGGGTCCAGGTCCTGGCCCAGGCCGGTGAGGGCCGCGCTGGGCACCTGGCCGGTGAGGCGGGTGGTGAGGGCCCGGGCCTCGGCCGGGCTGAACACCTCCAGCTCGCGCAGCCAGGCCACGCGCCGCAGCTGCGGCTCGATGACGCCCAGCGGGTTCACGGTGCCGTACTCGCGGCGCAGGTAGGTTTTGGCGCGGTCTTCCAGCGCCGCCGCAAACGCCTCGAACCGCCGCCGCTGCCAGGGCCGGCCGCCCACCGCCACGGCCAGGTGCGCCGCCCGCAGCTGGAAAGTGCTCCACTGCTGGTCGAAGCGCAGCCAGGCCACGACGCCGTTGACGGCCACCAGGCCCAGCCAGAAATAGAAGTTGGGCCCCGCGTGGCCGGTGGCCAGCAGCGCCCGCCACGGCTCCAGCCCGAGCCACCCGACGAGCAGCGCCGTGAAGGCCAGCGGGGCCAGCGGCACGTGCCGGCGCGCGCCCGAGGCCACGGGCAGCACGTCTTCGTAGGCCACTTCGGCTTCGAGCACGACGGTGCCCTGGGGGTTGCGCTTGCACACGTACAGGCTCTGCTCGCGCAGGGCCAGGTGCGTGGAGCCAAGAAAAAGCTGCTTCTGTTCGAAAATCATGCAAAGAGGGGGCCCCGGCCGCCGCTACTTAAACGGCGACGGGGTGAAGCACAATACAAAAATAACCACCATTGCCCAGCCCAGCCACCGCCGGCCGCGGCCCAGGGGCCGGTCGTCGGGCGCGGGCGGGTGGTAGATGCCCGTGAGCCGCCCCAGCAGCAGCCCAAACACCAGCCAGCCGGGGTTGCCGAGCAGGCCCGGCGCGGCCGAAGCCGCCGCCACCTGCGCCGCCCCGATGGCCGCCGCCAGCGCCAGGCCCTGGCGCGGCGTGGGCAGCGCCCGCCAGCACACCAGCCCCAGGTAGAGGGCGTAGGCGGGGCCCCAGTACAGCCAGGTTTCGGGAGCCGTGCGCACCGAAAACAGCCCCAGCCCGGCGTAGAAGATGAAGCCGATGAACAGCCCCCGCGCCAGCCGGTTGAAGCGCCGCGCCCCCAGCAGCCCGTAGAGGATGTGGCCGCCGTCGAGCTGCCCGAGCGGCAGCAGGTTCAGGGCCGTGAAAAACAGGCTCAGGGCCCCGGCCAGCAGCACGGGGTAGTGCAGCAGCTCGTTGGGGTGGGGCAGGCGGGCGGGGTCGGCCAGGCCGGCTTCGAGCAGGCGGTACACCAGCGGCCGGGCCAGGGTGATGCCGCCGGGGGCCCCCGGCGGGTACACGTGCCGGGCGTAGTCGGCCCCGAAGCGGGCGTATTCCGGATGAATCTGGAACAGGTAAGCGAGCGGCGGCAGGTGCGTGAAGCCGTAGATGAGCAGCGGCACCGCCACCACAAACCCCGCCAGGGGCCCCGCCAGGCCAATGTCAAAAAACTCCCGCCGCGAAAAAATCCGGTCCTGGATGCGGATGACGGCCCCGAACGTGCCCAGCCCCAGCGGAAACGGGATGAAGTACGGCAGCGACGTGCGCACCCGGTTGCGCCGCGCCACCAGGTAGTGCCCGAACTCGTGCACCGTGAGCACGCCCAAAAACGGCAGCGCAAACCACAGCCCGCGCGCCCACTCGCCGGGCCCCGGCAGCGGCGGCAGCCCCCACACGCCGAGCGGCGGCAGGCCCACGTCGCCCCGCGTGAGCTGCACGCCCGCCAGCGCCGTGGTCAGCACCGTCAGCAAAAACAGGCCGATGTGGCGGGCGTACGCGCGGGCCGGCGGGGCGGGCAGCCGCTCGTAGCGCCGAAAACCCAGCTCGGGCAAGGGAAACGATTCGGTAAGCGGAGCGAGCGGCCGGGGCCCCGCCGGCTCGGGCGGCAGGGCCCCCGGGGCCGGCTCAAACGGCGGGGGCGTATTCTCGGGGAAAGGCACGGATGGCGGCGGGCAGGGCAGAGGTGAGGGTGAGCGGCGGGGCCAGGTGCAGCACCCGCAGCCCCAGGCGGCGGGCCGTGGCCACGTGCTGGGGGCTGTCTTCGATGAACAACACGTCTTCGGGCCGCCAGTTCATTTCGCGCAGCGCGTGCCGGAAAAACGCTTCGCCCGGCTTGCGCAGCCCCACTTCCTGCGAGTAAAACACCCGGTCGAGGCAGTCGGCGATGCCGTGCCGGAAGCCGTACTGCGCAGCCAGCCGCCGGTTGATTTCGGCGATGTGCAGCGCGTTGGTGTTGGAGAGCAGGGCCGTCTGGTGGCCCCGGCGGCGCAGCTCGGCCACCAGGGCGAGGCGGTCGGCGGGCACGTCGAGTAGCAGCGCGTGCCAGGCGTCGTCGATCTGCTCATCGGTGGCGTCGAGGTCGTAGGCGGCGCGCAGCCCGTCCCGAAACGCGGCCGGCGTGAGCTGCCCGGTTTCGAGTTGGTCGAACAGCTCGGATTGGCTGGCCTGGCTGTATTCCACGGTGCTGCCCGCCCGGCTCAGGCGGCGGAAAGCGGCGGGGGTGCGGTCGTAGTCGATGTCGATGAGGACGCCGCCGAAGTCAAAAAGCAAATGGGGAAGCATGGCGCGAAAGCTGCGGAGGTGCGGATGTGCCAACAAAGGTGGGGCCCCGCGCCCGCCCCGCCCGCCGGGCCTATGGCCCAAAACCGCCGCGCCCGCCGTAACTTTGCCGCTGCCGCTGCCTCGGCGGTGGCACCGGGCCTATAGCTCAATCGGTTAGAGCAGCTGACTCATAATCAGCAGGTCCTTGGTTCGATTCCAAGTGGGCCCACGAATTACCCTTGTAAACTGCTGATTGTCAGTGATTTACAAGGGTAGTTTTTTTTCATGGGACAGGTAACGGGACAGCGCTGGCCGTTTGCTCTTCTTTTGATACCCATATGGTCGAGGTAGCCATTTTTTATTTTACTTTCAACCGTTGCTAACTGGCTTTCGCACTCTGACCCGAATTCGTTCGGAAAAGCAGTGGTAACCCCCGCAAGCCGCGAGGTACTAATCAAGTCTACCAGTTTATAATATTTCAGTCCCCCCGTGGCCAAGCAAAAGAAAGAAACCGCCGAAGAGCCGCTCGAAAAGCAGCTCTGGAAAACCGCCGATAAGCTCCGCAAAAACATTGATGCCGCCGAGTACAAGCACGTCGTGCTAGGCCTCATCTTCCTCAAATACATTTCCGACTCCTTCGAGGAGCACTACGCTAAGCTGCTGGCTGGTGAAGGCGAATACTCCGGGGCCGACCCCGAAGACAAAGACGAGTACAAGGCCGAGAACGTGTTTTTCGTGCCGGGGTATGCCCGCTGGAAGTTCCTACAGGATAATGCCAAAGCCAGCCAGATTGTGGTGCATGACACCGAGGGCAAGGATATCACCGTGGGCATTGGCGGGGCCGTGGACAATGCCATGGACTGGATTGAGAAAGACAACCCCCCGCTGAAGGGCGTGCTGCCTAAGGTATTTGCTCGGCAGAACCTGGACCCCACCAGCCTAGGTGAGTTGATTGACTTGGTAGGTAACATCGCACTGGGCGATGCCAAGGCCCGCAGCGCCGATGTGCTGGGCACCGTGTTCGAGTATTTCCTGGGCGAGTTTGCGCTGGCCGAGGGCAAGCAGGGCGGGCAGTTCTACACCCCGCGCAGCGTGGTGGAGCTGCTGGTGGAAATGCTGGAACCCTATCAGGGCCGCGTGTACGACCCCTGCTGCGGCTCGGGCGGCATGTTTGTGCACTCCGAGCGGTTCGTGACCGAGCACCAAGGGCGTGTGAACGACATTTCCATTTATGGGCAGGAAAGCAACCAGACCACTTGGCGGTTGGCCAAGATGAACCTGGCCATCCGGGGCATCGACAGCTCGCAGGTGAAGTGGAATACCGAGGGCTCGTTTCTCAACGACGCGCACCGCGACCTGAAGGCCGACTACATCATTGCCAACCCGCCCTTCAACGTGAGCGACTGGGGCGGCGAGCTGCTGCGCACCGACGGCCGCTGGAAGTACGGCGTGCCGCCCGCCGGCAACGCCAACTTCGGCTGGATGCAGCACTTCATCCACCACCTGGCCCCCACGGGGCAAGCGGCCGTGGTGCTGGCCAAGGGCGCGCTCACCTCCAAAAGCTCGGGCGAGGGCGACATTCGCCGGGCGATGGTGGAGGCCGGGCTCATCGACTGCATCGTGAACCTGCCGGCCAAGCTGTTTCTCAACACCCAGATTCCGGCCGGCCTGTGGTTTATGAACCGCAACCGCCAGGGCGATGCCCGTTTCCGCGACCGCAGCGGCGAGATTCTCTTCATCGATGCCCGCAACCTGGGCTTCCTGGTGAACCGCCGCACCCGCGAGCTGAGCGACGACGATATCAAGCGCATCGCCGACACCTACCACCAGTGGCGCACCAGCGGCGGCAGCTATGAGGACGTGCCCGGCTTCTGCATGGCCGCCCCCCTGGCGCGGGTGCAGGAGTTGGACTACGTGCTGACTCCCGGTCGCTACGTGGGCCTGCCCGACGACGAGGACGAGTTTGACTTCACCGAGCGGTTCACGACGCTACGGGCGGAGCTGGAGGCGCAGCTAAATGAGGAAAGCGCCCTGAACAAGCTGATTGCGGACAACCTGGCGAAAATTAATCTGGTGTAAATGAAGGTAGCAGCCCGTCATGCTGAGCATATCGAAGCAGTAGAGATGCTTCAACACGCCCAGCATGACGGGCTATTTTTCCTAGCTACTCAAAGTAAAATAAGGTTTTCACTGTTTTACTTTGCCTGCTCTAAAGTAAAATAAGTAAAATCTTGTTTTACTTTGGAACTATTTCGCAAGCAGCATGGAATTAGAAAAATTTGAAGCCGGTCATTTTGAGCGCGGCCCCTCCTACAAATACTTTGTGCCGGGCCGCATCAACCAGGAGTGGACCTGGCAAAGCGCGTCCATCAATACGCTGCTGGAGCGGGCCGCCGTGAAGCTGGGCGAGCTGAACTCCTACGCCCGGCTGGTGCCCAACATCGACCTGTTTATTCAGCTGCACGTTACCAAAGAGGCCGTGGTATCGAGCCGGATTGAAGGCACCCAAACCAACCTCGACGAAGCCATTCTGCCCAAGGAAGAAGTGCAGCCCGAGCGGCGCGACGACTGGCAGGAAGTGCACAACTACAGCCGCGCCATGAACGAGGCCATTGCCGAGCTGAAGACCCTGCCCATTTCCTCGCGCCTGCTGCGCCAGACGCACCTCACGCTGCTTAGCAGCGGGCGCGGCGAGCACAAGCAGCCGGGCGAGTTCCGGCGCAGCCAGAACTGGATTGGCGGCAACAGCTTGGCCGATGCCGCCTTCATTCCGCCCCACGACAAGCTGGTGCAGGAGCTGATGGGCGACCTGGAAAACTTCCTGCACAACGACGACATCAACGTGCCCGCGCTCATCCGCATCGGCATGGCCCATTATCAGTTCGAAACCATTCACCCGTTTCTGGACGGCAACGGCCGCATTGGGCGGCTGCTCATCACGCTCTACCTCGTGAGCGAAGGCATCCTCGACCAGCCGCTGCTCTACCTGTCGGCCTACTTCGAGCGCAACAAAAACCTGTACTACGACAACCTGACGCTGGTGCGCCAGAAAAGCGACCTAGTGCAGTGGCTCAAATACTTCCTGGTGGGCATCGAGCAAACCGCTACCCAGGCCGTGCAAACCCTCTCGACCATTCTGGCCCTGAAGGTGAGCATGGAACGGGATATTCACGCCACCTTCGGCAAGCGGGCACCCGCCGCGCTGCGCCTGCTGCAAGCCCTGTTTGCCAGGCCCGCCACCACCGTAGAGCAGGCCGCCACTACCTGCGACCTGAGCTACAAAGCCGCCAACCAGCTCGTGGCCCTGATGCACGAACACGGCTACCTGAAAGAAATTACCGGCCAAAGCCGCAACCGCATCTTCGTGTTCGAGCCCTACCTCAAGGCGTTCGACAACGTGTAACGTGAATAGATAGCTACTTCAAGAAAAAGAAAATATGAGCGGGCAAGCGGAAATAATGTGGGATGACGCTGACGATAAAGTGCTGGTAGCCAGTGAGGCAAATAAGTGGCCGGAGTACAATCTAAATATTGTGTATGATTTCGCTTCGGGTCTTTCAAAACCAAGAGAGGAATTCGGGTTTGGGTTTGGCTTCTTGTCATTCAAGGATGTATTCCACAATTACTTCTTGCCGGATACTTTATCGAGCCTTGTTAATTCCACTGAAAAGGAACGAAAAAGCGGCTCTATAAAACGTGGCGACCTATTTCTCACGCGAACCAGCGAAACGCAGGAAGAGTTAGGAATGAGTTCGGTGGCGCTGAAAGATTATCCGGAAGCGACATTCAATGGCTTCACAAAAAGATTGCGCCCAAAGGGTACAGTAGAAGTTCTGCCAGAATTTGCGGGCTTCTTTTTTCGCTCACCTAGATTCCGTGCTGAAGTAACAAGTATGTCGTCTGTGACAACGCGGGCTAGTCTCAACAATGAGATGATGTCAGCGCTGAAAATTACAGTTCCTCCTTTCCCGGAACAACGTGCTATTGCCAATGTGCTAGGTTGTCTTAATGACAAACTAGAATTGTTGCACCGGCAAAACGTAACCTTGGAAGCCTTAGCGGAAACGATATTCCGTAAGTGGTTTATCGAAGAAGTAAAGGAGAATTGGAATATTATGCCACTGGACGAACTCCTTACAATTTCAAGCGGGAAAACTCTAAAAAGAGAACACTTTCAAGAAGATGGGCTTTACC
>JANXOE010000202.1 GCA_025353745.1 Hymenobacter sp.
CTGCGCGGCCACGGCCCCGGCGGCCACGCGGGCCGCCGTTTCGCGGGCCGAGCTACGGCCCCCGCCGCGGTGGTCGCGGCGGCCGTACTTGGCGTCGTAGGTAAAATCGGCGTGGCTGGGGCGGTAGGCCTGGGCGATGTGAGAGTAGTCGTCGGAGCGCTGGTCGGCGTTGGGAATGAACAGGCTGATGGGCGTGCCGGTGGTCAGGCCCTCGAACACGCCGGACTGGATTTGCACCCGGTCGGCCTCGTTGCGCGGGGTGGTCAGCTCGCTCTGGCCGGGCCGGCGCCGGTCGAGGGCCCCCTGGATGTGGGCCGCGTCCACGGCCAGGCCGGCCGGGCAGCCGTCGATAATCACCCCGATGCCCACGCCGTGCGACTCGCCAAAGGTGGTGATGCGAAAGAGGGTGCCGAAGGTATTGGACATTATAAAATCTTGATATTTAGGGTCGTTGGTGGCAGATTGGAAGCAAAATAACACCGGTCCAACATGGGCCGCGCGCCCGCTTTTCAAAGCCAGCCCTCAAAATTCGACATTCCAGCCTCAACTTTTCCGTTTGGCACTCCACCAACCGGCAGCGGCCAGGCCCAGCAGGGCGGCGAGCAGGCCCGTGGCGTAGCCCCGCACCCGGCGGTACACGTCGAGCGGCTGGATGGTAGCGTCGGCACGGGCGATGGCCGGGCCGTAGAAAGGGTCGGCGGCGGTAACGGGCCGGGCGTCGGGGGCCGCGGGGCCGGCCACGGCGCCCGCCCGAATCCGGAGCCGCAGGGCCGAGCGCAGGGTGACGTAGCGGGCCGCCACGGGGTCGAACACCACCAACTGCCAGAGGCTGTCGAGCGGCAACAAACCCGGCCCCTGGGCCACCAGCCGGTACCGGAACAGCTTGCGGGCCGTGCCGCCGGGGGCCGTCTCCAGGCTCACCTCGGGGCCGTACACGGCCAGCCCGGCCCGTGGGGCCAGGCGGGGCGGCGGCAGTGCGGCCAGGTTACCCACCCCTTCCACCCCAAACGTGTAGCTAAATACCTGCCCGGCCGTGAATTCGGTGCGGCTGATGGACTCGCGCAGCTGGTAGCGGCCCACGGCCGCCGGGGGCCCTCCGCGCCGGGCCGGCAGCGGCCGCACGGCCACGGCCAGGGGCCGGGACACGTAGGTTTTGTACGCGGCCAAGCGGCCGTCGACGCCCGGCACGGGCTTTTTTAAGAGCCGGAACTTGGTCATCGTCAGGGCCAGGGGCGGGAAGCGCAGGGGCTGGGGCGTGAGCGGGTAGTACGTAGTTTCGGCCAGCCGGAAGCGCAGCAGCGGCTGGCCTTTCCAGCGCACGGTGTCGGGCAGCACCTTTTGATCGGAGGCGGGCACCTCCCAGGCCGTGGTTTGGCGCAGCTGGTGCAGCAGGCGCGGCAGCTGGTCGTCAAAATCGTGAAACGCCAGCACGGCCTGGTCGGCGGGCAGCAGGTAGAACGACAACGTGACCCGCACGCCCTCGCCCACGAATAGTTGCCGCCGGTCGGCTTCCAGCACCAAACCTCCGTGGTCAGGCACGTCTTGGTAAAGGTCGGCCTTGGGCTTGCCGAACAGCTGGTCGAGGGCCCCCACGCCTTGCAAGGGCGCAGCTCCTGGGGCCCCAGGGGGCTTGGCGGCCGGGGCCGACGGGGCCGAGCCCACGTGCACCGTGCCGCCCCCGCCGCGCACCCGTATCCCGTTCACCGTCAACTGGAAGGGCCGGATAGAGAAGTCGCCCTCGCCGTACGGCACGTAGCGCTGCGTGATGATCAACTCCGTGAAACTGTGGCCCTGCACGATGCGAGTAGTGGTGGTGCTCGTCTTGCCGGCCTTTTTGAAGCCGTCGAGGTCGGGGAACGCCGAATACTCGGCCAGCGCCGCGCCGCGCAGCCGAAACGCCAGCGTGTAAACGCCCGTCACGGGCAGCGCGGCCGGGCCGGGCACCACTTCTACCCGGGGCCCGGCCGGCTGCGCCCGGGCCGTTTCGGCCGTCAGCCAGAGGCAACTAACTGCCCAAAAGTGCCAAATAATCGTTTTCAATCGTTTTTTTCTCTCGACAAAAGGTGCGCACCGAACGGCTCAAACGGCTGAGCGCGGCCATTTTCACCCAACGCTACCAGCACTGGACCAAAGGAAAAGAGAAAAATTTAACTCTAAATACAATCCCTGGGCTACGCCTGCCCGTATCTAGCCCACGAACGCCTCTAGGGCGCAGCTTTTCGCCTTCGGCCAAGCGCTGCAAACAGAGTGCCGGGCACTGAAAATCAATTCTATAATATTTTCCCACTTTCCTCTTTTTCACCATGTCCCAACACTCCCAAGTAGGCGGCCCGGGCGAGCCCACCATCGCCCAGCCCCTGTACACGCCCATCAAGCGGCGTTCGTTTTTCATGTATGCCGGCGCCACGGCCGGTGCCACCGCCCTGATACTGGCCGGCTGCTCGAAAGATGACACCAACGGCCCCGGCCCCTCGGGGGGAGGCAACGTCAGCCTGGGTTCGGGCGACGTAGGTGTTCTCAACTACGCTTACGCCTTGGAGCAGCTCGAAGCAGCTTTCTATGCGCAAGTGAAAACTTCCACGGTGGCGGGTTTTACGCCTGCTGAAACCGCCTACTTTGCTGAAGTAGCTGCTCACGAAGCCATTCACCGCGACTTTTTTAAGGCTGCCATCAACCGCGACGCGCCGGGCAAAATCATACCGGGCCTGACGCCTAACTTTTCGGGCATTGACTTCACCAAGCGCGTTAAAGCCGCTTCTGATACCAAATTGGGTGTACTCGACGCAGCCAAAGCGTTTGAAGACCTCGGGGTAGCGGCTTACAACGGGGCCGGAAAGCTCATCAAAAACGCTGCTTACCTGGTGATTGCCGGCCAGATTGTGTCGGTGGAGGCCCGCCACGCCGCTTACGTTCGTGACCTGATTCTGCCGGGTTCGTTTGCTGCCGACGACCAAGTGAACGCCACCACTGGCCTCGACAAGGCAATGATGCCGACCGAAGTTATCGCCATCGCCCAGGCCTTCGTCATGGAGAAGCTGGACGCTAGCTCCGTCGGCAAATAATTTCCTTCCCTTCATTCGTAATCATCCTTTGTCATGAACTTCTTCAAAATAATCGACCAACTCGCCGAAGTGGACCCCGATGTACTGGGCCGCTTTGATTCGCGCCGTGCGGTGTTCAACTCGCTCGGCACCGCGGCCAAGCGCTCGGCCCTGGCTGCTACACCCTTGCTGCTGAGTGGCTTGTTCCAAAAAGCCTACGCCGGCACCCAGTCGACCCCGGTAGATGTGCTCCAGTATGCCTTGACGCTTGAGCTGTTCGAGCAGGACTTTTACAAAAAAGTGCAGGCTTCAGCGCCTTACGCCGCCGCCTCGGCCGAAGACAAAGCCGCCATCGACCAAATCAAAAAGCACGAAGACTCGCACGTAACGCTGCTGAAAACTGCCATTACCGGCCTTAGCGGCACCCCGGTTACGGGCGTTACGTTCAAGCAGGCGGTTTTCGATACGCTGGTTACCTTCAAAACGGGTGCTGCCGCCACCAGCCAGCTTGGCATTGCCCAGCTGCTGGAAGACACCGGTGTGCGTGCCTACAAGGGCCGTGCCGGCGAGCTGCTCGGCACCGACTTGCTGACCGTGGCCCTGCAAATTCATTCGGTAGAAGCACGCCACGCGTCGCACATCCGCACCATGCGCGGCCAGCGTTCCTGGGTGAACCCGGCCGATGATTTGGCGGCGCACCCCGTGTATTCCAGCGGCATCACCACCACCACCCCTCCGACGACGTTCTTAGGCTACGGCATTCCGGCTTATACGGCCCCCAGCCCGATTGAAAACAACACGAAGCAGTCGGGGGTAGAAATTACCTCCGCCTTAGGCACTCCTTACTCTGCCAGCGACGCTGCCGCAGCGTTCGACGAGTACCTGCAAGCGGCTGAGGTGCTCGATAATTCGCGCGCCGGCGGCCTGGTAGGCGCTTAGTAAACAATTTGTCCTACGGGACGGGATTATCAAAGAACGCCGGTTCCGCTTCGCGGGGCCGGCGTTCTTTGTTTAAAAGCGCGGCTACGAACGAGTCATTGACTTTTTTTTAGCCAAGCCCCCACCCTCCCGAAGGACACAGACCCAACCGCCCGGTATTGGCCGGGTCGCCAGCTGGTGCCTTTTGCTGGCCTGCCCAACGCGCAGCATATATGGCCCGTCTCCCAATTCCATATTCACCCGATTCAGCAACTAGTGCTTGGCGGCTGGCGACCCATAAAATTTGGGTATCGGTCATGAAAAAAGTGGCCTTGGTCGCTTTTTTCGCGTGTCCGGGCACCGGGTGGCCGCGGCGGCGCGTTGGTAGAGCGCAATGTTTGGGGGCCATCTAGTATCTTTTCAGAAAGGGCGGGAGTCCACGGCCTACCCAATCACTCTTCTATCCTACCCGCTATGTTAGACTACGCAAAACTAATCCTACAGAAAGTGAGCTTCAACAAGACTCTTTTCGAAAAAGAACTGCGCAAAGCTCTCAAAACCGTGCTGCCCGCCGACCTGGCGGCTTTCCGCGTCTGGTGCTACGCGCAGTTTTCGCGCCTCTACCGCCGGGTCCTGAACCGGGCGTTCCGGCAGGCCGCTCGCGTGGGCCTGGCTTAGGCTGCCGGCGGGTTGCTCACGAACGCGATGTTGCGCGTGAGCCCCGCGTAGCCCGTGCGCTTCACCGCCGACTGGCGGAAAAGCTCGGTGAACAACTCGTGGGTGATTTCGCGCCAGTCGCGGGCCGATAAGTTTTTCAGATCGGGATGGGCCTGAAATTGCGGTTCCTGGTGCGGCTTGGCAAAGCGGTTCCACGGGCATACGTCTTGGCAAATGTCGCAGCCGAACACCCAATTGCCAAATTTTCCGGCCACTTCGGTCGGAATCTGGTCCTTCAGCTCGATGGTGAAGTAGCTGATGCACTTGCTGCCGTCGACCACGTAGGGCTCGGTGATGGCCTGCGTGGGGCAGGCGTCGAGGCACTTGGTGCAGGTGCCGCAGTAGTCGCGGATGGCCCCGTCGTAGTCCAGCTCCACGTCCACAATCAGCTCGGCAATGAAGTAGAACGAGCCGCTGCCCGGCGTTATCAGGTTGGAGTTTTTGCCCACCCAGCCCAGGCCGCTCTTCTTGGCCCAGGCCTTGTCGAGCACCGGGGCCGAGTCGACGAAGCAGCGGCCGCCGATGTCGCCGATCTCGGCCTGCATGTCGGCCAGCAGCGTCTTCAGCTTGTCTTTGATGACGAAATGGTAGTCGCGCCCGTAGGCGTACTTGCTGATTTTCAGCGTGTCGTCGGGCTGCTGGTCCTCCGGGGCCGGGTAGTAATTCAGCAGCAGCGAAATAACGGACTTGGCGCCGTCGACGAGCAGGCGCGGGTCGAGGCGCTTGTCGAAGTGGTTTTCCATGTAGCCCATGCGGCCGTTCATGCTGCGCTTGAGCCAGTTTTCGAGGCGCGGGGCTTCCTCTTCCAGGAATTCAGCCCGCGAAATGCCGCACGCCATGAAGCCCAGCTCCGCCGCGCGGCGCTTGATAAAGGACGTCCAGTCGGCGCGGAGCAGCATTGGGCAGTGGTGAATGAAACGCGGAAAACAAAAAACGCGCCGCTGGGAGCGGCGCGTTCCGGCTCAAAATTAGGCACCGTTTGCCTTACCCCTGCGTAATCTCGGCAAACAAGTCGCCGTTGTTGCCGCGCAAGTGGCTGGGCAGCAAGCGCCCCAGGTGCTGGTAAGCGGCTTCGGTGGCCTCACGGCCGCGCGAGGTGCGCTTGATGTAGCCCTCCTGGATGAGGAACGGCTCGTATACTTCCTCGATGGTTTCGCCCTCTTCGCCGCACGCGGTGGCGATGGTGCTGATGCCCACGGGCCCCCCTTTGAACTTGTCGATGATGGTGGTGAGGATGCGCTTGTCCATGTCGTCGAGGCCGCGGGCGTCCACGTCCAGCGCGTTGAGGGCAAACTGGGCGATTTCGACCGTGATGGTGCCGTCGCCCTTGATCTGGGCAAAGTCGCGGGTGCGGCGCAGCAGGTTGTTGGCGATGCGCGGCGTGCCGCGCGAGCGGCGGGCAATTTCAAAAGCCGCGTCTTCGTGGATGGGCGTGCCCAGGATTTCGGCCGAACGCAGCACGATGGTGGTCAGCAGCTTCGAATCGTAGTATTCAAGCCGCGCCGAGATGCCGAAGCGGGCCCGCAGCGGCGCCGTGAGCATGCCCGAGCGGGTGGTGGCCCCCACGAGCGTGAAGGGCGAGAGCGAAATCTGCACCGAGCGGGCGTTGGGGCCCGAGTCGAGCATGATGTCGATGCGGTAGTCCTCCATCGCCGAGTACAGGTACTCTTCCACCACGGGGTTGAGGCGGTGGATTTCGTCGATGAACAGCACGTCGTGCGCCTCCAGGTTGGTGAGCAGGCCGGCCAGATCGGAGGGTTTGTCAAGCACGGGGCCCGACGTCATCTTGATGCCCGCCCCCAACTCGTTGGCGATGATGTGCGAGAGCGTGGTTTTGCCCAGGCCGGGGGGGCCGTGCAGCAACACGTGGTCGAGGGCGTCGCCGCGCTGCTTGGCAGCGGCCACG
>JANXOE010000219.1 GCA_025353745.1 Hymenobacter sp.
AATTTTCGTTGCCGAAGCGTCGGCTGGGGCGGATGAAGCGGCATTAAAGCGGTTTCGCGCACCAAGCACGATGGCAGAGACGCGACCCTTCGCGTCTCCATCGCTGAACGGATGTGGTACTGCGCAGACATTCCAAGGGCAAACGCAAGCTTCCCAAGGACAAGCGCAGCGTGTTTAAGGGCAAGTGCGGTGTGTTTAAAGGCAAGTGCAGCGTATTTAAAAGCAAGTGCAGCATGTTTAAGAGCAAGCGCAGTGTGTTTAAGAGTAAGCGCAGTATGTTTAAGAGCAAGCACGGTGTGTTTAAGAGCAAATGCAGCGTGTTTAAGAGTAAGCGCAGCGGATTTAAGGGTAAGTGCAGCGTGTTTAAGAGTAAATGCAACAGGTTAATCGGGGGCGACCGACGTATCGCCGGGGGCCTTCTTATTAATCGAGACGAACAGGCCCACGAACAGCATGCGGGGGGCCCCCGGGGTTTGAGCCACGCGGCCGTACTGGCCGCCGGCGTCGGGGGCATCGGCGTAGCGGTAGCCGAAGATTTGGGTTTGGCCGAGCACGTTTGAAACGGCCACGTGGAGGATGGTGAACTGCCCGGCCAGGTGGGTGAGGTAGCTCAGGTTGAGGCTCAGGTCCTGGTAGGCGGGGGTGCGGCCCTGGTTGTAGCCGGGTTCGTTGGGATTCTGGTAGCTGCGGGGGCCGGTGTAGGCGTAGGTGCCGCCGAGCTGGGTGTGGATTTTCGCCACCCAGTACTTGGCCACCACGCTCAGGCTGTGGCGGGCGGCGAAGGTGGGCACGGCCGCCACCGGGTCGGCGCGGAAGCGGCGCTCGGTGTCGAGGTAGCCGTAGCTGACCCAGTAGTCGAGGTATTTCACGGTGCTGCGGTCGCGCCAAAACACGTCGAGGCCCCGGGCGTAGCCGCGGCCGTCGTTTCGGTAAGCGGCGGCCCGGTAGGGGTCGGCCCCGTCGAAGGTCACCAGGCCGGCGTAGTCTTTCCGGTAGAGCTCGGCCCGCAGCGTGCGGGTGCCCACCACGCGCTGGTAGGTGAGCAGCAGGTGCTGGGCGCGCTCGAAGCCCAGGGGGGCCCCGGCGCGCAGCAGGTCGGGGGTGGGCGTTTGGTAGAAGCGGCCCCAGGCGGCCGAGAGCTGGCTGTGGCCGCCGGTTTGGTAGGCCAGGGCCAGGCGCGGGGCCAGGCTGGGGCGGCCGAGCAGGCCCGAGTATTCGCCCCGCAGGCCCGCGCGGCCGGCCAGGCGGCGGCTCAGCACCAGCTCGCTTTCGGCGAAGGCGGCGGCGCGGCGCTCGTCGAAGCCCAGGCGGCGCGGGTCGGCCCGGGGGCCCTCGCGGTAGGTTTGGCGGTAGCGCTGGGCCAGCAGCTCGGTGCCGAGCTTGAGGTTGAACCAGGCCGCGGCCGAGTCGTTGGTGAGCACGAGGCGGGCCACGGCCGACTGCTCCTCGTCGCGCACCTGCTGCTGGTCGGGGCGCGTCTCGTTGAGGTCGCGGCTCAGGGCCAGACCCGTGTTCAGGCCCCAGCCGCGGCGCAGCGGCGCCCGGAAGGTGGTGTTGAGGTAGAGGTTGTCGTTGGCCAGGGCCACGGGGCGGCCGTCGGCAAACGCGGCGTTGGGGTCGGCCTGGCGCAGGGCCAGGCGCTGGCGGGCCGCGGTGGCGTACACCTTCAGCATACCCCACTGCCCGGTGCGGCGGCGCAGGCTGAGCGAGCCGCCCTCGTTCTGGGGGGCCCTGGCCCAGCCGAGCTGCTGGGGCACGAGGCGGAAGTACGGGCTCAGGTTGAGGTAGTCGGCGGTGAGGGCCAGCGAGGTGCGCGCCCAGCGCTGGGTGCGCGAGGCCGAGCCGCCCACCGACATCAGCGAGAGGCCGGTTTCGGTTTGGGGGGCCAGGTCGGCGGTTTGCAGGTTCACCACGGCGCTCAGCGCCTGCCCGTACTCGGCCGAGTAGCCGCCGGTGCTGAACACCACGCCCTTGAACAGGAAGGGCGAAAACCGCCCCCGGGCCGGCACCGTGCCGGGCACCGAGCCGCCGTAGGGGCTTTGCACGGGCAGGCCGTCGAGGTAGGTTTTGGTTTCGGACGCCGCCCCGCCGCGCACGAACAGCTGGCCGCTTTCGGGGTTGCGGGTGGTGCCGGGCAGCGCGTTCAGGGCCCCCGTGACGTCGCCCAGGGCCCCGGCCGTCGTCACGATGTCGAGCGGCTTGAGGGCGGCCGACCGCTTCTCGTCGCTGGCCTCGAAGGCCCCGGCCGTCACCAGCACGTCGCCGAGGGCGGCGCGGCTGGCCTTCAGCCGCAGGTCGGGCAGCGCCAGGGGGCCCCGGCCCAGCACCACCGGCACCTCCAACGGCTCGTAGCCCACGAAGGCGACCACCAGCGGCAGGGCCCCGGCGGCGTGCCCGGTGCTGAAGCTGAACCGCCCCAGCGAGTCGGTGCTGGCCCCGTCGAAGGTGGTTTTGAGGAACACGTTCACGCCGGGCAGGGGCCGGCCGTGGGCGTCGCGCACGGTGCCGGAAAGCGCGGTGGTGACGGGGTGCAGGAGCGATGGGGCGGCGGGCCCGGCGGGCGTTTGGGCGGCGGCGGGGCGCAGCAGCAGGGCGAGCAGCGGAAGGAGCAGGCGTTTCATGGGGCCGGGGCAGAGGGGGTTGGTGGCCCAAAAGTGCCCGGCCGCGCCGGCCCCCGAAAATGCTTGCGACCGAAACGGCGGATGCGGCCGACGAAGCGTCGAAAGGGCCCGCCGGGCCCCGGGGCCCCGGTTTCCGCGGCGGGGGCGTATTTTGCGGCGCTATTCTTTATGCCCGTTTTTATGCCCGCCGCTGCCGACCTCGCCGCCGACTACCAGTTCCTCTTCCACCACCTGCCCGAGTCGTACCTGCTGCTGGCCCCCGACGGCACCGTGCGCGACAACTCCGACCTCCACCAGGCCGCCGCCATGCAGCCCCGCGAAACGGTCGTCGGCCGCCACATTTTTGCCGCCTACCCTTCAACGCCCGAAAGCCAGCGCACGCTCCACGAATCGCACGAGCGGGTGCGCCAAACCCTGCGGCCCGACACCATGCCCCTGCTGCGCTACGACCTGGAGCGGCCCGCCGCCCTGGGCGGCGGCGTGGAGGAACGCTACTGGCAGGTGACGCACTACCCCATTCTGGCCCCCGACGGCACCCTGCTGCACATTTTGCAGCGCGCCACCGACGCCACCGAGGCCACCCGCGCCGCCGCCCGCGCCGCCGAGGCCCAGCAGGCCGCCCACGAGGCCAACGAGCGCGCCCGCTTCATCCTCGAAAGCGTGCCCCTGCTCGTGTGGACGGCCACGCCCGCCGGCGTCCCCGACTCGTTCAACGCGCGCTGGCTCGCCTACACCGGCCGGAGCCTGGCCGACACCGTGGGCAGCGGCTGGGCCAACGACCTGCACCCCGACGACCTGCCCCGCACCCAGCAGCTGTGGCAGCAGGCCCTGGCCGCCGGCACCACCTACCAGGCCGAATACCGCCTGCGCCGCCACGACGGCCAGTACCGCTGGTTTCAGGCGGCGGGCGTGCCCCGCTTCGGCCCCGGCGGCGAAGTGCAGATGTGGGTGGGCGCCAACACCGACATCCACCAGCAGAAGCTGATGGTGGCCGAGCTGCTCGAAGCCAACGAAGCCCAGGCCGCCCTCGCCGACCAGGCCTACGCCACCGCCGAGCAGCTGCGCCAGCAGCGCGAAACCCTGTTCCAGGTGTTCATGGAAGCCCCGGTGGCCATCTCGGTGGTGCGCGGCGCCGATTACCGCTACGAGTTTGCCAACCGCGTGTTTCTGGCCGGGGCCGGCGAGCCCGACCTGCTGGGCCGCACCGTGGCCGAGGTCTTCCCCGAGTTCATGGCCCAAAGCTTCCTCGCCACCCTGGCCGAGGTGTACCGCACGGGCCAGCCGTTTTCGGCCCGCGAGGTGCACGTGCATTTGGAAGCCTCCGGCGATTACCCCGCCCGCGACGGCTACGTGGACTACACTTACCAGCCGTTTTTCGAGGACGGACGCGTGGCCGGCGTCACGTCGTTTTCCTACGACGTCACCGAGCTGGTCGACGTGCGCCAAACGCTGGAAAAATTACTCAACGGAGGCACTTAGCACGGTTTGTTGGCCGAAGCACGCGGGGCGCGGGAGGAGCGGCCCCGCCTCCTGCCCCGCCAGCATCCCGCGTGTTAAACCGCGCCAGGGCTGGGCTTGCGTTGTACCTTTGCGCCAGGAAAACCCAGGGCCCGCGACCCCCTTCGTCGCTCGCTTGCACGAAGCTAAGAAGCTCGACCACAGCGCAGGTTTTTCATTGCCGGGGGCCCCGGCGCGGCACAAGCCGGCCGAGGCCCGAAGAAGCGCCGCTGAATGGTGTTTTTTCTTTTTTCGGCCCACTGTTTGTTGTGCGCTGCGCGTTAATTTTATTCTTCACCCCCGCCCTGCCCGCCACCTCATGGAATTGACCGCCCTGGATTTTCAACAAGCCAGGATTAAGCAGGTGCTGTTCAAGTCGCGGCTGCGTTCCGTGCTTTACGGGGTACGCGAGCCCGACGAATCGCTGTTTTTGCGCCCCCTCAACCCCCTGGGGCAGTGGCTCGACGCGGTGGTAAAGCCCAAGTACGGCGCCCACCCCGAGGTGCGCGAAATCGAGCGCGTGCTGCTGCAAATGCTGGGCACCGGCCGCGGCCTGGCCGCCCAGTACCAGCGCGGCCAAATCGAGGAGGCCCGCGCCGGCCTCGACCAGGTGAACGCCCAGGCCGAGCAAATCAGCGCCCTGTTTCAGCAGCTTGAGCAGCGGGCCAAAACGCCCCTGGCCGCGTAGGGCCCTCCCCATCGGCCAACGGCCAGTCGGCCCCAGCCACACGTTCCCGGGCGGATAAACCAAAAGATCGGCCCGCCGCCAAGGCTAGTAATTGAACAGCGCGGCCGCGTTGCGGGTGGTGGCGGCGGCCACCGCTTCGGGCGTTTCGCCGAGCAGGGCGGCCAGGCGGTGCAGCACCAGGGGCAGGTAGGCGGGCTCGTTGCGCTTGCCGCGGTGGGGCACGGGGGCCAGGTAGGGGCAGTCGGTTTCGAGCAGCAAATGCTCCAGCCCCAGGCCGGGCAGCGCGCGGTCGGCCCCGCCGTTTTTGAAGGTCGCCACCCCGCCGATGCCCAGCTTGAAGCCCAGCCGCACCACCGTTTCCGCTTCTTCTTTCGAGCCCGAAAAGCAGTGAAACACCCCGCGCAGGGTGCCGTCCTGCGCGGCTTCCACCAGGGCCACGGTTTCGGCAAAAGCCTCGCGGGTGTGCAGCACGATGGGCAGGCCGTGCTTTTTGGCGAGCGCGAGCTGAATTTTCAGGGCCTCCTGCTGCTCGGCGAGCAGGGTTTTGTCCCAGTGCAGGTCGAGGCCGGCCTCGCCCACGGCGGCGAAGGGGCGGCGGTCCAGCCAGGCTTCCACCTCGTAGAGTTGCTGCTCGAAATTTTTACCCACCGAGCACGGGTGCAGGCCCATCATGGCGAAGCAGGTTTCCGGGGCCTGGGCTTCCAGCTCCAGCATGGCGTCGATGGTGGAGTGGTCCACGTTGGGCATGAGGATGGTGGCCACGCCCGCGTCCTGGGCGCGGCGCAGGGCGTCGGGCCGGTCGGGCCGGAACTGCTCGGAGTAGAGGTGGGCGTGCGAATCGGTGAGGTGCATGTTATCAGCAAACAATTAACAAGGAGCAAATAAAGTGGGCAACCAATGAGCAGGGCTTGCGGCCGCGGCCCGGATTTTAGCCCCAGCGGGGCCGGCCTGGCTGGTGCTTCTTTGCCGGTTTCAGTCGTAGCGCCGCCCCTTCCACACCACGGCGCCGCCGAAGAGCTGAAAATACGCCATGCTCAGGGTGAGGGCCAGCGTGTAGAACTCAAACGGCAGCAGCAGCCCCAGCGGCGGCCGCAGCCCGGCGCGGCGGAAGCACACGGCCGCCAGGGCCCCCTGCACCACCACTTTGCCGCCCCACGCGGCCAGGGCCAGCCCGGGCCCGCCCGCCCAGGCCAGGGCCCCCAGCGCCGGCCAGAAGCTGCTGAAGGCCAGCAGCTCCAGGCGCAGGCGCAGCGGCAGGGCCTGCACGCCGCGCAGCCAGCGGCGGCGCTGGGCGAGCAAGGCCGCCCAGGTGGGCGCGGGCAGCGAATCGGCCCGGGCGGCGGGGCTGAACACGTGGCGGAAGCCGTAGCCGCGCGCCAGCACGGCCCGGAACAGCGCGTAGTCTTCGGTGACGGAAAACGGGAGGGCTTCGTAGCCGCCGGTGGCTTCGTAGGCGGCGCGGGCCACCAGCATGTTGTTGCCCATGGCCGTCACGGGCCGGCCGGCGTCGCTCACCACCTGCACCAGGCCCAGCGACAGCAGCCAGTCGAGGCCCTGGAGGCGGTCGAACACCCGCGGTCCGCCCACGGCCGTGACGCCCGTGACCGTGCCCACGCCCGGCGCGGCGTGGGCCAGCAGCGCGCCCACCCACCCCGTGGGCAGCCGAATGTCGGCGTCGGTGATGAAAAAATAATCGGTGGTGGCGCGCCGGGCCAGGTGGGCCAGCACGTTGGCTTTGCCACGCGCCGTGCCCAGGGCCCCGGCGATGGGCACCACCGCGAACCGCCCCCGGAAGCCCCGCATGGCGGCCACGGCCGCGGCGGCCGTGGCGTCGGTGCTGCCGTCGTCGCCCACCAGCACTTCCAACAGCTCGGCCGGGTAGTCGAGCGCCCGCAGGCTGGCCAGGCAGCGCGGCAGGGCCCCGGCTTCGTTGCGGGCCGCCACGAGCACGCTCACGCGGGGCAGCGGCGCGGGCAGCGGCGCCGGGGCCGGGGCGCCGTAGCGCGCGGCCAGGGCCCCCGCCGCCCCGGCCAGCGCCAGCAGCCAGAGCAGGCAATACAACAGTAAAAAGCTGACCATCAACCGCCGATTGTGCAGAATTTATAAGGCCGCGAACTCAAAGCCAAGCGCGGCGAAGTGGGCCAGCACCCGCGGCAGGACGAACCGCAGCCGGGGGCTGGCCTTCCGGCTGTCGTGAAACACGAGCACGTCGCCGGCGCGGGCGGTGGCCAGCGTCAGGCGCAGGCACTCGGCGGGGGCCAGGCCGGGGTCGTAGTCGCGGGTGAGCACCGACCACATCAGCACCCGGAACTCCGGGCGCAGGGCCCGCAGCAGCGGCCAGGTAAGGCGGCCGTAGGGCGGGCGGAACAGGGGCAGCGGGGCGTTGGGGCCGGGCGGGTCGAGTTCGCGCAGCAGCTGCTGGCAGCGGGCCACGCCGGCCAGGTAAGCGGCGCGGCCGGTGGCCCAGGCGCTGCGGTGGTGCAGGGTGTGGTTGGCGAGGCGGTGGCCGGCGGCCAGGGCGGCGCGGGCAATGCCGGGGTGGCGGGCCAGGTTGTCGCCCACGCAAAAAAACGTGGCCTTGGCTTGATAATCAGCCAATTGCTCCAACACCCAGGGCGTTTCTTCGGGAATGGGGCCGTCGTCGAAGGTGAGGTAGAGGCGCGGGCGGCCGTCGGGGCCCGCGGCGGGGGCGCGCCATTCGGCCCCCGGCAGCAGCCGGTGCAGCAGCCGGGGCGGGCGGGTGAGCAAGGCCGCGGCCAGCCCGCCCATCAGCGGACGATGCGCATGTAGGGCACGCCGGCGTCCGGCCGGGGCCCCAGCACCTGGGCCAGTGCTTTTAAGAAGGCTTTGGCCGTGTCGGGGCGCCCGCCGGCGGGGCCCCGGCCGAGGTGGCGGTAGGCCTCGCCGCGCCACTCGCTCACCGCGGTGGGGGTGCCGGCTTCGTCGGAGCTGCGGCCCAGGGCGGCTTCGAGCAGGAAGTAGCGGGGGCGCGGCGCGGTGGGGGCTTCGGCCTCGGGGGCGTCGGCGGCCTGGGGGCCGTCGTCGGGGTCGTCGTCGATTTCGTCTTCGTACACCAAAGCGGCGAAATGGGCTTCGGTGCTGGCCTGGGGGGCGGGCAGGTGCAGCAGGGCGGTGGCGCGGCCGGCCACTTCGTGCCAGCTCAGGCGCAGGCCGCGGGGCGGCACGTGCTCGGCGCGGGGCAGGCCTTCGGCGGCCTTGTCCCACAGGTAGTGCAGCAGCTCGCGGGCCAGGCCGGGGTCGGCCAGCTCGCGGCGCACGGCGGCGGGCCGGCGGCCGGCCAGCTGGGGCACGAGCACGTGGGCAAAAGTGTAGGGGTGCGGACGGGCCATAAGTTCAGAAACGCAAAAGTAGGGCCCCCGCGCAAAACCGCCCCCGGCCTCAGCCCGCCGGCTCGGCCACCGCTGCCTGCACGGCCGCCCACAGCACCTCGGCGCTGCGGGCCCACGAAAAGCGCGCCTGGTTGGCCAGGCCCTGGGCGGCGAGGCGCGCGCGCAGGCCCTCGTCGGACCAGAGGCGGGCCAGGGCGGCGGCAATGGCCGGGGCATCGGTGGGGTCGACCAGCAGGGCCCCGCCGGGGCCGGCGGCCTCGGGCAGGGAGCTGACGTTGGAGGTGAGCACCGGGCAGCCGCTGGCCTGGGCTTCCACCACGGGCAGGCCAAATCCTTCAAAATAAGGCACGTACACCGTGGCGCGGGCCGCCGCGTAGAGGCCGGCGAGGTCGTCGTCGGCGACGCGCCCCGTGAACTCCACGGCCCCGGCGTGGCGCATCTGCTTGTAGGCGGCGAAGATGGGGCCCGCCAGCCACGCCCGGCGGCCCACCACCAGCAGCCGGGCGTCGGCCGCCGCGGCCCCGCCGGCTTCCTTGAATAAATCGAACGCCCGCAGCAGGTTGCCCAGGTTTTTGCGCGGCTGGAGGGCCCCCACGAACAGAAAATACGGCTGCCCCCCGCTGAATTTCGCGCGCACCGCTCGCTGCCGCGCCGCGTCCTGGGGCCGGAACAGGGCCGCCGGGGCGTTGTGGGCCACGCCGATGCGCTTCGGATCGAGGCCGTAGGTGGCCACCAAATCGGCCTTGGTGGCTTCCGACACGGCCACCAACTGCCGCGAGGCGCGCGCAAACCGGGGCACGAAAAACAAATAATACGCCCGGACCAGCCGCCCCGTGGTGTCGGCCCGGTGCTCGAACACCAGGTCGTGGATCACCGTGACGCGCGGCACCCGCGTGCCCAGCGTCGTGAAGCCGTCGGGGCTGAGAAAAGCCGCCGGCCGGTGCCGCGCCAGCCACAGCGCCACGGCCCCCTCAAACCAGGCCACGAACAGCACCGGGTGCCGCGCCGGCGGGGCCAGCACGTGGGCCACCACGTTGGGCCCCAGCACGTAGCGGCGGTCGTAGGGCCGGTCGAAGAGGAAATGGAACGTCACCTCCGGGTGCTGGGCCACCAGGCAGCGCAGCGTTTCGAGGGTGAAGCGCCCGATGCCTTCCAACTGGTCGCCGGGCAGCAAAAACCGGGTGTTGACGGCGAGGTGCATGGGGGCAGGGCGGCTAAGGTTTGCGGAAGGCGAAGTTGGCCGAGGCGATGCCGTGCCGGGCCAGGTAGGCGTCGAGGTCGGCGCAGGGCTCCAGCTGGCCGTCGGGGGCCGGGGCGAAACTGGCGTAGCCGAGCTGGCCGAGCAGGGCGGCGGCTTCGCGGTGGGCGGTGTTGTGGCGGTCGGGGGCCAGGTACTCCATCACCACCAGCGGGCGCAGGCGGCGCAGGGTGTCGGCGGCCCCGCGGATGACCTTCAGCTCGGCGCCTTCCACGTCGATTTTGATGACGGCGGGCCGCAGGCCGTCGCGCGCCACCACGTCGTCGAGGCGGGCGGCGGGCACCTCAATTTTTTCCGGCGGAAATTCGGCAAACCATTTTTCGTGGCGGAACTGGTCCACGTCCAGCGCGTTGTACTCGTTGTAGAGCACTGGAAACTCAAAAAAGCTGACCGTTTCCGGGCGGTCCGACAAGGCCAGGTGGTGGGCCGCAACGTTGGCCTGGGCGGCCACGTTGGCGGCCAGCACGGCGTAGGTGCTGCGCGAGGCTTCGAAGGCCGCCACGCGGCCGGCCGGGCCCACCAGCCGGGCGCCCAGCAGCGTGAAGTAGCCGAAGTGGCCGCCCACGTCCACGAACGTGTCGCCGGGTTTCAGGTACCGCATCAGCAGGCGGGCCAGGCGAATTTCCGAGTCGTGGGTTTTCGCCCCGAGCAGGTACAAATCGGTGCTGGCCGGCAGCAGCACTTGCATCGGCAGCCCAAAAAACGTGGCGACGGCCACCGGGCGGGCCCGCCGCGTGCGGGCGTACACCAGCTCGCGGAAGCCGAGGGCGAATAGGTACTTGCCGGGGGCGTTGAGCAGGCGCTGCCAGCGGCTGCCCTGGGCCAGCCGCTCCACCCCCGCCAGTTTTTGCAATAAATCGTTCATGAAGACAAAGTTGAAAATACTACCGCGCGCCGGCCCCGGGGCCCGGCCAGAGCCGGCGCAGCTCGGCCGGCCGCACCACGCCCAGGGCCAGCACCAGGCCGCCAAACGCCAGCGTGGCCAGGGCGCTCTCGGGCAGCCAGGCAAGGCGGGCAAAAGTTTGCAGGGCGTACCACACCGCGCACAGCCCGCCAAAGGCGGCCCCCAGCCGGGCCAGCAGGCCCCACGGCACCGCCACCCGGGCCCGGCCCCGCACGAGCCCGAGGTAGCCGGCCGAAACCAACACGGCGCAGATCAGCGTGTTCCAAGCCGCGGCCACGGCCCCGTAGCGCGGCAGCGTCAGCAGGTTCAGGCCGAGGTTGAGCACGATGCTCACCGCCACCAGGCGGCTCACCACGCGCACGTGCCCGGTGCTGTTGAGCAGGGCGGCGTAGAGGGCGAAAAATGCCTGAACCAGCACGTTAAGAAACAAGATTTGTAGGCACCACGTCATGCGGGCCAGCTCGGCGGGGGTGCTGTGGTGGAATTGCCAGAACAGCACCTCGCCCCGGAACAGCACGAAGGCCACCACCAGCAGCAGCGGCACCGTCACCACGCGCTGCCCGAACCAGAGCAGGGCGCGCTGCTCGGCGGGGTTGTGCGGCACGGCGGCGAATTTGGCAAAAAACAGCGGCATCAGGGTCCACACGTACATCATCACGGCGTCGACCCAGCGGTAGGCCCCGGCGTAGTGGCCGGCCTCGGCGGGCGAGGCCAGGCGTTCGAGCATTACCATGTCCACCCGCTCGTTGATGCCGTACAGCACCACGATGAGGGCAAAGGGCGCGCTCTGGCGCAGCGTGGCGCGCGCCTGGCCCCAGTGCCAGCGGTAGCGCACGCGGCCGAACAGCCGCACCAGCACCCCGTAGAGCAGCGCCGCCGTGAAGGCCGCCGCCCCCAGCCGGGCCCCCACGTAGCCGCCCAGCGTGAGCCCGCCCGGCAGCAGCGCCAGGATGGCCACCAGCAGCAGCGCTTTTTCGAGCACCGAGAGCACGGCGTCGGTGTTGAAGTGCTGGCGGGCCTGCACCGGGCCGCGCAAAAACTGCCCGTACTGGGCGAGCAGCAGCGCGGCCGCCACCGCCGCCAGCAGGCCCAGCTGGGGCCCCCGGTAGCCCAAAACCCAGCCCACGGGCAGCAGCGCGGCCAGCGCCGCCAGCCCCAGCCCCCCGCGCAGGGGCAGCAGCACGGGGAATTCCTGGCCCAGGAAATCGGCGTCGGCGTCGGCGGCCAGGCGCTGCACGGCGTAGGGCGTCAGGCCGAGGTCGGCGAGGGCGGCCACGGCCACGGCCAGGGCCGAGAGGGCCGCCACCAGCCCGAAGGCGGCGTGGCCCAGACGGTCCTGCACGAGGTTTTCGACCAGCACCCAGCCCGGCTTGATGGCCAGGTTGAGCAGAACGACGAAGCTGATGTTGCCAAAAAACCGTTTGATGCCGCGGAGAACAGGTGGTGGTACGCCCCGCCGGGCCAGCGCCCGGGGCCGGCAAAGCTACTACGCACCGGCCGGGGCCCCGCCCGGCCCCGGCCAATGCGTAGTAGCTTTGCTGCGCGCCGGCCGGCAGCCCAGGCATTGGGCGCGGGCGAAAAGTTTCGCCACGGGCCGGTTGCTCATCGCTGTTATGTCGCCGTCGTCGTTCTCGCTCGTGGGCCTGGGGCCCATCCTCAACCGTTGGAAATATTTGGTGGCCGCCGTGGTGGTGGCCGCCGCCGTGGTCAGCGCCGTGGTGGCCTGGCAGCTGCCCAACCAGTACAAATCCACCGCCATCTTTTTTCCCACCAACCTGCAAACCGCCGACCCCGACCGCATCGTGGAAGGCGCCAAGCTGGAGCTGACCGGCCGCTCCGAAGACCTGGACCGCGCCATCACCATCGGGCAGTCGCAGCCGGTGGCGGCCATCGTCATCAAGCGCTTCAAGCTTTACCAGCACTACGGGGCCGGCCAGCCCGGCGACGACAAGGCCGACACGCAGGTGCTCAACCAGTTCAGCAGCAACCTGGACATCGTGCGCAACGAGCGCGACGCCATCGAGCTCGCCTTCATCGACCGCGACAAGCGCCTGGCTGCCGACGTGGCCAACGCCCTGGTCGACGTCATCGACTCGATGAACCAGCAGCTGACGCTCACCAACCGCCGCCGCGTGCTGGGCCTCTACCGCCAGCGCTACGCCGGCCTGAGCAAAAGCTACGAGCAAAGCCGCCGCCACCTGCAAGCGGCCCGCACCCGCTACGGCCTGTTCGCCCCCGCGCAGCAGGGCCGCTACCTGGCCAAGGAGCTGGTGGAAACCGAGACGGCCCTGCGCCGGGCCGAAGGCGGCGGGGGCGGCAACGCCGCCGGCCTGCGCCGGGCCCTGCGCGGCCTCACCCGCGCCGACGGCGGCAACGTGGTGAACGTGGAAAACTTCATCCGGGGCAACGACTCGCTGGCCCTCGACACGGCCCGCACCCAAAACCTGCAGCGCCGCCTGGTAACGGCCCGCGCGGCCCTGGAAACCGCCGAGCTGACGATTAACAGCCGGGTGAGCAGCGTGTACCTGGTGCAGCCCGCCTACCCGGCCACCAAAAAAGCCAAGCCCGTGCGCTGGCTCATCGTGGCGGGCTCGGTGGTGCTCGCCTTCGCGCTGGCGGTGGTGGTCATCGCCCTGCTCGAGCTGTACCGCCACAACCAGCGCCGCCTGTCGCCGGCCGCCTGATGCGCACCTGGCTGCTTCGCCTGTGGCCGCAGGACGGCCCCCAGCGCCTGTTCGTGGGCCTGTTTGCGCTGCTGCTGGCCGGCGGGGCGGGGGCGGCCCTGGCCGAAAGCCCCGCCCCGCTGGTCCCGGGCCTGCTGGCGCTGGGCCTGCTGGTGGCCTTCGTGGAATGGCGCTGGCTCTTCTACGGGCTGTTCGCCACGCTGGCGTTTTCGCGCGAAATCGACCTGCCCGGCGGCCTGAGCATGGACGTGCCCTCCGAGCCGCTGATGCTGGCCCTCACGGCCTGCGTGTGGGGGGCCCTGCTGCTGGGCCAGGGCCGGCTGACGGCCCGCGAGTGGCGCCACCCCCTGGTGGTGCTGCTGGCCCTGATGCTGCTGTGGAGCGCGGCCGGCATTTATTTTTCCGTTGATACCACCAAATCGGTGAAGTACGTGCTGGCCAAGGTCTGGTACCTCACGCCCTTCGTGCTGGGCACGCTGCTGGTGGTGCGCCGCCCGGCCGACGCCTGGCGCGTGCTGGGCGTGTACGCGGCCGGGGCCACGGTGGCCACGCTCTACGTCGTCGCCCGGCACGCCGCCTACCGGTTTTCGTTCGACACCATCAACTTCGCGGTGCGGCCGTTTTTCCGCAACCACGTCACCTACGCCACGGTGCTGGCGCTGCTGCTGCCGTTTGTGCTGCTGGGGGCCGGGGCGGTGCGCCCGGGCTGGGCGCGCCGGGTGTGGCAGGCCAGCGTGGTGGTGCTGCTGTTCGGGCTGTTCACCTCGTACACCCGCGCGTCCATGCTGGCGCTGCCCGTGGCGGGGCTCTACTACTGGGTGCTGCGCTGGCGCCTCACGTGGGCGCTGCTGCTGGCCCTGGCGCTGGGCGTGGGCGGAACGGTGTTTTACTTTGCGCACGACAGCACCTTCATGCTGTACACGCCCGATTACGACAAAACCACCTTCAACGGGCACGACTTCGGCAAGCACCTCGAAGCCACCTACAAGCTGCAAGACGCCTCGGGCATGGAACGGGTGTACCGCTGGGTGGCCGCCGCCCACATGGTGGCCGAAAAACCCTGGGTGGGCAGCGGCCCGGCCACGTTCTACCCCGAGTACAAGCGCCACGCGGTGAGCAGCTTCCGCACCTACGTGAGCGGCAACCCCGAAAAATCAACCGCCCACAACTATTTCCTTCTGCAGCTGGCCGAGCAGGGCATCCCGGGCTTCGCGCTGTTCGTGGCGCTGGTGGGCGCGGCCCTGCTCGCGGCCGAGCGCCTCTACCACCGCGCCGCCCGCCGGCCCGAAGTGCGCCGCGTGGTGCTGGCCGCGGCCCTCTCGCTGGTGGTCATCGTCTTCCACCTCACGCTCAACGAGCTGGTAGAAGTCGACAAAATCGGCTCCGTTTTTTTTGTGTGCCTGGCCCTGCTGGTGCGGGCCAATTCGTGGCTGGCGGAGGACTCCGGGGCGAACGACGGGCCAGAAAGCCGGCGTGCCGAACCCCGCGACGCCTCGCTCCTGCAGCCGCAGTAAAGTAGCTACGCGCGCCGCGTAGCCCGGCCCGGGCCGGCCCGGCCCGGGCCGGCCCGGCCCGCCGGCCCCTTCCGGGGGCCGTCGGGGCCCGCAATTTTATTTAAAGCGGCAGCTGAGAATCGTCACGTCGTCGGCAAATTTGTCGGTGCCGCCGAAGAGCTGAATTTCGCGCAGCAGCGTCTCGTGCAGGCGCGGCAGGGGCAGGTAGCGGTTTTGGCTGATGACGCGCAGCACGCCGTCTTCGCCGAACTCGGTGCCGTCGGGGCCGAACACCTCCGTCAGGCCGTCGGTGTACGTGAACAGCAGGGAGCGGGGCGGCACCACCACCTCGCCCACCCGGAGCTGGGGCAGCTCTTCGATGATGCCGAGCATGACGGAGCCGGTTTTGAGGAATTGCGGGGGGCCCTGGTCGGGCAGCAGCACGGGGTCGTTGTGGCCGGCGTTGACGAAGCGCAGGCACCGGTCGCGGCGGTCGTAAATCCCCAAAAAGACGGTGATGAACTTTTCGCCCCCGGCGTTGCGAAAAATCAAATGGTTGAGCTCGTGGGCGATAACGGCCAGGTCGGCCCCCTGGCGCAGCAGCGTGCGCAGGCCGGCCTGGAAGTTCGACATCAGCAGGGCCGCCGCCACGCCCTTGCCGCTCACGTCGGCAATGCACAGCAGCAGGCGGTCGGCGTCGACTTCCACCACGTCGAAGTAGTCGCCCCCGATTTCGGTGTGCGGCACGTAGGTGCGGGCCACGGCCACGGCGGCGTTGTTGGGCAGGTGCGTGGGAAAAAGCAGGCGCTGCACGTCCTGGGCAATCTCGATTTCGCGCCGCAGGGCCGCCGCCGCCACCCGCTGGCGGGTGAGGCGGCGGTTTTCGACGGCCCCGATGAGGATGTTGCTCAGCGTTTCGAGGAAGGTAATGGCCTCGCGGCCGGCGTAGTCGGCCTGGGCCGTGCCGATGAGCACGTAGGCCAGCACCTGGCCGGCCTGCCGCACCGGAATCACGGTTTCGAAGCCCTCCCAGCCGGGGCCCAGCGGCAGGCCGGCCAGGGCGCAGGGCGCGTCGTGGCAGCGGTCGCGCACGGCGTCGGGCAGGGCCCCCACCGCCGCCGGAAAGGCCACTTCGGCCCGAAAAATGCCGTCGTGGAGCACGTACAGCACCAAGCGCCGCACCCCCAGCTGGCCGATGAGCGTGAACTGAAAGATTTTGTAGAGCGCGGCCTCGCTGGTCGCGTCCTGGGTAATGGCCTGGGTAATTTCGAGCAGGGCGCTGAGTTCGCGCTCTTTCAGAAAAAGGCGTTTCTCGGAGGTGGAATGGGGCATAGGGGACGGGCGCGGGCCCTAGCGCACGGCCGTTTTGGGGTCGTAAGCGTCGCGCAGGCCGTTGCCCAGTAAATTAAAGCTTAAAACTAGCAGCGAAATGGCCGTGCCCGGCAGCACCGTCAGCCAAAGCCCGGCGCGGGTGCCGAGCAAGTCGTAGCCTTCCTTCACCATCAGGCCCCAGCTGGGGGCCGGCGGCTGCACCCCCAGCCCCAGGAAGCTGAGGCCGGCTTCGAGCAGAATGGCGGCGGCAAAGTTGCTGGTGGCCAGCACCAACAGGGGGCCCCGCAGGTTGGGCAGCAGGTGCCGGGCGATGAGGCGCGCGGTGGGCAGCCCCAGCACCCGCCCGGCCTCGACGAAGGTGGCCGAGCGCAGGCTCAGCAGCTGGCCGCGCACCACGCGGGCCACGTCCACCCACATCGTCAGGCCCACGGCCACAAAGCTGACCCACACGCCTTTGCTGTCGAGGGCCAGCGAGATGGCGATGACGAGCATGATGCCCGGGATGCTCCACACCACGGTCATCAGCCCGAGCAGCACGCTGTCGACCCAACCGCCAAAATAGCCGGCCAGGGCCCCCACGGCCATGCCCAGGGCCATCGAAATGAGCACCGCCACCAGCCCGATGCCCAGCGAGATGCGGGTGCCCAGCAGCAGGCGGCTCAGCTCGTCGCGGCCGGCCTTGTCGGTGCCCAGGGCGTAGGTGCGCACGATGCGCGGCCCGGCGGCCACCCGCTGCGGGGGCCCCGGCCGGGTGCCCGGCTCGGCCCAGGGACGCACCACGGCCGCGCCGGGCCCCAGCGCCCGGTAGGCGCCGATGGGCTGCTCCTCGTAAGCGGGCTCGCGGCCGCGGAGCCAGGTGCGGAAGGGGTTGGGGGCCGGCCGGCCGGCCAGCACGGAGTCGGGCAGCGGGCGGCGCAGGAACTCCACGCGCAGCCCGGGGCCCTGCTTTTGCAGCGCCACGAAGCCGTGGCTGGCATCGGGCGAGCGGTCGGGCAAAATCCAATAGCCCAGCACCGACACCGCCGCGCACAACGCAATGAACACCAACCCGAACACGGCCGGACGGTTTTGCCACAGGCGCTGGCGCACGTAGTAGCCCGGGGGGCGGGCGGCCGGCGCGGGCGGCGGGGCGGGCAGCACGGGCGGCGCCACCGCTAGCGGGTGTTGTGGCGCAGCAGGCCTTCCTTCGAAGCCAGGTAGCTGGCGTCGGCCGCGATGGCCCCGAACGAGGTGGGCTCGTAGGCCAGCTCGGTGTCGGGGTCGGGCCAATAGCTGCGCACGAGGCCCTGCTCCAGCAAGTTGCGCAGCTGCTCGCGCAGCGCGGCGGGCGGCAGGCCGGTTTTTTCCAGCAGCGTGCGGAACGGGGTGACGAAGTAAAGCTCGTCGAGCAAGTCGTATTCAGGGTCGGTCACGGGGCGGCGGAAAGCGCGGGAAAGGAGTTGGGCAAATGTAATTCCGGGGGCCGACAAACCGGTTCGGTCTTCGTGCTTGTCCGATCCTAAAAAAGTTGTCGGTTTCGGGGAAAGCCATAAATGGTCAGTCGCAGTGCTGGCATTGAGTTGTCGGGGCGATAGCACAGACGTCCCTGGCTGTGCTGCGGCTGGTGCTGTCGGGAACACTGTCAACTCATTTTAGGACAAGACAGAAATACACCTCCTCCTTCTGTCCGACTGTTTTGGACCGCCTCACTACAGAAAAATCACATTATCGGTCCGCAGCTTCGTTTATGATTTCACCAACCGTCCTGTTTCACGCATGAAAAAAGCCCTGATTATGGCCGCCTTCGCCCTCGCGGCGGCTGCCCCCGCCCCCGCCCAGACGCGGAAGCCCGCGCAGGTGCCCGCCGCCGCCAAGGCCACGTTTAAAGCCCAATTCCCCGCCGTGAAAACCAACACCTGGGAGCAGGAAGGCGACAAGTACGAAGCCGGCTTTAAACTAAACGGCGTGACGATGTCGGCCCTGATTACCCCGGCCGGCAAGCTGGTCGAAACCGAATCGGACATGTCGCCGGCCCAGCTGCCCGCGGCCGTGCGGGCCCGGCTGGCCCGCGACTACAAGGCCTACCAGGTGACCGAAGCGGCTGCCCTGGTTTCGGCCAGCGGCGCGACCACCTACGAGGCCGAAATAAGCCGGGGCGGCCAGCACCGGGACGTGCTGTTCCATGCCGACGGTTCCTTGGCCAAGAAGTGAGCCGACCCGTAGGTCTTGGGCCTAAAAAACCGGACCATCTGCCACCCAGGGCAGCCAATCCGGTTTTTTATTGGGCGTATCCGGGCCGTGGTTCGGGCTGTTTTTTTGCAGCGTGCGCCTTGCTTCCCCGCCTGGATTTTCCTCAAATCAGCCTGCAATTTTGCCTCCTGATTACCATTTCCTCTTTTCTCTTTTTCTCTGGTCTTCTCGTCGGGTTTCTCCGTGCGTGTTTCCCTGCTGTGGGCACTGTTTTTCGGACCTTGACTCCCCTCTGAACTCAACTCAACCGGGGCATTTTAATTAAATCAAAGCCAGTACTTGATCAAACGCTGAAATAAATATTACCGCACCGCCCGCCCCTTCCACCGGTAGCCGCCGCGCCAGCCGGCCGCGCCCACGGCCAGCGCATACGGCGCGTACAGCAGCTGCAAGGGCAGCAGCAGCAGCGCCAGCCACTGCCGTTGCTTCAGAAATTTCAGCACCGGGGCCAGGAACCACGCATCGGCCCCGAGCTTGAGCAGCCAGGCGATGCCCACCCAGGGCCCCAGCGCGGGCCGCGCCAGCGCCGCGCCGGCCCCGGCGGCCAGGGCCACGTTGGCCCCCAGCACCAGCAGGGCCAGGCGGCGCGAGGCCGGGCTTTGGTAGTGGCGCCACTTGCTGGCCCAGCGCACGCGCTGCCGCAGCAGGGCCCCCACGGTGGCGGGGGCGGCGGTGCGCACCACGGCGGCGGCCTCGGCCAGGAAGCGCACCGCGCCCGGGCGGGCGGCGTGCAGCTTGTGCATCAGGAACTCGTCGTCGCCGCTGGCCAGGTGGGCGTGGTCGGCGTAGCCGCCCACGGCGTCGAAGGCGGTGCGGCGGTAGGCCAGGTTGGCGCCGTTGCACATGGTGGGGGCCCCGCGCCCGATGCAGGCCGCCCCCACGCCCACCAGGCCCGCAAATTCGAGGCCCAGCAGGCGTTGGAAAAAGGTGTTGGGGCCCGTGAGTAGTACGGGGCCGCTGATGAAGTCTATTTGGTGCTTGGTTGCTGGTGCTTGGTTGCTGGGTGCTTGGGTATTAGGGTTGTTGAAACCGGGTGCAGCGTCAGCGGCCAGCAGGCGGGCGTAGGCGGCGAGCCAGCCGGGCCCGGGGCGGCAGTCGGCGTCGGTGCAGACGAGCCAGGGGGCCCCCGCCTGGGCGAGGGCGGCGGCCAGGGCGGCTTTCTTGCCGGTTTGGGCCGACGGCAATTCGACCAAACGCAGCCGGAATGGCGCCGTGGCCGCCGCGGCCCGCACCACGGCCCCGGTGCCGTCGGCGGAGTGGTCGTCGGCCACCAGCACCTCGAAGCAGGCGGCGGGCAGGGTTTGGGCGGCGAGATCGGCCAGGAGCCGGGGCAGGGCGGCGGCTTCGTCGCGGGCGGCGACGAGCACAGAAAAAAGCAGCGGGGCGTTTTCGGCGGGCGCGGCGGCGGCGGCGGCTTCGGCCGGGGGCCGGTTGCGCAGCCAGCCGCCGCGCAGCCAGCCCATCACCCCGGCGTAGAGGGCGGGCAGGGCCAGCAGCAGGGGACCCGTGGCGGCGGCCGTCACGCGTCGCGCCCGCGCCACACGCGCAGGCCGGGCACCAGCAGCAGGCCGGCGGCGCTGGGCAGGGCAATGTTGATGACCCACAGGCTGAGGCTGGCCGAGAGCACCGGCAGCGGCGCCTGCCCCAGCAGCCCAAACAAGTGCGTGGCCGAGAGCTCGCGCACGCCCACGTCGGCCAGCGCGTTCAGCGAGGGCACCAGCGACTTCAGCAAAAACGTGCCCGCCACCGCCGCCAGCCCCGGCCCCAGGGCCGTGCCCACCCCGTAGGCCCGCAGCAGCAGCACAAACTGCCCGCAAAACACCGCGTAGCGCAGCCCCGACAGGGCCAGCACCGCGTGCAGGGCCCGGGCCGGGTAGGTGGGCATGACGGCCAGCGCTGGCCGGAACCGCCGCAGCGGCCGCCACACGCCCAGCGCCGCCAGCAGCAGCCGCGAGCGGTAGAGCGGCACCAGCACCAGCCCGCCAACGGCCAGGGCCGTAACGATTACCCCGAGCTTGGCCGCCGGAAAGCCGGCCAGGTAAAACGTCAGCAAAAAGTACAGCAGGCCCGCGCCGCCGGCCAGCACCGTGGCCACCAGCTGGCAGTAGCGCCCCAGAAACACGGCCCCCAGGGCCCGCACGCGGCGGCTTTTCAGCTCCAGGATGCGGCCGGCATAGTCGCCCACGCGGTTGGGGGTGGCGAAGCCCAGCGTGAGGCCCACCAGCACGGCCCGCAGGCTGCGCCCGAAGCGCACCGGCTCGAGGTGGCGGGCCAGGCGGTGCCACTTCCACGCCTCCAGGCCCCAGTTGACGGGCACCAGCGCGAGGGCCCCCAGCACCGGCGCGCGCCCGGCCCCGCCGAGCGCAGTGGCCAGCAGCGCCCGCCAGGCGGCGGCCGTGTCGGGGGCGGCAAACACGGAACGGTACAGCAGGCCCAGCGTGAGCAGCGTCACGCCCACTTTGCCCAGCGTTATCCAGGGGCCCGGGCGCCGGTTGGGCCGGGCCGGGGCGGCGGGGGCGTAGCTTTGCCAAGGGAGTCCGCTTTCGGCTTTCCTTTCTTCGCGCCCGTTTTGCCCGCCTTCCTCCGCCCCCGCCCCGCCCCGCCGGCCGACCTGCTGCCCAAGGTCATCATGGGCGTCGACCCCGGCACCCAGATCATGGGCTACGCCGTCATCGAGGTGCGCGGGCAGCACGTGACGGTGCTGCGCTACGACGTCATCAACATGAAAGCCCTCGGGTCGAACCATGCGGTAAAATTAAAGCGGATTTTCGACCGCATGATCGAATTGATCGACGAGTACCTGCCCGACGAGCTGGCCATCGAGGCGCCGTTTTTCGGCGTGAACGTGCAAAGCATGCTCAAGCTGGGCCGGGCGCAGGGCGTGGCCATCGCCGCCTGCCTCTCCCGCCAGATTCCCTACGTCGAGTACGCGCCCACCAAAGTCAAGCAGTCGGTCACGGGCTCCGGGGCCGCCACCAAGGAGCAGGTGGCCCACATGCTGCGCCAAACCCTGGCGCTGCCGCCCATTGCCGAGGCCCCCAAGCTGCTCGACGCCACCGACGCCCTGGCCGTGGCCCTGTGCCACCACTACCAGAAAGGCAACAGCGCCGGGGCCGCCGGCGGCAAAAGCTGGGGCAAGTTCCTGGCCGAAAATCCCGAGCGCCTCAACGCCGCCACCACCACCAAAAAGCCCGCGCGCCCGGCCAGGAAGCCGGTGTAGGGCCCTGCGCTCAAAACGGCACCTTGGGCCAGTCGTAGTTTTTCGACCACTCCTGGAACACCTGCACCTCGGTGGGGTGCGCGGCCAGCCACTGCTGCACGTCGGGCGCGTTGGGCTGGGCGCTGTGGGCCAGGTAGGCGAAGGCCGGCACGTAGCCCTTCTTCTCCAGCTCGACGAAGTACGGCACGTAGTAGGTGCGGGCGAAGCCGCCGCCGGCCACTTTGCCCCGCTCGCCCAGCGCCTGGCACAGGGTGCCGAACTGGTCGATGAACTTCTCAATCTTGGTTTTAGACTGGTTCTTTTCGCCGAGGGCGAGGGCCCCGGCCATCGAAAGCAGCAGCTCTTCGGGGCCGAAGTCGTCGGGGCCGGCTTTTTTGCCCTTGCCTTTTTTCCGGCTTGATTCCGGCAGGTTGATGTTGACGGTGACGTTGTGAGCGTCGGCCTGGCTCACGCCCTGCAGCATGGCCTGGTCGAGCAGGGCCTGGCGCTGGGCCGAGCGGCCGCTGCCCGGCTCCAGCACCAGGAAGCGCGCCAGCGCCAGAATGGCCGGGATGCGCGTGCCCGCGCCCAGCTGCACGCCGCCCAGCACCATGTGCGAGCTGGCGTGCGCGGGGTTCAGGCCGATGGCGTGCTGGAAGCTGGCCACGGCCTCGGCTTCCTGCTCCTGCCCGGCCAGCGTCACGCCCTGGTTGAAGTAGAGCAGGTACGAATCGGGGTAGCGCCGAAGGCCCTGGCGGTACACGGCGAGGGCTTCGGCGGGCTGCTGGCTCGCGTCGAGGCTGTTGCCGTAGGTGATGTACACCAGCGGGTCGGCGTCGGCCGGGTGGGCTTGCAGCAGCTGCTGGCACAGGGCAATGGCCTCGGCGTGGCGGCCCTGGGCGGCGTAGGCCATGGCCAGCTCGGCCTGGGCGGTGGCGTAGCCGGGCAGCGCGGCCAGGGCTTGCTGGTACTTGGTCACGGCCTGGTCGTAGTGGCCGGCGTCGTACAGGGCCACGCCTTCGCGCACCAGCTCGCGCACCATCGGCACGTCTTGGCCCCCCGCCGTTCCGCTGACCAGCAGCAGGGCCAACAGTATTTTTTTCATGCCGACAACCCGTTAAGCGTGAGGCCGCCCAACGGGAATCCGTCAGGCTTCCGGCAAGGTAGTCAGGGCGCCCGCCATGTACGTCACGGCGTAGCCGCCGATGTCCACCCGGTCGCCGCGCAGGCGGCACCAGAGCTCGCCGCCCCGCGCCGATTCCTGCCGGGCAAACAGCTCGGTTTTGCCCAGCCTTTCGGCCCAGTACGGGATCAGGGTGCTGTGGGCCGAGCCGGTGACGGGGTCTTCGGGCACGCCCACTTCCGGGGCAAAAAAGCGCGACACAAAATCGACGCCGCCGCTGCCGGGCGCGGTGGCCACCAGGCCGAGGTAGTCCAGGCCGAGAAGGGCGGCGAAGTCGGGCTTCAGGGCCAGCACCTCCGCGGCGCTGGCAAACACGGCCACCAAGTCGCGCGCGGCCAGCACGGCCTGCGGCACCGCCGCGCCGGGCCCCAGCGCCTGCGCGAGCACGGCCGCCGGGTACTCGCCGGCCCCCAGCGGCCGGGGCGGCCGGCTCGGGAAGTCGAGCACCAGCCGGCCGTCGGCCTCGCGGCGCACGCGCAGCAGGCCGCTTTTGCTTTGGAAAATGATTTCCGGCCGCGCAAACCCCCGCTCGTTCCACAGCACGTGGGCCGCGGCCAGGGTGGCGTGGCCGCAGAGGTCAATCTCAAACGTGGGCGTGAACCAGCGCAGGTGGAAATCGGCTTCTTCGCCATCCAGGGGAATAAAAAAAGCGGTTTCGGCCAGGTTGTTTTCGGCGGCAATCTGCTGCATGAGCCCGGCCGGCAGCCACGCGGCGAGCGGGCACACGGCGGCGGGGTTGCCCGCGAACGGGCGGCGGGCGAAGGCATCGACCTGGTAGATGGGGACGGGCATGGGCATGACGGGTTGGGGTTGGAGCCGGGGTGCGGGTGCGGCAAAACGGCGGCTTGGGGTTTTGGCGGCAGCAAAGGTTGCACGGCGGGGGCCCCCGGCCTGGCCAGTTGAGGCCGGCCATCACCGAAAGTCAAGCCACCAGCTGCCGCCGGTGGGCGTGTGGTTGAGCACCGCGTTTGGCTGGCGCCGGGGCCCCGGCGCGGCGGGCGCCCGGGCAAACAAATACCTGGCGAGGCGGTTAAACCGGGTGCTTGCGCCGAAACCAGGCGCTTTGCGTGCGTTTTCGGTTGGTGCGGGCGCGCTTGCGGGCGGAGGCTACAACCGGCCGAAGCTTTACCACCCATCGTTTTTATTCGCCATGCCTACCGACTACAAACCCGTCGCCTGCGGCTTCTACGACCAGCTGGAAGCCGCCGCCACCCGCAAGAAGCAGGTGTATTTGCAGTACTTCAACGACCTGCGGGAGCTGTGCCAGGGGTCCGCGACCATTCGCACCTTCGTCACCCGCGACCACGCCGAGTTCATGCAGCTGGCCTCGGGCGAAGAAATCCGGCTCGACCGGATTGTGCGCATCGACGACACGCCGGCCCCGGCCTACGCCGATTACCCCGACTTCAGCTGCGGCTGCTGAGGGCCCCGCGCCGCGCCCAGTCCAGCACCGGCGTGGGCAGAAACCGGCGCTGCCGCCGTTTGCGGGCGGCGGGCTTCGTAGCGGGCGTTTTGCAGGCGGGGGCCGGCGAACCGGCGCAGCAGGGCCAGCAGCACCGGGGAAGCTTTCGGGGCGCATTTGCCCAGGAACCCGGGGCCGTCGAGGTCGAGGTAGCCCGCCAAGGGGGCCAGGTCCGGGGGGAGGGGGTCCACGAAGCCAAGGTTCCAGTCGGGGAAGATGCGCTCGGCCGGCAGTCGTCGGCGTTGGAACTCAATCCCCGCGTTGGTGTCAATTAAAATACCCGCTCCCATTCGTTGCGCAGCGTGGTAGTTTCGGCTAGCATTTGCTCACCGGTTTCGGGCGACAGGCTACCGATGAGGTCGGCGACTGAATGCCTGGCCGGCGCAGGCGCTTCGGCGGCGGGCACGACCCGCAAAATGTGCAGCGCCTCCAGCTGCCGCAGCAGCTCGTAGGCTTGCTCACCCAAGGGCCCGATGAGGATGGGGGCCATTATATAAGGCATTTTCTGTTGTTCTAAGGTACGGGTGCGATGGTGGCAGAGACAAAAATCTCCTGTTCAACTCCCCACAGCCAGGCGGCCTGCTTGAGCCAAATAGTTGTGCAGGGCTTGGTAAGTCTCCGTTTCAGCCTCCGAAACAACGTTTTTGCGGCTTCTTCCAGGGCAATCAGCTTTGGGCCCCGGTTGAAAGAGTACGTTGCCGGATAACTAACATCCTGCCGGTCCCAAAACCGGCCCACCGTCGTAGCCAATACCGTTTATGTGCCCCGGCGCGAAGCCAGGTTCCTACGTCCAGTACTGCACCGGCGCGCGCGGAAAGCGCCGCTGCCACTCGGCGTAGAACCACGTTTTCAACTCCTTCATGGTGGGCGGGCTGTACACGTACTTGAGGCCCCCAAACTTGTTGCGCTTCACGGCGCGGGTGTCCTCGGCCAGGTCGAGGGTGGTGTTGGGGTACCAGCCCAGCAGCACCTCCTTCGAGCCGGGCGTGAAGCGGTGGGTGATGAACTCGGCCGTGAGGTCGCAGTCGAAGTCGAAGGCCGCTTGCAGGCGGTCAAGCAGCGCCCCGTAGTGCTGCTGCCAGTCGGGCAGGGGCATGACGGGGGCCAGCACCACGCCCACCGGGTAGCCCCCGCCGCCCTGCGCCACCGGCAGCGCCAGCCGGCGCAGGGCCCCGATGCGCGCTTCGATGCTGGCCGTGCCGCCCTCGAGCTGCCGGGCCAGCGGCTCGGCGTTGAGGGAGGCGCGGGCGCGGGTGTGGCCCCGGTGCGGCAGGCCCAGCAGGGTTTCGACGTGGTCGTACTTGCTCACGAAGCGCAGGCGGCCGCCCTCGCGGGCCGCGAAGTAGCGCACGGTTTCGGCCAGGGCCCCGGTGAGGTGCTCGATGCCCAGCACGTCGGTGTAGCAGCTGGCTTCGAAGCTCACGGGCCGGCCGGCGCGCTCGTAGGCCTGGGTGTTGGCCAGCAGCTTGGGCAGGTTGGCGAAGGCGCGCACCACGGGCGGGCCGCTGAGGCTGCCGGCCAGGTAGCAGTACTGGCAGTGGGCGGGGCAGCCTTCGGCGAGGTTGAGCTGGTAGTCGGCCGAGGGCGGGGTGGGCTGGAGGCGCAGGGCCCCGGCGGGGGCGTTCACCACGGCCAGCGTGGTTTTGGCGGTGCGGTAGGTGGCGCGCCCGTCTTCACCGCGCAGGCCGGTGAGGCGGTTGCTTTTCAGCAGCTCAACGGCGAGGCCCAGCGCGGTGGCGCGGGCCAGGATTTGCTGGCCGTACTCCTCCTGAAGCGCATCGGGCGTGAAGAGCACGCGCTTGGGCCGCCACAGGCGGGCCCCGTGCGTGCGGGGCGCGTCGGCAGCGGCGGGGCCCGGCATTGGGGCGTTGAGAACGGGCAAAAAAAGGTCGGTCTGCATTGATTGTTAAACACCCGGGGCCGTACAATGGGTCATTTTCGGGCCCGCCGGGGGCGAATTATTCGCCTTAACAACCAGCCGCTTACCCTTTATTCCCCGCCAAAACCTTCCGCTGCTCATGCTTCTCCCCGACCCGGCCCCGCTCATCCTTACCCTGGCGCTCGACGCCGACTCGCAGGCGTATTTCGACGAGCTGCGCCGCCGGCACTTCCCGCCCAAAATCAATTACCTGGCCGCGCACCTCACGCTGTTTCACCACTTGCCGGGGGCCGACGAAGCCGCCGTAACCGCGCACCTGGCCGCCGTTTGCCGGGCGCTGGGGGCCCTGCCGGTGCAGGTCACGGGCCTGCGCTCGCTGGGCCGGGGCGTGGCTTTTACCCTGGAAAACGCCGCGCTGCGGGCCCTGCACCGCCGCCTGCAAGCCGACTTCGCCGCCCGCCTCACGCCCCAGGACCAGCAGAAGCTCCAGCCCCACGTCACGGTGCAAAACAAGGTGGAGCCGGCGGTGGCCCGCCAGCTGCTGGCCGATTTGCAGGCCGGTTTCCAGCCCTTCGCCGCCACCGGCACGGGCCTGGCGCTGTGGGCCTACCGGGGCGGGCCCTGGGAGCGGCGCGCCGCGCTGCCCTTCGCCGGCAGCGGGCTGGAATAATGTAAAACGGAGGGCCGCTCCGTTCTACATCGCCTGGCGGGCTTGCTGCAGGCGGGGGCCGGCGAACCGGCGCAGCAGGGCCAGCAGCACCGGGGAAGCTTTCGGGGCGCATTTGCCCAGGAACTCGGGGCCGTCGAGGTCGAGGTAGCCCGCCAAGGGGGGCAGGTCCGGGGGAAGGGGGTCCACGAAGCCAAGGTTCCAGTCGGGGAAGATGCGCCCGGCCGCGGGGCCGTCGGCCAGCAGGCGCAGGTGGGTGTGGCGCGTGTCGCAGGCGATGTGGCCGTGGTAGAGCTCGTCCACAATGGCCTTTTCGCCTTCCAGCACCTGCAAGAATACGCCCTCGCTGTGCAGCAGCAGCCCCGTAATGCCGCGGGCGTGGTTCTCGCGCCGGGCGCGCGCCACGAGTGCTTCCAGGTCCGCATCGCTAAAGGGCCGGGTGGCGGCGCTAACGTAAATCAACTGGTGTAGACGCATATGACCCGTGGGAAAAGACACGGTTAAATATACCAGCTTGCCGGGGTTTTGTTCGGATTTCAGCGCTGCGCTCGGCGCCGGGGCCCCGCGCCGGGGCCGGCCGCGGGCCGAAAGCCGCCCGGGGCGCGGCCCGGGCCGCGCCGGCTACCGCCCTTGCCAGGCGGCCAGCTCCTGCTGCTGCTCGCGGCGCACCCGGGCCTGAACGGCGGGGCTGGGGCCCCGGCCCACGATGACGAGCGTGCCGTACTCGCGGGCGGCGGGGTTGGCCAGGGCCCCGGCGCGGCGGTAGGCGGCGAACGACGCCGCCAGCTCGGGGTGAAATTCGTCGTCGACGATGATGACGGCCCGGTACGCCTGCGGCGCCGGCCACCAGAACAGGTAGCTGCCGTTGGTGCTCTGGGCCCGGGGCATGGGGCGGCGGCGGTTGTAGTAGTTGAGGGCCCCCGCCTGGCCGTAGTTGGCGCACTTGACGAGGGTGTGGGCGCGCACCGAGTCGGGCAGCGCCCGGTAGGCGGCCCAGGCTTTGTCGGCCAGCTCGCGCCAGCCCAGCATGTCGGCGTAGTCCTGGGGCAGGGCGTGGTTGCGGCCGTCTTCCCAGCGGTAGAAGCCCAGGGCGGCGAAGCGCGGGCGCAGCGCCAGCATGGCGGCGGGCCCCGCCACGGGGTAAACAAACGGAAACACGGGCCCCAGCAGCAGCAGCGGCACGGCCACTAGCACGGGCCGCAGCGCGGCCCGCCACCGCACATGGCGCAGCCGCTGCTCCCACCACACGGCCCCGAACGCGAACAGCACCGGGTAGTAGCCCAGGGCGTAGTAGTCTTTGCCGTGCAGGGCCGCCAGCAGGCCCACGCCCAGCACCGGCACCCAGCCCAGCGCCCGGTACGGCCGAAACGCCCGCCCCGCCAGCAGGGCCCCCAGCCCCGGGGCCCACACCCAGAGCGCGGCGAAGCACATCAGCAGCTGCGCCTTCCAGAAATCGGCGGGGGCGTTGTGCACCAGCTGGGTGTCGTGCAGCAGCTGCATGTGGTGGCGCACCGGCAGGCCGTGCGCGATTTGCCAGGCCAGGTTGGGGCCCCACACCAGCAGCGCCAGCCCCAGCGCCCCCCAAAAGTGCCGCCCGGCCAGCAGCCGCCGCGCCGGCGTGAGCAGCAGCGCCCCGCCCAGCGCCGCCCCGAAGAACAGCGCCGTGTACTTGTTCAGCAGCCCCAGGCCCAGGCCCAAACCCAGCCAGTACAGGGCCCCCGGCCGCCCGGCTTGCAGGTAGCGCACCAGCCAGTACAGGCAAAACACGAACCCGAACGCCTCGAACGAGTTGGGCTGGAACAGCAGATTGAGCCGCGCGAACGCCGTGCCCAGGTAGCAGGTGCCCGCCAGCGCCTGCGCAAACCCGCCCCCGCCCAGCCGCCCCGCCAGCCGCACCACCAGGTACACGGTGGCCGCGCCCCACAGGAAGGGCCACAGCTTCACGGCCCAAAAATCGCCGCCCGCCGCGTTCGTCAGCCAGGCCTGGGCCGCCGTGAGGGGCGGCACCTCCAGGTAGCCCCAGGCCGGGTGCCGGCCGTGGTCGAGGTACAGGTACTCGTCGCGCTGCAGCTCGTAGAGCGGGCTGAGCAGCAGGTAGCCGCTGGCGAACTTGACCAGGGCAAAGAGCAGGGGCAGCAGGCGGGGCTTCATGCCCAACAAGGTCGGCAGAAAAGGCGAAGGGCCCCGCCCCTACAGCCCCTGCGGCAGGCGCACCAGCTTCAAATAATCGCCCAGGCCGGCGGGCTTCTGAAACACGTGGATGAACAGCACGGCCTCCTCGCCGCGGCTGCGCCAGGTTTCGGCGTAGAAGTCGCCCACGGCAAACAGCGTCAGGTCGAAGGCGTCCTCCTGGCGCTCGGCCAGGCGGTGGCCGTGGCGGGCCAGGTACGCGGTCTGGCGGCGCTGGTGCAGGGCTTTGAAGGCGGCGAAGGTCATCGGAAGCAGAAGGCGGGCGCGGGGCCGTAAAGTTCGGCCCCGCGCGCTGCGCGGCCGCCCGCCCGGCCGGCGCCGGCAGCAAAACTGATGCGGAAACCTAAAAGCAGTCTCGCGCCCCCAGAACGGCCGTAGCGACGCGACCCTTCGCGTCTCCATCGCCGAACGGTTCCCTGCGCGCCCCCAGAACGGTGGTAGAGACGCGACCCTTCGCGTCTCAATCGTTGCGAGCAATCAAATCCGTTCAGCGATGGAGACGCGAAGGGTCGCGTCTCTACGGCCGTTCGTCGTTCGGGAAACGGCTGTTGTCAGCGGGAGAGATGCTTCGACAGGCCCGCCCGGCCGCAAATCCGCCCCGCGCGGCCGCAAATCCGCCCCGCCCGGCCGCAAATCCGCCCCGCATGGCCGCAAATCCGCCCCGCATGGCCGCCGGCCGGGCCGGCCGGCGCGGGCCCCGGCCCTATCTTCCGCGCCCGTTCTGCTTTTTGCCTGTTTATGCCCCTTTCCCTTTCCGAGTTAAAAGACCGCGCCATCCGCTTTGCCCAGGACTGGCGCGACGCCACCGACGAGCGCGCCGACGCCCAGGCGTTCTGGATCGATTTCTTCAACGTCTTCGACGTCAAGCGCCGCCGGGTGGCCTCCTTCGAGGTGCCCATCAAGAAGGCCGACGGCCGCCAGGGCTTCATCGACCTGCTCTGGAAAGGCACCCTGCTCGTGGAGCACAAAAGCCGGGGCCGCGACCTCGACCGCGCCGGCCAGCAGGCCCGCGACTACTTCCCCGGCCTGCTCGACCACGAGCTGCCCAAGTACATCCTCGTCTCCGACTTCGCCCGCTTCCGCCTCTACGACCTCGACGAGGGCACGCAGCACGAATTTGCCCTCGCCGAGCTGCACCAGCACCTGCACCTGTTCGCCTTCCTCACCGGCTACCAGAAGCGCGAGTACCGCCCCGAAGACCCCGCCAACACGGAGGCCGCCGAGCTGATGGGGGCCCTGCACGACGCCCTGCTCCACGGCGGCTACCGCGGCCACAAGCTGGAGGTGCTGCTCGTGCGCATCCTCTTTTGCCTGTTTGCCGAAGACACCAACATCTTCGAGAAGGACGCCTTCCGCGAGTTCCTCGAAGAGCACACCCGGCCCGACGGCGCCGACGTGGGCACCCGCCTGGCCGAGTGGTTCTCGGTGCTCGACCAGGCCCCCGCCGACCGCCAGCAGCACCTGCCGGCCTACCTCCAGGCCCTGCCCTACGTGAACGGGGCCCTGTTCACGGAATTCTTTCCGTTCCCGAGCTTCGACGGGGCCCTGCGCGCCCAGCTCATCCGCTGCACGTACTTCAACTGGGCCCGCATCTCGCCCGCCGTCTTCGGCTCGCTGTTTCAGAGCGTGGCCGACCCCGTGAAGCGCCGCAACCTGGGGGCCCACTACACCTCGGAGGCCAACATCCTCAAGGTTATCCAGGGCTTGTTTCTGGACGAGCTGCGCCAGGAGCTGGCCGCCGCCGGCCAAAACCGCGCCCGCCTCGACGCCCTGCACCGCCGCCTGGAGCAGGTGCGCTTCCTGGACCCGAGCTGCGGCTGCGGCAACTTTTTGGTCGTCACGTACCGCGAATTGCGCCTGCTGGAGCAGGAAATCCTCGAACGCCTCTTCGCCGACCGGCGCGCCAGCGGCCAAACCGTGGACCTGGCCCTCTACGCCCGCGTGCAGGTGGACCAGGCCGCCGGCATCGAGGTCGAAGAATTTCCCGCCCGCATCGCCGAGGTGGCCATGTGGCTCATGGACCACCAGCTCAACCTGCGCCTCTCCGAAGCCTTCGGCAACCTCTACCTGCGCCTGCCCCTCACCCGCACCGCCCGCATCGTGCACGGCAACGCCCTGACGACCGACTGGGAAGAAGTGGTGCCCAAAGAAGAGCTGAGCTACATTTTGGGCAATCCGCCGTTCATTGGCTCCAAGATGATGAGCGAAACCCAGCGCCGCGAGCTGCTGGCCGTGGCCGGGGCCCTGCCCGGCGCGGGCGTGCTCGACTACGTGGCCGCCTGGTACCTCAAAGCCGCCCAATACGTGCAGGGCACCACCGTGCGGGTGGCCCTGGTGAGCACCAACAGCATCACGCAGGGCGAGCAGGTGAGCATTTTGTGGGGCGAAATGCTGCACCGCTACAAAATCAACATCCAGTTCGCGCACCGCACCTTCAAGTGGAGCAACGAGGCGCGCGGCAA
>JANXOE010000237.1 GCA_025353745.1 Hymenobacter sp.
GCCGCTCGTCACTGGGGGCAAAACGTTACACGACGTGACCCAGGATATTTGCTACCAAGTGGAAGCCAAGCCCAACATCCGTTGGATTGGTGCCATGAGCGTAGCCCTGTTCTTCCTGGGCATCTTCTTCTATTCGGTTTATCGCACCTTGTGGTATGGCATCGGGGAATGGGGCCTGAACAAAACCGTTGGCTGGGCCTGGGACATCACCAACTTCGTGTGGTGGGTGGGCATCGGCCACGCCGGCACCCTGATTTCGGCCGTGTTGCTCCTGTTCCGCCAGAAGTGGCGGTCATCCATTAACCGGGCCGCCGAGGCCATGACGATTTTCGCGGTTATCTGCGCCGCCATGTTCCCGGTGCTGCACATGGGCCGCCCGTGGCTGGCTTTCTACGTGTTTCCGCTGCAAAACACGCTGGGTTCGCTGTGGGTAAACTTTAACTCGCCGCTGCTCTGGGACGTGTTTGCCATCTCGACCTATTTCACTGTGTCGCTGGTGTTCTGGTACACGGGCCTGGTGCCCGACTTCGCCACTATTCGTGACCGGGCCAAGGGCCCCATCGCCAAGTTCAGCTACTCGATGTTGAGTTTCGGCTGGACCGGCTCGGCTAAAGCCTGGTCGCGCTACGAAACGGTTTCGCTGATCCTGGCCGGCGTTTCGACCCCGCTGGTGCTGTCGGTGCACACCATTGTATCGATGGACTTTGCCACGGCTGTGGTACCGGGCTGGCACACCACCATCTTTCCGCCCTATTTCGTGGCCGGGGCCATCTTCTCGGGCTTCGCCATGGTGCTCACGCTGATGCTCATCACCCGCGTGGTGTTCAAGCTGGAGGATTACATCACCCTGGAGCACATCGCCCTCATGAACAAGATCATGATGGTGACCGGCTCCATTGTAGGCGTGGCTTACATCACCGAGTTCTTTATTGCCTGGTATTCGCAGGTAGAGTTTGAGCAGTACGCTTTCATCAACCGCGCCACGGGGCCCTACTGGTGGGCTTACGCGGCCATGATGACCTGCAACGTGGTCACGCCCCAGCTGGTGTGGTTCCGTCGGGTGCGCTACAGCATCGGCCTCACGTTCATTCTGTCGATCATCGTCAACATCGGCATGTGGTTCGAGCGCTTCGTGATCATTGTCACCTCGCTGCACCGCGATTACCTGCCGTCGAGCTGGGCCATGTTCTCGCCCACGATTATCGACATCGGGGTGTACGTGGGCACGCTGGGCCTGTTCTTTACGCTCTTCTTACTGTTCGCCAAGTTCTTCCCGGTTATCAACATGGCGGAGGTGAAGGCGATCCTGAAGTACACCGTTGACAACGGCCCCACCTACTCCGCCGATCAGGGCCACCACGCCCCGGCCACCACTCACTCCGTAACTCCCGGCGTGCCCGCTTCGGCACCCGTAACCTACGACAAACATGACTAAGCGCTTCGCCCTCGGCGTCTTCGAAGACGAAGATGTGCTCCTGCACGCCATCGACAATTTGCGCGGCGCCGGAGTTAAAATCTACGACGTATTTTCGCCCTATCCGGTCCACGGAATCGACGATGCTCTGGGGATACAGCGCTCGCGCTTGCCCATCGCGGCCTTCTTCTATGGCATGTGCGGGCTGGCGTTTGCCCTGTGGCTCCAGATTTACACGCTGGGCTTCGACTGGCCGATGATCATCGGCGGCAAGCCGCACATCGCCCTGCCGGCCTTTATTCCGGTGGCCTTCGAGTTGACGGTGTTCTTCACTTGCCACGGCATGGTGATTACCTTCTACGCCATCACCGGCCTGTATCCGCGCTTCAAAACTTCGGTAATGGACGTGCGCTCAACCGATGATAAATTCGTGATGGCCATCGAGTTGGACGAAACCAGTTCGGCGTTGCCGAAATTGACCCAACTGTTGCGCGAGAACGGTGCATCAGAAGTCAATCAGAAAGAAATGACCAAGAAATAATGACGCATCCGCTGAACCTGAGTTTGCGCGTTTCGGCGCTGCTGCTGTCGCTGGGGGGCCTGGCTTCGTCCTGCACCCCCCAGGCCGATAGCCCCGGTGTGGAGTACGCCCCGGAGATGTACGAATCCATCCCGTATGAGCCCCTGCGCCAAACGGGGTACAACACCATCAACGCGTTCGGCATCAACGAGCGCACGCCGCCGACCGGCACCGTGGCGCGTGGTAAGCTAAGCTACTACGACCACATCCCAAAGGATAGCGTGGGCATCGCTGAGCGCACCCTGCACAATCCCTTTTCCTATACCAAGGAAAACCTGGAAGAAGGCAAGCTGCTGTACTCGCGCAACTGCCAGCATTGCCACGGCGAGCAAGGCAACGGCCAAGGCCCGGTGGGCATCAAGTTCAAAGGCGTGCCGAACTACGCTGCTGGTGCTTACACCAAGATGAACGACGGGCACATCTACCACGTCATCGAGTGGGGCCGTAACCGTATGATGCCCCACGGCTCGCAGGTTAACCCGGAGGAGCGCTGGAAAATTGCCATGTACGTACGGGTACTGCAACGCGGCAAGGGCCCCGATGCGCTGACCGAACTGATTGCCAAAGGCCCAACGGCTTCGGCCAGCGACACAACCGTGACGGCCGCCGCGGCGGGCACTACGCCCACCAGCAAAGCTGGCTCCAATACGGGTTCCGAAACGCCCGGCCAGGGCAACACCAAAGGCCACAACGGCTCCGCTAACTAATCCATTTCGCACGCACTATGGCAACTCTGACGCACCAAGAAAGCGCCACGGCTGAACAGCTCGTCGTTACGGATGGCGCCCGTAAAATCTTTTACACCATCATCGGGGCCGGGATTTTGATCCTGGTTTTAGGTATCCTGGCCTCCATTATGGGTTGGGGCGCCGAGCACCCAGCAACGGCGAGCCACGTTGGGGCCGCCGCGGGGGTTGAGTCGGCCGGAGCCCCCCACGAGGCCGGAAGTGCCATTTGGGTCAAGCGTTTGTTGATCAGCCTTTGGCACAGCAACTTGTTCTTTTTGGGTATTTCGGCCGTTGGTACCGTGTTCATGGCCATCAACTACGTTGCTTACGCCGGTTGGTCGGTCATGGTGAAGCGCATCGCCGAAGCTTTCAGTGCTTGGATTCTCCCGGGGGCCGTCATCATGCTGGTGGTGTTCTTGGTGGGCCGCCACGACATTTTTCACTGGACCCACGACGGCATAATGACGAAGGGTTCGGCTAACTACGACCCCATTGTTGCAGGCAAAAAAGGCTTTTTGACCGTGCCTTTCTACCTCATCCGCATGGTGTCGTACTTGGTCATCTGGTGGGCCTTTTCCTGGAAGCTGCGCAAGCTTTCGCTCCAGGAAGATCTCAACGGTGGCACTCAGTATTTCCACACCAGCGTGACCACGGCTGCGCTTTTTTTGGTGCTGTACGCCGTAACGTCGTCCATGTCGGCCTGGGACTGGGTTATGTCCGTTGACGTGCATTGGTTCAGCACCATGTTTGGGTGGTACGTTTTTGCCTCGTGGTGGGTATCGGGCATTGCCGGTATCACGCTTACAGCCATTTTTCTAAAACAAAATGGCTACTTGCGCTTCCTGAACGCCAACCACTTGCACGACTTGGGTAAGCTGATATTCGGCTTCAGTATTTTCTGGACCTACGTCTGGTTTGCGCAGTTCATGCTGATTTGGTACGCCAACCTGCCCGAAGAAGCGGTGTATTTCAACCAGCGCCTCGGCGGCTTCAATGGCCAGTACACCGGCATCTTCTTTTTCAACCTAGTCATCAATTTCGTGTTCCCTTTCCTTGGCCTGATGACCCGGGACGCCAAGCGGCAAATGATCATCCTCAAAATTGTTTGTATAGCCGTTTTGGTTGGCCACTGGTCCGACTTTTATTTGATGATAATGCCGGGCACTATGAAAGGGGAAAGCGGGTTCTTGATCGAAATAGGCGTAGCCGCTATTTTCCTTGGCTCGTTCTTGTTGTTGTTGACCCGCCGCCTGTCAGAGGCTTCGCTGGTCCCCGTCAACCACCCTTTCATTGACGAAAGCGTTCATCACACCACCTAAGGTTTTATTGCATTGGCCGATAGGCGCGTACAACTTAAGCTTCATCAGCTTGTTATACTGTCGGCGGCTGGTTATTTCCTGCTGACTACAAAAAAAACTCAATGTCTGCTCTTACCATTATAGCGGTGCTGGTGCTGCTGTTGGTCGTATTCGGCCTGCTGTTTCGCCTCCAGATTCTGTCTTCAATTTTCTCCGGTTCGTTTACCCGCGATATTGGGATGAGCAACAGCGTAAACGCTGTGCTGATGCTGGTGTTCTTAATAGGTGGCGGCGGCTGGTTTGCCTACTCCTTCGTGGAGAATTTTGGCAAGATGAACCCGCCCATTGCTTCGGTGCATGGCCACCACATGGATACCATGTTCTGGACCACGATGGCCATTCTGGGGGTTGCTTTCACTATTACACAAGTTCTGCTATTTTGGTACTCTTACAAGTATCAGCATAAAGAAGGCCGCCGGGCTTACTTTTTTTCCCACAATAACAAACTCGAAGTAATCTGGACGATCATCCCGGCCATTGTAATGGCTTCGCTGATTTTTGCCGGCTGGAAAGCTTGGGCGCGTATAACCGGCCCGGCCCCGAAAGACTCCGTGGTTGTAGAAGTAATGGGCAAGCAGTTTAACTGGCTGGTTCGTTACCCCGGCCGCGACCTGAAGCTTGGCGTCATTAATTACCGGCTGATCGATGCCTCGAACGACTTTGGCATTGATTTGAACGATCAGGCTTCGCAGGACGATTTTACCGCCACCGAAATCCACGTGCCCAAAGGCCATCCGGTGCTATTTAAAATCCGTTCGCGCGATGTGCTGCACGCGGTTTACATGCCGAACTTCCGGGTGCAGATGTATGCCGTGCCCGGTATGCCGACCCGCTTTTGGTTCACACCAACGACTTCGACCGATGAGATGCGGGCCAAATTGGGTAACCCCAAGTTCAATTACGAGTTGGCTTGCAATCAGGTATGCGGTAAAAGCCACTACGCCATGAAAGCCATCGTGATTGTGGATGAGCCTGATGACTATCAGAACTGGTTCGCTTCGCAGAAGTCCTTTGCCTCCCTGAATCCCGATTTGGTGGCGTCATTCAAGCAGAAAGCTGCCCAAGGCACGCCGAAGCAGGCTGTTGCAGCCGAGCCGAAGGAAACTGTGCCCGCACCGCTGGCAAACGCCTCGTTCTAAGTAAATTTTAAAAGCCTTTGGATATGTCAGATATGTCAGCCAAACCGAATCTGTCGGCCGCGATCCAAGCAGCTGGTGGTATTGGTACCGCCCCGGTGCCGCACACGGAACACGGCGACCATGCCCACGACGAACACGAGCACCACGACCAGCACTGGCTGTGGAAGTATGTGTTCAGCCAGGACCACAAGACGATTGCCCGGCAGTACCTGATTACGGGAATGTTTTGGGCCATCATCGGTGGTACGCTGTCGAGCCTTTTCCGCTTGCAGCTGGGCTGGCCCGAGGGCACGATGGAATGGCTCACGCCGGTGCTGGGCAAGTGGATCGAAGGCGGCAAGCTCAACCCAGAATTTTACCTGGCTCTGGTGACGATGCACGGCACCATCATGGTGTTCTTCGTGCTAACCGCCGGACTGAGCGGCACTTTTTCCAACTTCCTGATCCCACTCCAAGTGGGGGCCCGCGACATGGCTTCGGGCTTCATGAATATGCTCTCGTACTGGTTCTTTTTCCTGTCGAGCTTGATCATGTTCGCATCGCTTTTCTTGGAAACGGGCCCGGCGTCGGCAGGTTGGACGATTTACCCGCCGCTGTCGGCGTTGCCGCAGGCCATTCCCGGTTCGGGCATGGGCATGACGATGTGGCTTGTGAGCATGGTGTTCTTCATTGTTTCGCAGTTGCTGGGCGGGGTCAACTACGTCACCACTGTCATCAATCTGCGCACCCGCGGCATGAGCATGAGCAAGCTGCCGCTCACGATTTGGGCTTTCTTTCTGACGGCCGTCCTCGGCATTCTTTCGTTCCCGGTACTGTTTTCTGCGGCGTTGCTGCTGGTATTTGACCGTTCGTTTGGTACGTCTTTCTTCTTATCAGATATCTACATCGCCGGTCAGGCCTTGCCTAACCAAGGCGGCTCGCCGGTTTTGTTCCAGCACTTGTTCTGGTTCCTGGGCCACCCGGAGGTGTACATTGTGATTATGCCTGCGATGGGCATGGTATCAGAAATCCTGGCCACCAACGCCCGCAAGCCTATTTTTGGCTACCGCGCCATGATCGGCTCGCTGATGGGTATTTCGTTGCTGTCGTTTGTCGTGTGGGCTCACCACATGTTTGTGACGGGCATGAACCCCTTCCTGGGTTCGGTGTTCATGTTCCTGACGCTAATTATCGCCGTGCCTTCCGGGGTGAAAGTGTTTAACTGGATTGCTACGCTCTGGCGCGGTAACATTCGCTTCACGACGGCGATGCTGTTCAGCATCGGCTTTGTGTCGCTCTTCATCTCGGGCGGTTTGACGGGGATTATCCTTGGCAATGCTACGCTTGACATCCAGATGCACAATACCTATTTCGTGGTGGCTCACTTCCACTTGGTGATGGGCTCATCGGCCTTCTTTGGTCTGTTTGCCGGCGTGTATCACTGGTTCCCAAAGATGTTTGGGCGTATGATGGACGAGAAGCTGGGCTATGTTCACTTCTGGCTGACGTTTGCCGGGGTGTACCTCGTGTTCTTGCCGATGCACTACGTTGGCATTGCCGGGTTCCCGCGGCGCTATTATGCCTGGACCGGCTTTGACGGCTTCTCGCAGTTTGCTGACTTGAACAAATTCATCTCGATGGCGGCCATTATTGCTTTCCTCGGGCAGTTCATCTTCATCTTCAACTTCTTCTACAGCATCTTCCGGGGCCGTCGTGCCACGCAAAACCCCTGGAACTCGAACACGCTGGAGTGGACTACCCCCATCATGCCCGGCCACGGCAACTGGCCCGGCGAAATCCCGGCCGTGTACCGCTGGCCCTACGATTACAGCAAGCCCGGTTCGGAGGCCGACTTCATTCCGCAAAACGTGCCGTACTCACAGACGCAATCCTCGAACTTGCCTTACGAGCAGGAATTGGCCGACTAGTCCCGGGTTTAGCTTAGAGTCCCGAAGCGGGCCGCCAGACCGGCGGCCCGCTTTTGTTTCAGCTATGAGCCGGATGGTCTTTGTTTTTTAAATTAACTGTTTTATTGGCTGTTACCTATGCAAAGTGTCGCTTATCGCCGCTTCCGTTTCGTCGGGCTGCTCACGGTGGCTGCGGTTTACTTGCTGATTCTGGTGGGGGGCGTGGTGCGGAGCACCGGCTCGGGCATGGGTTGCCCCGACTGGCCCAAGTGTTTTGGCACTTGGGTACCGCCTACGGACGTCAGCCAATTGCCGCCCAATTACAAAGAAGTGTACACGGCGCAACGCGTGGCCAAAAACCAGAAGCTTGCCCGCACGCTGCAACGGTTGGGCTTTGCCCAGGTAGCGGGTAGTATTTTCGCTCATCCCACGCAGTACATTGAAACGGATTTTAATCCCGTCAAAACCTGGATCGAATATGTGAACCGCCTGCTGGGGGCCCTCATCGGGGTGTTCGTGTTCCTGACGGCGGTGTTTTCCTGGCCCTACCGGCGGCGCGCCCCGGCCGTTTTTTGGCTGGCCGTGGCGGCGTGGCTGCTGACCGGGGTGCAGGGCTGGCTGGGGTCGCTCGTGGTATCAACCAACCTGCTGCCCGTGATGGTGACCGTGCACATGGGCTTGGCCTTGTTAATTGTAGCCATGCTGCTTTACGCCGTGGACCGGGCCCGGGAGCAGGCCACTACGCTGCCCGCCGCCCCGGCCGTGGCGGCGAGCGGGGGCCTGCGGGCCGTGCTGTGGCTGGGGCTGTCGGGCACGTTTGTGCAAATTGTGCTTGGCACCCAAGTCCGCGAACGGGTCGACATCGTCTCGGCAGCGGCCAACTACGCGGGCCGGGCCGGCTGGGTGGCCCAGCTTGGGAGTGGTTTTACGGTACACCGTGCGTTTTCGGGGGTTGTGCTGGTGCTGGTGCTGTACGCAGCCTACGAGTTGTGGTCCCTAGGGCCCCGCCTGCGGCGGCTGGCGCAAGGGTTGCTGGCCGTGTTGGTCATTGAGCTGTTGGCGGGCGTGGTGTTGGCCTACGGGGCCCTGCCGCCGGCCGTGCAACCGGTGCACCTGACGTTGGCCACCGTGTTGTTTGGTTTGCAATTTCTGGTGCTGCTGGCCGTGCGGGCGCGGCGCAACGGTCAGCAAATTGAAGCGCCGGCAAGACCAGCGCGCGGGGTTGTTGCGTAACTTTGCGGCCCCGTTCGGCACCCATTGGGCTGGGCGGGCTTGCATCACCTGTATTGAATGGTAAAGGCCCGCGCCTATTTTCAGCTGCTTAAATTCCGGCTTTCGCTCACGGTGGCGTTTTCCAGCGCCATTGGCTACATGCTGCGGGTGGCGGAGTTTCAGTGGTCCAACGTGCTGCTGGTAATGCTGGGTGGGCTGCTGGTGACGGGCTCGGCCAACATCATCAACCAAATCCACGAAAAAGACCTCGATAAGCTGATGACCCGCACGGCCAAGCGGCCGCTGCCGCTCGGCATCATCACACCGGCCGCGGCCTGGGTGTACTGCATCGGGCTCGGCGTGGCCGGGCTAGCGCTGCTGGCCTTGCAGTTCAACTACCTCACGGCGGCTTTGTCGCTGCTGTCGCTGGTGCTTTATGGGTTCGTATACACGCCGCTGAAAGTGATTTCACCGGTGTGCGTGGCCGTGGGGGCCATCCCCGGCGGGCTGCCGCCGCTCATCGGCTGGGTAGCGGGCATGGGGCCGGCGGCCACGTTTGCGGCCATGGGGGCCCAGCCGTGGGTGCTGTTCGGCATCCAGTTCATGTGGCAGTTTCCGCACTTCTGGGCCATTGCCTGGGTGGCCGACGACGACTACAAGCGGGCGGGCTTCAAGATGCTGCCTTCGCCGGGCAAGCGTGATTTGCGCACGGCCTTTCAAATCATGACGTACACGCTGCTGCTCATTCCGCTGAGCCTGCTGCCGCTTGAGTTTAACATCGCCGGCCGTATTTCGGCGGGGGTGGCCGTGGTGTGCGGGGTGTTGTTTTTGTTGCTCACCGTACAGCTCATGCGCACCCAAGACCGCAAAGCCGCGCTGCGCATCATGTTCGCTTCTTTTCTCTATTTGCCCATCGTACAAATCGCGCTGGTGTTGGACAAAATCCGGTAGTTCCTTGTTCATATACCCGAGAGCGGCTTGCTCTCGCCGCGGCGGCCCCGGCACCTTTTAACAACCCGCTAATTACAAGCGTATGAACCCCATCGAAATCCTTTCCGAAAAGGAAACTGGCTTGGGCTGGCACCCCAAGCGCGTGCTGCTGATTTTGCTCATGTTGTCGAGCACCATGATTTTTGCCTCGCTCACCAGCGGCTTCATCGTGCGGCGCGACGAAGGCAACTGGCGCGAGTTCGATTTGCCCCTCATTCTGGGCTTCAATACGGTGGTGATTGCCTTGAGCAGCATTGCCTTGCAGTGGGCGTACGCTTCGGCCAAGAAGGACGAAATCGGCCGCGTCAAAATCGGACTCGCCCTGACGCTGGGCCTGGGCCTGGTGTTTCTGGTAGGGCAGTGGCTGTGCTGGGGGGCCCTGGTGGACGGCCGCACCTTTTTCGGCGGCATGGACGCCAACGTGTCCGGCTCGTTCGTATACGTGCTCATGGGCATGCACGCCTTTCACCTGCTGGCGGGGTTGATTTTCTTGGCCGTGGTGCTGCGCCGAGCCTTTAACTATCAGGTACATTCGCGCGCCTTGCTCTCCATCGGCAACGCGTCCATTCTGTGGCACTTCCTGGGCGCGCTTTGGCTGTACCTGTATTTGTTCTTACTTTTGAACCACTAAAACGCCCTATTTGTGTCCGCTATGGCCCAAACCACCACCTTGCAGCCCACTGCGGCCCCCACCCACGACGCGCCCCGTACCGGCAACTGGGACGGCGGCAACGAACCCTTCAAGGCGAGCTACGGCAAGCTGATGATGTGGATATTCCTGCTGTCGGATGCCTTTACGTTTGGGGCTTTCCTGACGGCTTACGGCATGATTCGCCACAAGCACGAAGTGTTTGTCGGCGAGGCATCGGCGTTCCATTTCAGCACGAAATGGTGGCCGATTCCTGACCATGTTTTCAACGCCTTTCCTGGCATGGGCCACGCCAACGTGCCCTTGGGCTTCGTGGCTTTGATGACGATGATCCTCATTTTCAGCTCCGTGACGATGGTGCTGGCCGTAGAAGCCGGCCACCGCATGGACAAGAAAGACGTGCAGAAATGGCTGCTGTGGACTATCCTGTTCGGATCCATTTTCCTGTGCAGCCAGGCCTGGGAGTGGGGCCACTTCATTCGGGGCCACGAGGAAGGCACGCTGATGGCCGACGGCACCGTGTTTCACGGAGCCAACCTGGCCGTGAACCAATACGGCCCTGTGCTATTCGCTGACTTGTTTTTCTTCATCACCGGCTTTCACGGCACCCACGTATTTTCGGGTGTCTGCCTGCTCATCTGGTGCTTCGTTGCCACTACCAACGGCACGTTTGAAAAACGCGGCCACTACGAGATGATTGAGAAAATCGGTCTCTACTGGCACTTTGTGGACTTGGTGTGGGTGTTCGTGTTCACGTTCTTCTATTTGGTTTAAGCAGTGAATGAGCAAAGCAGTGGCTGGCCGAATTGTTTAGTTAGTCAGCCACCGCTTCGCCGCTAAATCACACATTCACTCCGTTACTCATTCACAGTTTATGGCTTCTCACGCTGCTACCGACCACGCCAACCTGACCGGCGAACTTGCCAAGCCCAACACGGGCCGAATCTGGCGAATATTCTTCGTGCTGGTCGGCATCACGGCCCTTGAATTCGCTATCACGTTTGCGCTGGAAGCCCAACACTTCCGCACGATGCGCAACAGCATTCTGATTGGCCTGACCATCCTCAAGGCGTTCTTCATCGTGGGCGAATTCATGCACTTGAAACAAGAAACCAAGGGCCTCATCTGGATGGTGCTGGTGCCGACCGTGCTGCTGATTTGGCTGCTGGTGGCACTGGTGACGGAAGGTTCCGCCATCGGCGAAACGTTGGCCCACATGTTCAGCTAACGGATGCGGCCCCGCCAAACCTTGCTGCTGGGCCTTCTGTTGCTGGTGCCGGTGCTGGCATTTCTGTTTCTGTACCGCTTCGGCTCCAACCGTTACGCGCTGCCTACTTACTTGCCCGACCGCGTGGATTCTGCGCAGGTTGGCGGTAAGTGGCAGCGCGATACTGTTTTCCACCAAATCGCGCCGTTTCGCCTGCTCTCCTCCGACGGCCGGGTGCTGAGCAGCCGCGAGCTGGGGCGGGGTGTGTGGGTGGCGCAGCTGTTCGGGGCCGACGAGGCCAGCGCCCGCGTGGCCCGCGAGCTGCTGCAAGTGCAGGAAAAATTCCGTCAAGAGCCGCGGGTGCGCTTGGTGTCGGTGGTGCTGGCGCCGGTCGGGGCCCCGGCCGCAGCGCTGGCGCACCTGGCCGAGCAGTACGGCACCATTGCCGGCAAGTGGGCGTTTCTGACGGGCCCGCTGGATTCGCTGCAACGCCTGGCGCGGCAGGAGCTGGGCCGCGCCGCCCGTGCCCACCAGTTGCCGCCCGTCGCGGCCCCGGACTTAATCCCCGGTACGCTGTTGTTGGTGGACCGCGACGGCCGGGTGCGCGGCATCTACGACGGCACCAAGCCGCGGGAAATTGACCGGCTGACCACTGAAATCGAAGTGCAACTCTACGACTATGCCCACCCCCGCTGAACAACTGCACCCGCCCGTGCTGGCCCCCGGCGACTACACGCGCTACAAAATCATTCTCGGGGCCCTGGGCGTGGTGGTGCCGCTGCTCGTGGCCGTGCTGTTTTCGTTTCCCAGCCTCTTCCGCATTCCGGGGGCCCAAGTGAAGTTTCTGCCGGCCGTCAACGCTGTACTCAACTCGCTGACGGCCGTGTGCCTGCTGGCCGGCTACTATTTTATCCGGCAAAAGCAAGTGCTGCGGCACCGCGCCATGATGGGCACGGCCTTCGCGCTGGGGGCCCTGTTTCTGCTCTCGTACGTGGCCTACCACTCGCAGGTCGACAGCACCAAATTTGGCGGGCTGGGGGCCGTGCGCTACGCGTATTTCTTCCTGCTGCTCACCCACATCGGCCTGGCCGTGGTGACGGTGGGACTGGTGCTGTTCACGCTTTATTTCGCCCTCACGGGCCAGTACGCCAAGCACAAAGCCATTGCGCGGTGGACGTTCCCGGTGTGGCTCTACGTGTCGGTGACGGGCGTGGTGGTGTACTTCCTGATTGCGCCTTATTACACCTGAGCCGGCCGTGCGTGGCCGCCAATTACGGAAACTTTATCGCTAAAAACCTGTTGGGAAATTGTATGAAAACCAAAGCAATGTTTTTTCGGGGAATGGCCGCGCTGGTGCTGGCTTTCGTGCTAGGGCTGGCGCCGCTAGTGGCTGGGGCCCAGTGCGTCATGTGCAAATCGCAGGTGGAAGCGGCCCGGCAAGAGCGCGACGATTACGACGTGACCGGCCTGAACCGGGGCATCGTGTACATGATGACCGTGCCCTACCTGTTGATGGGCACCGTGGGCTACGTCTGGTACCGCCGCACCCACCCGAAGCCCGCCAAGGCCTGAGCCAACCCGCGCCCCGGGCACGGGGCCCCGCGAAACCGATTTTGCGAGAATGCCGCCAATTGGCGGCATTTTTGTTGGCCATGAATTTCGCTTCAGCCTTTTGCCCGTGAGAAAATTGCTTACCGCGCTGCGGCCGGGCCCGGTGGCGTTGCTGGTGCTGGCGGGCGCGTGCTTTGCGTTTGGGTACCTGGCCAATCGCTACGGCCAATTGCCGGGGGTGGTGCAGCGCACCGATCTGCGGCGCCTGCACCAACTGGTGCGCGCCGCCGAAACCGTGGCCGGCCGCGACGCCGATGCCGTGGCGGCCCAGGTGTCGCGCGGCAGCTACAGCTTCGCCCGCTTGCTGCGCCAGGTGCATTACCCGACGTTTGTTTTTGAGGGCGGGAAGCTGCGGTACTGGTCGTCGGCCGTGCTGCGCCCCGGCCCCGACGACCTGGCCGGCCCCGGCCCCGAGCGGGCCGTCGAAACTACTTTTGGGCATTTCCTGCTGGTACGGCGGCGCGTGGGAAACTGGCAAGTGCTGGCCTACGTGCCGCTGGAGCGGCATTACGGCATCAGCAACCGCTACTTGCGCGAGGGCAGCGCCGCCGACGTGTTTCAGGGCCTGCGCCTGCGGGTGGTGCCCGACAGCGCGGCCCGCCGGCTGCCGGCGTTTCGGGCGCCGGGGGGGCGGTACTTGTTTTCCATCCGGCAGGAGGCCCCGTACCGGCTCGCGGGCCAATACCTGCCGCTGGGGCTGCTGGGGCTGGGCGCGCTGCTGTACGCGGCGGGCTGGGCCGGGCTGGCGCGGCGCTACTGGCGGACCGGGCGGGGCGGGGCGGCCCTGGCGGTGCTGGGCGGGCCGCTGCTGCTGCTGCGCGGGGCCCTGTTGTACCTGGGGCTGCCTTTTTCGCTCATCGAGCTGCCGCTGTTCGACCCCCGGCTGTACGCGGCCTCGCTGCTGGCCCCGTCGCTGGGCGACCTGCTGCTGAACGCCCTGCTGGCCTTTGGCCTGGTGGCCGGTGGGGCCGTGCTGTGGGTGCGCGCGCGGGTGGCCCAGCGGGTGCCCGCGCCGCGCCAGCTGCCGGGGCAGGCCCTGGCCCTCGCGGCGCTGGGGCTGTTGTTTTGGGGGCTGCTACAGCTTTTGTACCTCGATTACAGCGGCATTTTCAACAGCGGCCAGCTCAGCCTGGACGTGACGCGCGGCTTGCCCCTGGCGGGCTTCCGGGCGGTGCTGGCCCTGGCGTTGGTGGCGCAGACGGGGGCCTACCTGATCGGCTTTTTCTTGCTCACGCAGCTGGCCGACGCCGTGCTGCAACACGTGTCCGAGCGGTTTTTGCTGCTGCTCACGGGCCTGGCGGCGGTGCTCCTGCTGGCCGAGGGCGTGCTGACCGATTACCTGCAGGTGCTGCTGCTGGGCGTGTTGGCCACCTTCGGGGCCCTGGTGCGGGCCGCCCGGCTGCGGGCCGCCACCGTGGGCGGCTACCAGCTGGGGGCCCTGGGCGTGCTGCTGGGGGCCCTGGCCGCCACCACCGGCGCGCTGGCGCTGCACCAGCAGTTCGAGCAGCAGCTGCTGGCCGACAAGCAGCGCCTGGCCAGCAGCTTGTTGGTGGACAATGATTTTCAGGGCGAATTTCTGCTTGAAGAGCGCATCCACAAAATTGCCGCCGACCCGTTTGTGCGGCAGGCCCTGACCGGCTCTTTTGGCCGGGTAGAAGGGGTGGTGCGGCGGGTGGGCCGGCAGTACCTCGGCGATTACTTCGACAAGTACGAAAGCCAGGTGACCCTCTACGACGCGGCCGGCCAGCCGCTCGCCGCCCCGGCCGGCACGCCCAGCCTGGCCGATGCCGGGCGCGCCATCCGGCGCCGCGCCACCCGCACCGACCAGCGCGGGGTGTACCTGCTGCGCTCGGGCAGCTCGTTCAGCTCGCGGCACTACGTGGCCCTGGCGGCCGTGGAGGGCCCCGGGCCGGGCCGCGTGGGGCCGGCGCTGGGCACGGTGCGCGTCGACCTGACGCTGAAAAAGCTGACCTCGTACAGCGTGCTGCCCGAGCTGCTGGTGGACCAGAAGTTCTTCCGTACCAGCGTGGTCAGCCAGCTCAGCTACGCCGGCTACGACCACGGGCGGCTGGTGTACAGCGAAGGCGAGTTCGACTACGCCAACCGCCTGCCGGCCGACCGCCTGCGCGACCCCCACCTGTACGCTACGGGGCTGGAGCTCGACGGCTTCCAGCACCTGGCCGTGCGCGGGGCGGGGCAGCGCACCGTGGTCATCACCACGGCCACCTACTCGCTGGCCGATGGGCTGGCCAATTTCTCGTTTCAATTTCTGCTCTCGGCGGGGTTTTGGCTGCTGCTGGCGGGCGCCTACCTGCTGCTGCGCCAGCGCGCCGGGGCGCAGATACGGCTCAATTTCAGCGCCCGCATCCAGCTGCTGCTCAACATGGGCATCGTGGTGCCGTTGCTGGTGGTGAGCGTGGCCACGGCCAGCCAGCTCATCGCCTCCTACCGCCTCGACCTGCTGCGCACCTACGAGCGGCGCGGCGGGCTGGCGCTGGGCAGCGTGCGCGCCCAGCGCCGCCTGCTGGCCGACTCCACCGCCCGCCCCGTGCTGGGGGCCCTTGCCCGCAACGTGGCCGCCCTCACCGAAACCGACATCAACCTCTACAACGCGCGCGGCGAGCTGCTGGCCAGCAGCCAGCCCCTCATCTTCGAGGCGGGGCTGCTGGGGCCCTTGCTCAACCCCGAAGCCGTGGCGACCCTGCGCGAGCGGGGGGCCCCCCGGGCCTTGCTCACGGAGCAGGCCGGCTCGCTGGCGTTCACGGCCCTGTACCTGCCGGTGCGGGCCAGTGCGGGCGAGGTGGCCGACAGCGCGGGCTACCCGCTGGCGGGCCGCCCGCGCCGGGCCTCGGCCGCCGACCTGCTGGCCGACGACGCCGGCGGCCCCATCGTGGGCTACCTGGGCATCCCGTTTTTCGATTCGGCCAAAAACCTGGATACCAAGCTCACCGAGCTGTTCACCACGCTGCTCAACATCGTGACGGTGATGTTTCTGCTCTTCCTCGGGCTGGCCTTCGTGGCGGCGCGCCAGCTCACGGCGCCCCTCAAGCTCATCACCGAAAAGCTTACCCGCACCACCCTCACGGGCGAAAACGAGCCGATTCCGTACCGCAGCAGCGACGACGAGATTGGCCTGCTCGTGCACGAGTACAACGCCATGCTGGGCAAGCTCGACGCCAGCCGCCGCGAGCTTGCCGCCCAGGAAAAAGAAGTGGCCTGGCGCGAGATGGCCCGCCAGGTGGCCCACGAAATCAAAAACCCGCTCACGCCGATGAAGCTGAGCCTGCAATTTTTGCAGAAGGCCATCGCCGAGCGCCGCCCCAATACCGAGGAGCTGATCGGGCGCATCAGCCAAACGCTCATCACGCAGGTGGACGTGCTGAGCGACATCGCCACCTCGTTCAGCACCTTCACCAACCTGCCGGCCATGCGCCCCGAGCGCCTCGACGTGGCCGAAGTGCTCCGCCGCTGCACCGCCCTTCACCAGCCCGACGCCGGCGATGGAATGCTGGAGCTGGCCTTGCCCGCCGACGCCGATACCGGCCGCTACGTGGTGTACGCCGACGAAAGCCTGCTCGTGCGCACCTTCAACAACCTGCTCATCAACGCCCGCCAGGCCGTGCCCGAGGACCGGGCCCCGCACCTGGCGGTGGCCCTGGCCGCCGCCGGGGCCGCCGGGGTGCGCGTCACGATCCGCGACAACGGGGCGGGCATTGCCGACGAGGTGCGCGCCCGTATTTTCGTGCCGAATTTCACCACCAAAGTTGGGGGCTCGGGCATCGGGCTGGCCGTGGCCAAGCGCGGCATCGAGAGCGCCGGGGGCCGCATCTGGTTCGAAACCGTGGCGGGGGAGGGCACGGCGTTTTTCATCGAGCTGCCGCTGGCGGGCTGACGGCCGCCGGCCCGCCGGCGCCGGGCCGGCGCTGGTTCTGGTGCGCCGTGCTGCAAGTCTGAACAAAAAGCGGGATGCCCGAAACCGGCGGCGTTTCCCGAACGACGAACGGTGGTAGAGACGCGACCCTTCGCGTCTCAATCGCTGCCCGATTAGGATTGCTTGCAACGATTGAGACGCGAAGGGTCGCGTCTCTACCGCTGTATCTACAGCGTTCAATAGGCACACCGATTCCGAAACCGCGCTAGTTCATGAAATACTTCGTTTTTGCGGCGCTGTTGTTGGGCAGTGCCGGCGCTGCCGAGGCCCAAAGCCCGCTGCGCGTGCTCGTGCGCGACGAGCGCACCCACGCCCCGCTGGCCGGCGCCACCGTGGCCGTTCCCGCCCGCCAGGCCGGCGCCACCACCGACGCGGCGGGCCGCGCCACCCTGCCCGGGCTGCCCGACGGCCCCCAGCGGGTGCAGGTTTCCAGCCTGGGCTACGCGCCCCGCACCGCCGAGCTCACCTTGCCCCAGGCTTCGGAGGAGCCGGTTGTGGTGGAATTGGAGCCCAACAGCCTCGAATTGCAGGGCGTGGTGGTAGAAGCCACCCGCACCAACTCGCGCATCGAGGACGTGCCGGTGCGCATCGAGGTCATCGGGCCCGAGGGGGTGGAGGAAACCAGCAGCATGCGGCCCGCCAACATCGCCATGCTGCTGACCGAGGCCTCCGGCATTCAGTCGCAGTTCACCTCGGCCAGCGCCGGCAGCGTGGCGTTTCGCATTCAGGGGCTGGACGGGCGCTACACCCAGATCCTCAAAGACGGCTTTCCGCTGTTCGGGGGCTTTTCGCAGGGGCTGAGCCTGGTGCAGATTCCGCCCCTGGACCTGCGGCAAGTGGAGATCATCAAGGGCGCGTCGTCGGCCCTGTACGGCGGCGACGCCATTGCCGGGCTGGTGAACCTGGTGAGCAAAACGCCCACCGAAACGCCCGCCCTGCACCTGCTGCTCAACCAAACCTTCAAGGGCGGGCGCGACCTGGACGCGTTTTACAGCGGCCGCGCCGGCCGGCTCGGCCTGACGCTGCTGGCCACCCAAAACACCCAGCAGGCCCGCGACGTGGACGGCGACGGCTTCAGCGACCTGCCCCAGCTGCAGCTCACCAACGTCAACCCCCGGCTCTACTACTACGCCTCGGATTCGACCACGCTCTACGCCGGCCTGAACGCCACCGCCGAAACCCGCACCGGCGGCTACCTGCCCGCCCTCGGCAACCCCGCCACGGCCGGCTACGTGGAGCGCAACCGCTCGGAGCGCTACAGCACCCAGCTGCGCGCCGACACCCACCTGGGCCGGGGCCGCCTGCTGACGGTGAAAAACAGCGTCAGCTCGTTCCGGCGCGAGCTGCTGGCGGGCCGCGGCTACTTCGCGGGCCGCCAGCTTTCCACGTATTCCGAAGCCTCGCTGCTGCTGCCGCTGGGGCCCCACCGCGCCGTGCTCGGGGCCACCGGCCTGACCGATGCCTTCCGCGAAGCCGGGGCCCCAGCCGCGCCGGCCCGCGACTACGCCTACCAGACCTACGGGGCCTTCGTGCAGGACGACTGGAAGCTGCGCGACGACCTGACGCTGCAAGCCGGCCTGCGCACCGATTACCAGCGGCCCTTCGGCCTGTTTGTGCTGCCCCGGTTTTCGGTCCTCTACAAGCCGGCGGCGTTTTTGAGCGTACGGGCTGGCGGCGGCTTCGGCTACAAGGCCCCCACCATTTTTTCGAGCACCACCGAGCAGCTGGCCTACGCCGGCGTGCTGCCCCTCGACCCCGCCCGGGTGCGGGCCGAAACTTCGCGGGGGCTCAACGCCGACCTCACGCTGCGCGGCCGGCTCGACGAGCTGAGCGCGTCGCTGAACCAGGCCGTGTTCTACACCCGCCTCGCCCACGCGCTGGTGCCCGACGCGGCGGGGGCCCCGGCGGGCTTCACGGCGCTGGGCAGCGCGCCGGGGGCCGTCACGTCGCGGGGCCTGGAAACCAACCTGCGCCTGGGCCTCGACGCGTTCCAGTTCCTGGCCGCCTATACCCTCACCGACGCCCGCCAGGCCTACGACCCCGCCCAGCCCGCCGCGCTGCCCTTTGTGTCGCGCCACCGCTTGGTGCTGACCACAACCTACGAGCAGGAAAAAAGCTTCCGCGTGGGCCTGGAGGGCTACTACAACGGCCCGCAGTACCTGGGCGAGGGCCCCCGGCGGGGGCGCGGCTACTGGCTGCTGGGCGCGCTGGCCGAGAAGATCTTCGCCCCGCATTTTTCCGTGGTGGCCAACGTCGAGAACCTCTTCGACGTACGGCAGACCCGGTTCGAGCCCGTGGTGACGGGCCCCGTGGACCAGCCCACGTTCCGCCCGCTCTACGCCCCGCTCGACGGCATCGTGGCCAACATCGCCCTGAAAATTACCCTCTGATGCGGCGCTTCGCCTACCTCACCCGCGCCGTCTGGCTGCTCTCGCTTATTAGCCTGTTCACCGATTTGGCCAGCGAGATGCTCTACCCGGTGATGCCGCTCTACCTGAAATCCATCGGCTTTTCGGTGCTGCTGATCGGGGTGCTCGAAGGCTTTGCCGAAGCCACGGCGGGCCTGAGCAAGGGCTACTTCGGGCAGTGGAGCGACCGGCTGGGGCGGCGGGTGCCGTTCGTGCAGTGGGGCTACGGCCTGAGCGCCCTCACCAAGCCCATGCTGGCCGTGCTGGCGGCCCCGTGGTGGGTGTTTCTGGCGCGGGCCGTGGACCGGCTCGGCAAGGGCCTGCGCACGGGCGCGCGCGACGCGCTGCTCTCCGACGAAACCACGCCCGCCCACAAGGGCAAGGTTTTCGGCTTCCACCGCTCGATGGACACGCTCGGGGCCGTGTTTGGGCCCCTGGCGGCGCTGCTGTGGCTGGCGGCGCGCCCCGGCCGGTTCCGGCCGCTGTTCGTGCTGGCGTTCGTGCCGGGGGTGCTGGCCATCGGCCTCACTTTTTGGCTGAAGGAGCGGCGCGCCGCGCCCTCCGCGCGGCCGCTGCGGCCGTTTTGGGCGTCGTTTGGCTACTGGCGGGTGGCGCCGCCCGCCTACCGCCGGGTGGTGGGGGCCCTGCTGGTGTTCGCGCTCTTCAACAGCTCCGACGCGTTTTTGCTGCTGTTGGCCCGGCAGCGCGGGCTGTCGGAAGCAGCCGTCATCGGCCTCTACATCCTCTACAACGCCGTGTACGTGCTGGCCGCCTGGCCCGCCGGCCACCTCGCCGACCGCCTCGGCCCGCGCCGGCTGCTGGTGTTCGGGCTGGTGGTGTTCGCGGCCGTGTACGGCGGCGTGGCCCTGGCCCACGGCTGGGGGGCCTTCGCCGCCCTGTTTGCCGGCTACGGCGTGTACGCGGCCAGCACCGAAGGCGTGGCCAAGGCCTGGGTGAGCAACCTCTGCGCCCGCGCCGACACCGGCGCGGCCCTCGGCACGTTCGGCGGCCTGGGCAGCCTGGCCGCGCTCGGGGCCAGCGTGGGGGCCGGCGCGCTCTGGCAGCTGGCCGGCCCGGGCTGGGCGTTCGGGGCCGCCGCCGCCGCGGCCCTGGGCGTGGCGCTGTACCTGAGCCGGCTGCCGGCGGCGCTGCCGGCGGCGGACTGAAGCCCCCGCCCAGCTGTTTTTAGCGCCGAAAGCCAAACCGCCCCGCCTGCGCCGGGCAGACGGGGCGGCGGGCCCAAAACGAAGGCGGCTTACAGCGCCGCCCGGCGGGCGGTGACCTCGCTGATGCACCGCTGGATTTCGGCCGTCTGCACCTGCACCTGGCGCAGGTCGAGGGCCTGCACGAGGGCCGCCACCGGGCCGCTGGTGGGGCGGGCGGCAACGAGGTCTTCGCGGCGGTGGGTGGCCTGGCGCAGCGAGGTTTCGTTGCTGAACCGGATTTTGCTGCCCGCCGGCAGCGTCGGAATCAGGGGCGTGAGCAGGGCGATGGTCGCGTTGAGGCTCGTGAGCTCGGCGGCGGCGCTGGCCGCCGATTCGCTCGTTTTTTCGTCGCGCCGGCCGAGCACCGATTCGCGCAGCTGGAAATCTTGCAACTCGCTTTGGGCCGAGGCCAGCACGGCATCGCAATCGGCAACGGTCGTGAGCAGTTGAACAGGGTAGGGCATGGGGGAAACAATAAAAATTGGAAAGAAGGCAAAAGCGCCGGCCCAAAAGTAGGGCATAAAAGCTCGGCCATAGAGCCGTTTTTCGCCCCCGAACGGGGGTAGCGACGCGCCCCTTCGCGTCTCAATCGCCGCCCGGTCGTCGTTCAACGATTGAGACGCGAAGGGTCGCGTCGCTACCCCCGCCCCGCATCGGGCCGAAAACGGCTGTCCGCTAGCCGGCCGGCCCCAGCCAGCGGCCCAGCGCCTCGGCCTCGGCCGTGAGGGCGGCGATGCGCACGGCCAGCAGCACCTGGGCCGAAGCCGCCGCGGCCGGGTCGCGGTCGGCGGCGGCCACGTCTTCGGCCAGCCCGGCCAGCCAGCGGGCGTCGGCCGCGTCGGCGGCGGGCCCGAAGGCGGTTTGCAGCCGGGCCAGGCCCCGGCGGCGGCAGGCCAGCGCGGCGGCGCGGGCTTGCAAGCGGCGCAGCTGCTGGCCCAGCGCGGCGGCTTGCAGCAGGCAGGCGCGGCGGCGGCCGTGCAGCAGCCCGGGGGCCAGGGGCGTGGCGGGGCCGTCGGGCAGGGCCGCGGGGTTGTCGGGCGTGGCCGCGGGGGCGGGCGCGGCGGGCGGGCCGTAGCCTTCGGGGGGCGGCAGCAGCAGGGCCAGCCGGGTGAGGCGCTGCACGGCGGCCAGCGGGGGCCTTTTGCGGCCGGCCTCCAGGTGGCCCACGAAGCCGGCGGATACGCCCAGGTAGCGCGCCAGCTCGTGCTGGGTAAGGCCGAAGTGGGCCCGCACGGCTGCTTCGGCAGAAGCAGAAGGATTGGCAGGGTTGGGCACGGAGCAGTAGGTAGGGTTGCGGCAAATGTAGCTGCCGCAACCCTACCGGGTAGGTAGGGTTGAACGGCAATTTATTGGATGAACCCTACCTATGCGGTAGGGTTGGATGATGGATTTTTTATTAACCCTACCATTTCAGCCACCGGCTTGCTTTCCAGCCGGAGTAGGGAAAGTCGACAAAACCTACCCCGTTTCCCGAACGACCGTAGAGACGCGACCCTTCGCGTCTCAATCGTTGCAATCGTTGCGCGCAATCCTGATCGTTCAGCGATTGAGACGCGAAGGGTCGCGTCTCTACGGCCGTTCGATTAACGCAATTACATCCGGGCAACGATTGAGACGCGAAGGGTCGCGTCTCTACCGCCGTTCGGGGGCGCGCAACCCGTTTTTAAGGACTGCCGGCCGGCAATTTGGTGAGCGGCGCAGCCGTTAGCTCGTGCGTGGCACGAAACGGGGTGGCCCCGGCGTTACGGCCGCGTTCCGACCTTTGCTGCATGGCCCCTTTCTACCGCTTGCGCTTTCCCTGGCTGTGCCTGCTGGTGGCGGCGTGGGCCCTGCTAAGCAGCCATCCCGCCCGGGCCCAGCAAAAGCCGGCCCCGCGCCCCGGCCCGGCCGCGCCGCCCAACACCCGCCGCTGCCGCTACCTGCGCCTGGCCCCGGGCCGCGACACCACCGATTTTGCCCTGGCCGACACGCTGACCGTCGTGCCGGCCTCGGTGGCGGCGGCCGGCGGCCGCGCCCCGGCCTACGACGCGCGCACCAACCGCTACCGCTGGGTGCGCCCCGCCCCGCGCGACAGCGCCGGGGCCCCGCTCCCCGATTCGGTGCTGCTCTGCTACCGGGTGCTGCCGCTGCGGCTGGAGGCGGCGCGCTTCCGGCGGCCGCTCCGGCTCATGGACAGCCTGGAGTTTCGGCGGGCGCCGTTCGGGTACGAGGATTTTTCGGTGAAGGAGCAAATCCTCAACACGCCGGGCATCAGCAAAACCGGCAACCTGGCGCGGGGCCTCAGCTTCGGCAACACCCAGAACGTGTTCGTGAACTCGGCCCTGAACCTGCAATTGGAAGGCCAGCTCACGGAGGACATCCGCCTGACGGCGGCCATCTCCGACCAAAACGTGCCGTTTCAGCCCGAGGGCAACACCCAGCAGCTCCAGCAGTTCGACAAAATCTACCTCACCCTCACCAGCACCCGCTGGAACCTGACGGCCGGCGACGTGGTGCTGCGCAACAAGCCCGACTACTTCCTGCGCTACTACAAAAACATCCAGGGCGCGGCCGTGGAGGCCAATTTCGGGCCCCCGCTGGTGGGCCTGGCCACCGGCCCCGCCGCGCAGGGCGTGGCCAACGCGGTGTTTTTGAACGGCCAGCCCGGCCAGCTGCCGGCGGCCCCGGGCGGGGCCGTGCCCACGCTGAACCCGGCCGGCATCAGCCAGCCGCAGCTCGCCGACCCGGCCCGGCCGGGGGCCCTGGCCGACGGGCCGGCGGCGGCCCCAGCGGCCACGGCCACGGCCAGCGGGCGCGACGCCAAGGGCCGGGTGTGGCAGTCGTCGACGGCGGCGGCGGGCGGGGTGGCGAAGGGCAAGTTTGCCAGCCTCGACGTGGCCCCGATCGAGAACGTGCAGGGGCCCTACCGCCTCACGGGGCCCAACGGCGAGCAGTTCATCATCGTGCTGGCCAACTCGGAGCGCGTGTACCTCGACGGCCGCCTGCTGGTGCGCGGCTACGACGCCGACTACACCATCGACTACAACCTGGCCGAGGTCACCTTCACGCCGCGCCACCTCATCACCCGCAACTCGCGGATTAAGGTTGATTTCGAGTATTCCGACCTCAACTACTCCCGCTCGCTGGTGGCCGCCAGCCACTACCAGCAGCTGGGCCGCCTGAGCGTGCACGCCAACCTCTACCAGGAAGCCGACAACCCCGATAACGCGCCCAACCTCAACCTGAACGACACCCTGCGGGCTGCCCTGCGCCGGGCCGGCAACGTGGCCGTAGCCACCGCCACCGGCGGCGATTCGGTGGCCTACGACCGCCGCATCGTGCAGTACCACCGCGAGCTGCGCGGGGCCGGCCGTCAGCGCGTGCCGGTATTTACCTACGTGGGGGCCGATTCGCCCATCGACTCGGTGCGCGGCTCCTACACGGTGCGGTTTACCGACGCGGGGCCGGGCAACGGCGACTACGTGCGCAGTACCAATCCGCGCTTCCTCACCACCAACGGCACCGTGTACGAGTACTTGGGGCCGGGCCTGGGCCGCTACCGTCCGGTGCGCCTCATCCCCACGCCGCTGCTCAAGCAGCTGGTGAGCGCCGGCCTCAGCTACCAGCTCGACAGCAGCACGACGGTGTTCGTGGATGCCGCCCGCTCGCGCCTTGACCGCAACCGCTTCTCGACGGAAAGCGACCAGGACGGGGCCCTGCACGTCGGCTATGCGATGCAGGACCGCCGCCTGCCCTTGGCCGCCCTGGCCGCCGGGGCGCTGCGCGGCTACCGCCTGCGCTCGACCCTGGAGTACGAGTATACCGGCAAGCGCTTTTCGCCGATTGACCGGTACCGCGACATCGAGTTTGACCGCAACTGGAGCAACGTGAGCACGACGACGACCACCGGCACCACGCCCGTGGCGCGGGAAGACAACATCTTCAATTTCGGTGTGGGGGTGAATAAGGATATTAACAATGGGGTGAATTACCGCCTGAGCCGCCGCTTCCGGCCGGGCGAGGTGAACGGGCTTCAGCACTGGCTGGATGCGGCCCAGAAGGTGGGCAACCTGGAGCTGCGCGGTTCGCTGTTTCTGCTGAGTTCGGATGCCGGCCGCTTCCATTCCAACTGGGCGCGGGGGGAGGCCACGGGGCGCTTCGTGGGCGGCCGGATTGTGCCGGGCTATGCCTATCGGTTCGATAAAAACCGGGTCACGTCGGCCCGCACGGATACCATTCGGTCGGCCAACTACTTTGACGAGCACGACGTGTTTATTCAGAGCCGCGACTCGGCCCGCACGCAGTTTCGGCTCGACTACACCTACCGCCGCGACCAAACCCCCAACCGCGAGCAAAACGCCCTGCAACGGCGCGGCACCGCCCAAACCTGGCAGGGCACGCTGGCCGCCCGGCTGGGCAAAACCCAGGACATCCGGGTGCTGGGCACTTTCCGCGACCTCGACTCATTGGGCCTGGCCCGCAACCGTACGGTGCTGGGGCAGGTGTTTTACAACGCCGGCCTGCTGCAAAACCAAATTCGCTCCGAACTGAACTATAGCGTGGCCACCGGCCGCGAGCTCCGGCGCGACTACTCGTTTCTGGCCGTGCCGGCGGGGCAGGGCACGCACTACTACGCCGGCGACCTCAACGGCAACGGCCGGGAGGACAAGGACGAGTTTTTTGAGGCCCAAACGCCC
>JANXOE010000280.1 GCA_025353745.1 Hymenobacter sp.
GGAATACCGCCGCTAAATCGGCCCGCGCGAAGCCGGCGCGGCGCAGGCTGAGTGCGAAGCTGAGGGTGAAATGCAGCGGGATTTTTTGGTCGGCAAACCAATTAATTAATTCATCGAGTTTGATTTCGGGATAAAAAGTCGTCAGCAGCTTGAGCCAATTTCTGCCCTGCACCACGCTGGCGCGGTGCAGCGTGGGTATCAGCAGCAGGGCATCGTAATCCAGGGCCATTTCGCGCATTTCGTCGGATAATTCCGGAAGGGCGAAGCAGGAATTAATAAAGGGGATTTCCAGGCTGGCGACTTGCTGCAAATAGGCGTAGAGGTAATTGCGCAGCTTAAACGGCGTGTCGATCAACCCAAGCGTGAGGCTGCTTTCCAGCCCATAGGAATAGGCAAACGAGCCCGTGGGCAAGGCCGAGTCGGCGAGGTGCAACAGGCGAACGAACTGGGGCAAGGAAGGGAAAGTGAAGATTAATTCAGGCCAAAAAGGCCGTTATGCTCATCTGATGTCCGCGCAGCCGAAACATTTCCCCCGCTCATTAATCAATTAATTACTGCCGCGGGAGAGATGCTTCGGCAAGCTCAGCATGACCGATTAAAGGATTTTAAAACAAGTTATACAACTGCGCCAGCGGCAGTTTCTCCGCCGGCTCGCACGTCAGGTACACACCGTCCACGGTTACGCGATAGGTTTCCGGGTCTACTTCGATGTTGGGCAAATAATCGTTTAAGGCCATGTCTTTTTTGCCGATGTTGCGGCAGTTTTTCACGGCTACTACTTGCTTGGTGAGGCCGTAATTGGCTTGCACGTGCGCCACCGAGGCAGCCGATACAAACACCATCGACGTGGGGCCCACCGCCTGGCCGTAGGAGCCGAACATGGGGCGCGAAAACGAGGGCTGCGGCGTTGGGATGGACGCATTCGCGTCGCCCATCTGCGACTGCACGATGACGCCGCCCTTGATGATCATCTCCGGCCGCGAGCCGAAAAACGCGGGTTTCCAGAGCACCAAGTCGGCCAGCTTGCCCAACTCGACGGAGCCGATTTCGTCGGCGAAACCGTGGGCGCGGGCGGGGTTGATGGTGTACTTGGCTATGTAGCGGCGGGCGCGAAAATTGTCGTGGCGGCCGGGGCCGTCTTCGGGCAGGGGGCCCCGCTGCTGGCGCATCTTGTGGGCCGTTTGCCAGGTGCGGGTGATGACCTCGCCCACCCGGCCCATGGCCTGCGAATCGCTGCTGATGATGCTCAGGGCCCCCAGGTCGTGCAGGATGTCCTCGGCGGCAATGGTTTCGCCGCGGATGCGGCTCTCGGCGAAGGCCACGTCTTCGGGGATGTTGCGGTCGAGGTGGTGGCACACCATGAGCATGTCGAGGTGCTCGTCGAGGGTGTTCACCGTGAAGGGCCGCGTGGGGTTTGTGGACGAGGGCAGCACGTTGGGCTCGCCGCAGATTTTGATGATGTCGGGGGCGTGGCCTCCCCCCGCGCCCTCCGTGTGGTAGGCGTGGATGGTGCGGCCCTTGAAGGCGGCGGTGGAGTTTTCCACGAAGCCGCTCTCGTTCAGCGTGTCGGTGTGGATGCACACCTGCACGTCGTACTCGTCGGCGATGGCCAGGCACTGGTCGATGGCGGCGGGCGTGGTGCCCCAGTCCTCGTGCAGCTTGAAGCCCAGGGCCCCGGCCTCGGCTTGCTCGCGCAGGCCCTCGGGCTTGGACGTGTTGCCCTTGCCCAGGAAGCCGAAGTTGAGCGGGTAGGCCTCGGTGGCCTTCAGCATCATTTCGAGGTAGAACGCACCCGGCGTGCAGGTGGTGGCCGTGGTGCCGGCCGCGGGCCCCGTGCCGCCGCCCACCATGGTGGTGATGCCCGAGGCCAGCGCCTCGGGTATCTGCTGGGGGCTGATGAAGTGGATGTGGCAGTCGATGGCCCCGGCGGTGAGGATGAGGCCCTCGCCGGCCACTACTTCGGTGGTGACGCCGGCCACCATGCCGGCCGTCACGCCGGGCATGATGTGCGGGTTGCCGGCCTTGCCGATGCCCACAATGCGCCCGGCCTTCACCCCCACGTCGGCCTTGTAGATGCCGGTGTAGTCGAGCACCAGCGCGTTGGTAATGAGCAAGTCCAGGGCGTCGGCCGGGCCGATGCCGGCGGCCTGGCCCATGCCGTCGCGCAGCACCTTGCCGCCGCCAAACTTGCATTCCTCGCCGTACTGGCAATAATCGCGCTCGACCTCAATCAGCAGGTCGGTGTCGCCCAGGCGCACCCGGTCGCCCGTGGTGGGGCCATACATTTCAGCGTAAGCGCGGCGGGA
>JANXOE010000292.1 GCA_025353745.1 Hymenobacter sp.
GCACAGGCCCAGCAGGGCCTCCAGCTCGTCGCGCCGGTACACGTGCCCCGTCGGGTTGCTGGGGTTGCACACGAGGATGGCGCGGGTGCGCCCGGTGATGACGGCCTCAAAGTCGGCCAGCGGCGGCAGGGCAAACCCGTCCTCGATGTGCGCCGTGACGGCCACGATCTGGACGCCCGTTGCGATGGCAAAAGCCGTGTAGGAGCCGTAGAACGGCTCGGCCACAATCACTTCGTCGCCGGGGTTGAGGCAGGCCAGCAGGGCAAACAGAATGGCCTCGCTGCCCGCCGTCGTCACCAGAATGTCTTCGAACCGCGCCGGGATGCCCGCCCGCTGGTAATAAGCTTCCAGCTTGCGGCGGTAGCCGTCGGTGCCCGCGGCGGGCGCGTAGCCCAGCACCTGGATGTCGGCGCGGCGGATGGCGTCGAGCATCTCGGGGGGCGTCAGCACGTCGGGCTGCCCGATGTTGAGCGGATAAACGACCTTGCCGGCCTGCCTGGCGGCCTCGGCGAAGGGCAAGAGCTTGCGAAACGGCGACACCGGCATGGCCCGGCCGCGGTGGGATAGTAATGGCATATTAAGGTAAAGATAAGGCCCGGTGCGCGGTGCAGGAAAGCCACTTGGCCCCGCCCCACGCGGGCCGCGCCGCGACCACCGCCCTGCGCCCAGGGCCCAGGGCCCTGCCCCAACCGCGAACCGCATGATATCTTGCCGTGCCTTAGCATGGAATGCTGGTAAATCTTTGCCTGACCTATCAATGAACGTCGCCCGTTTCTTCTTCTATAAGCTAGCCGATGCGCTGTCGGCTAACAACTTGTACCTTACTAAGTCGCTAAACTACAAGCGGGAGTCCGCTCCGCTGCCCGTCAACCTCGACTACGTGCGCTACGCCACGCTGGGGCTGTGCGCTCAGGAGATTCTGCGCAAGAACGTACCCGGCAACGTGGCCGAAGTGGGGGTGTACAAAGGGGATTTTGCCAAACGCCTGAACAAACTGTTTCCGCAGCGCCAGCTTTATTTGTTCGATACTTTCGCCGGCTTCGACGCCCAGGACGTGGCCACCGAAAAAGCCAGCGGCTTTTCGACCGGCGACCAGAACTTTGCCGATACCAGTGTGGAAATGGTGCTGCGCCAAATGCCTTTTCCGCAGCAGTGCGTGGTGAAAAAAGGCTTTTTCCCCGCCACCGCCGTCGGTGTAAACGATACATTCTGCTTCGTCAGCCTCGATGCTGATTTGTACGACCCGATTCTGGAAGGACTGCGGTTTTTTTATCCGCGCTTGGCGGCCGGCGGGTTCATCTTCGTGCACGACTTCAACAACGACGAATATAAAGGGGCCCAACAAGCCGTGCTGGATTTTTGCCAAAGCCAGGGCCTGAGCTTTACTCCATTGCCCGACAGCGGCGGCACGGCCGTGCTGAGTAAGTAGGCGCAGGTTGTTCGTATTAGCACCAACGCCGGTTCCTTTTTTAGGGCCACGTGCGCTATACGAACTGACACTAATTAGCCCGGCAGGCCTCCACAAGTCTCCCGGCCGGTGGCAAATCCCAGGGCATTCATGTTTTGTGTAGAAACTGAAAACCCCCGCGCCAGCCGAAGCCAACGCGGGGGTTTCTAAAGTTGCTTAGGCAGCAGCCAAGCTAACTACATATTCTTCACAATCTCGGCCCCAAACTCGCTCGTTTTGAGCAGCGTGGCGCCTTCCATCTGGCGCTCGAAGTCGTAGGTGACGCGCTTGCTGTCGATGGCAGCTTCCAGGCCTTTGTTGATGAGGTCGGCGGCTTCTTTCCAGCCCAGGTGTTCGAGCATCATCACGCCCGAGAGGATGACCGAGCCGGGGTTTACCTTGTCCTGGTTGGCGTACTTGGGGGCCGTGCCGTGCGTGGCTTCGAAGATGGCGTGGCCGGTGAGGTAGTTGATGTTGGCCCCCGGCGCGATGCCGATGCCGCCCACGATGGCGGCCAGCGCGTCGGAGATGTAGTCGCCGTTCAGGTTGAGCGTCGCGACCACCGAGTACTCGGCGGGGCGCAGCAGAATCTGTTGCAGGAAGGCATCGGCGATGCTGTCCTTGACGATGAGCTTGCCTTGGTCCTGGGCTTGCTTTTGCAGGGCGTCGGCCACGGCCACGCCTTGCTTGGCCACGATTTTATCGTACTGGGCCCAGGTGAACACCTTGGAGCCGAATTCCTTCTCGGCCAGCTCGTAGCCCCAGGTTTTGAAGGCGCCTTCGGTGAACTTCATGATGTTGCCCTTGTGCACGAGCGTCACCGACGGCTTTTTGTGCTCCAAAGCGTACTTAATGGCGGCGCGCACGAGGCGCTCCGAGCCTTCCTTCGACACGGGCTTGATGCCGAACGACGACGATTCGGGGAAGCGAATTTTCTTCACGCCCATCTCGTCGACCAGGAATTCCAGCATTTTCTGGGCCTGGGGCGTGCCGTTCATGTACTCGATGCCGGCGTAGATGTCCTCCGTGTTCTCGCGGAAGATGACCATGTCGGTCAGCTCAGGGTGCTTCACCGGCGAGGGCACGCCGTCGTAGTAGCGCACGGGGCGCACGCAGGCGTAGAGGTCGAGCTCCTGGCGCAGGGCCACGTTCAGCGAGCGGATGCCGCCGCCCACGGGCGTGGTCAGGGGGCCCTTGATGCCCACGAGGTACTCGCGGAAGGCGTCGAGGGTTTCGGTGGGGAGCCAGTTGCCGGTTTGCTTGAAGGCTTTTTCGCCGGCCAGCACTTCCTTCCACACCAGCTGTTTTTTGCCGCCGTAGGCTTTCTCCACGGCCGCGTCGAATACGAGTTGCGAGGCCCGCCAAATGTCCGGGCCCGTGCCGTCGCCTTCGATGAAGGGAATGGTCGGCTTGTCGGGAACGTTCAGCTTGCCGTTTTTGATGGTGATTTTCTGTTCTGCCATGTGGTGAGAAGGTTGTCGGTTGTTACTTGTTGGTCGTCAGAAGGGTGGTAGAAGCTGCCGGTTGCGGGCGGTGATGTTTTTCAATCCCGGGGCCGTCAGCCTGACAACTGACAACCCGTAACGGACAACGTAAAATCAATAGCCAAAAATTTCCGACAGCGTGAGCTGCTGCACGGCCCCGTACTTGGCCAGCTCCTTGAAATTGAGGCGGTCTTTCGAGCCGATCACCAGGATGACCTGGTTCTGGCCCTTCACTTTGGCGGCCTGAAATTTCTTCAAATCGTCAAAACTCATCTTCGGGGTCTGGTCGTACACGTCGCGGCGCAGGTCGTAGTCGAGGCCCAGGCGGCGGGCCCGCTCGTAGCTCAGCAGCACGCCTTCGTGGGTGATGCGGTCGGTGGCGATGCTGTTGCGGATGCTTTGCTTGGCGATTTCGAGGTTGGCTTCGGCCAGCGGCATGTCGGTGAACAGGGCCTCCATGCCGGCCATGGCTTCGGGCAGCTTGTCGCTTTGGGTGCCGATGTAGCTCACGATGTAGTTGGAGCGGCCCAGCTTGTCGGCGTTGGCGTAGCGCGAAGCAGCGGAGTAGGCCAGGGCCTTGCTCTCGCGCAGGTCCTGGAACACGATGCTGCCCATGCCGCCGCCGAAATACTCGTTGTAGAGGCTCACCGTCGGCACCAGGGCCTTGTCGTACAAGTCGCCCTTGGTCAGGAACAGGATTTCGGCCTGCACCATGTTGTAGTCCACCCAATAAACTTTCTTTTCTTTCAGCGGCTGCTCGGCAAAGTCCTTGGCGGGCGGGTCGGGCAGCAGCTTGGCGGGCGTGCGGTGCTCGGCGCGCAGCACGGCGGCCGTGGCGTCGGGCGGCCGGGGCCCGTAGTACAGAACCCGGTGCTGGTACGTCGGCAGCTTCTTCAGCAACGCCGTCAATTGCTCGGGCTTGAGGACCCGCAGCTGCTTCTCGCTGAGAATGTTAGTGAACGGGTTCCGGGGCCCATACTTAGCGAAGTTCAGCATCGCCTGATTCAGAATCACGCCCTTGCTGAGCTTGGCGTCCTGGCGCTGTTTGAGAACGCCGGCCACCTGGTTTTTGAGGGCCCCCGCGTCGGGGCGCGGGCTGTTGAGCAGCTGCTCGAACAGCTTCAGGGCCGGCTCCAGGTTGCTGTCCAGGCCGCTCAGGCTGATGAGCACGCGGTCGGGGCCGCTGCTGACGGCAAACGAGCAGCCCAGCTTGTAAAACTCCTGCTGCAGCTGCGCCGCCGAGTAGCTGCCCGTGCCCAGGTACTGTAGGTAATCGGTGGCCACGTCGAGGCGCGGGTCGTTGTTCACGCCCACGTCGATGGCATAAAACAGGCTGAACAGCCCGTTTTCGCTGTTTTTGGTGTAGTACAGCGGCAAGCCGGGCTTGATCTCGACTTGCTGAATGTCTTTTTTGTAATCAACAAACACCGGCTGCAGCTCCGTGCTGGGCAGCGCCGACACTTCTTTGTAGTAAGCCGACGCCACGTCGCGGTTGGCCGGCACCGGCGTGATGGCCGGCTTCACCACCTTCACCGTGTTGGCGTCCTTGCCGGTGCGCTTGAAGACGGTGGCGTAGCCGGGGCCGTAGTTGTCGTTGACGAACTTGACGAGCTCGGCCTTGGTGATGGTGCCGAAATCGTCCTGCTGCTTCAAATAATCGGCCCAGCTGACGCGCTCAATAAATGCCTCGTACAGGGCCCCGGCGCGGGCCTCGTTGCTCTCGTACGACTTGGTGCGCTGCAGCTTCTCGTTGTTGACGATGGCCGGAATCAGCCAGTCCGGGAAGTTGCCCTGCTTCACTTTGTCCAATTCGGCCAGCAGCAGGCCCTTCACTTCTTCCAGCGACTGCCCCTGGCGCGGCGTGCCGTAAATGACGTGCGTCGAGTAGTCGTCGTTGAGGTCGGTGAACGAGGCGGCTTGCAGCACTTTTTGCTGCTGGTTCAGGTCGAGGTCGATCAGGCCGGCCTGGCCGTTGGAAAGGATTTTGTCCAGCATGCGCAGCCGCACGGCGTCGTGGGTGGCCTTGCCGGGCAGGCGGTAGCCCAGCATCACGTTTTCCGACTGGGGCCCCCGCACTTCCTTGGTGAGGGGCGCAGCAATCGGTTGCTCCACCGGCGACACGAACGCCGGCACGGGCTTGCTCGCCAACCCGCCAAAATACTTGTCAATCAGTCGAATGGTGGCATCGTAATCCAGGTCACCACTCAGGCACAGGGCCACGTTGTTCGGCACGTAGTACTGGCCAAAATATTTTTTGATCTCCGTAATCGACGGATTTTGCAGGTGCTCTATCGTGCCGATGGTCGTCTGCGTGCCGTAGGGGTGCGTGGGGTAGAGGGCCGCGTTCAGCGTCTCAAACTCCTTGCTGAAGTCGTTGTCGAGGCCCCGGTTTTTCTCCTCATACACCGCCTCGAGCTCGGTGTGGAACAGGCGCGGCACCATCTCCTTCAGGCGTTCGCTCTGCACGGCGGCCCATTTCTCCAGCTGGTTGCTCGGGATGTCTTCCTGGTACACCGTTTCCTCGTTGGAGGTGTGGGCATTCGAGCCCTTCGAGCCGATGCTACCCATCAGCTTGTCGTACTCGTTGGGCACGGCGTAGCGGGCCGCCACCCCCGAAATCGAGTCGATCCGGTGGTAGGTGCGCTTGCGGGCCACGGGGTCGTTGCGCTCGCCGCGGTACACTTCGTACAGGGCTTCGATCTTGTCAAGCTCGGGTTTTTCCTTGCTCCAATCCTTGGTGCCGAGCCGCGACGTACCCTTAAACACCATGTGCTCAAGGTAGTGCGCGAGGCCGGTGGCGGCGGCCGGGTCGTTCTTCGAGCCCGCCCGCACGGCCAGGTAGGTTTGGATGCGCGGCGCGTTCTTGTAGTCCGACAGGTAAACCGTCAGCCCGTTGGCCAGGTGGTAGATGCGGGCGTTGAGCGGGTCGTTGGGGGCCGTTTCGTAAGGATAGGTTTTGGCGGCGGCCACGGCCGGTGCGGCGGGGGCCGTCGGAGCTGCGACGGGCTGGCTGGTTCGGCACTCGGTGGTGGCCAATCCCAGCGCTGCCAAGGCCGGCAGCAGCAGCAAACAGGGTTTTTTCACGAAGTGGACGGACAGAAAGCTAGCAGCAGGACGAAAAAACAAAGGTAGTTGGCTGATAGGGGAATAAAAAACGCTTTTTACGAGTTTTGCCGGCCCGCCGCGCCTTCGCCATCCGCCTAGAAATCAGCCTCCAGCCCCAGCCGCTGCTTGGCCTCGCGCAGGGCCGGGAACCGCTCAGCGAGGTACTCAAATTTGTCGGTGGAGGTGTACAGCTTGCGGGCGGTGGGGGCCGCCTGCGCCACCACGGGCACCACGTTCAGGCGCGGATGGCCGGTGCGGCGGCGCAGCTCCACCAGAAACTCGGTGCGCATCTCGTTGAATTGGTCTTCCTGCACGGGGTTGTCCACCGTTAGCTCGATGCGGTGGTCGGGGCCCGCCGCCACGGGGCGGTTCAGCAGCGTGTACTCGCTCATGCGCTCCTGGGCGCGGCGCTCCTCGGCCATCTCGCGCCACACTTGCTGCAGCAGCGCGTCGCTCACCGGGGCCACCGGGCCGGAGCTGGGCAGCGGGTCGGCCAGGGTTTGGGCGGCCGCGGCCGCCGGTCGGGCCCCGAAATCCTTGAGGCTGGGCAGCTTGCCGCCGGCGCCAGCCGCCAAGTTGACGAGCGACGGCGGGGCGGGGCGCGGGGCCGGCTCCAGGCCTTCCATGCTCGGCACGCCTATTTCGATGTGCGGCAGCGTGTCGCGCAACTGGTGCCGCTCGGTCAGGGCGGCGGCCGGGTCGGCCTCGATGCTGGGCGTGTCATGCAGCTCTTCCACACCGCTCTCCACGGGCAGGGGATCGGGGCCGTCGGCGGGCGCGGGGCCGGTAGCTACGGGCGCGCCGTCTGGCACAGGCAGCGGGCCCGGCGCAGTGGTGGTCGAGCGCGGGGCCGCTACATAGGCCACCGTTGGCGATTCAGTAGCATAAGCGGCGGGCGATGCAAACGAAGCTGCCGGCGCAGCAGTTAGGTAGCTAGTTTTTTTTTTATCCTCTTCGAGTTGCTGCTTTCTTGCTAATGTCTCTTCGACTAGTTTAGGGTTGACTACAGTGTGTCCTCTTTGAGCAGGACCAGATACTTGAACATTTGATAATTCAGGTTTAATCTGGTTTGGCCTTGGCGTGGCGGGGCTCAGTTCGCGCACAAACTGCACGGCCCCGTTGAGGTACGCCAGCTTCATGAGGACGAGCTCCACGTGCAAGCGCTGGTTTTTGGCCTGCTTGAAGTCGCGGTCGCCCTGGCTCACCAGATTTAGGGCCGAGAGCAGGAAGGCCAAAGGCGCGGCCTGCGCCTGGGCCACGTACTGCTTTTTGATGCCGTCCGACACTTCCAGCAGCTGCACCGTCACGGCGTCTTTGCACACCAGCAGGCCGCGCAGGTGCTCGGCGGTGCCCACCACGAAGTTGTGCAAATCGAAGCCCTGCTGCATCACGTCGTCGAGCAGCAGCAGCGCGGCCGAGAGGTTTTCGCCCAGCAGCGCGTCCACCAGCCGGAAATAATAGTCGTAGTCGAGCACGTGCAGGTTCTGCACCACGTCCTTGTACGTCAGGTTGTTGCCGGCAAATGTCACCATCTGGTCGAACATCGACAGCGCGTCGCGCAGCCCGCCGTCGGCCTTTTGGGCCAGCAGGTGCAGGGCGTCGTCCTCGGCGGCCACGCCTTCCTGGGTGGCCACGTAGCGCAGGTGCTGGCGCATGTCGTCGACCCGGATGCGGCTGAAGTCGAAGATCTGGCAGCGCGACAAAATCGTGGGAATGATTTTGTGGCGCTCGGTGGTGGCCAAGATGAAAATGGCGTAGGACGGCGGCTCCTCCAGCGTCTTCAAAAAGGCGTTAAATGCCTGATTGGACAGCATGTGCACCTCGTCGATGATGTAGACCTTGTACTTGCTGCCGGCCTGCGGCGGGTAGCGCACCTGCTCCACGAGCGAGCGGATGTCCTCGACCGAGTTGTTGGAGGCGGCGTCCAGCTCGTGCACGTTGAAGGAAGCGTTTTCTTGAAAGGCCACGCACGAGGCGCACACCCCGCAGGCCTCGGTTTCGGCCGTCAGGTTGGTGCAGTTGATGGTTTTGGCCAGGATGCGGGCGCAGGTGGTTTTGCCCACGCCGCGGGGCCCGCAAAACAGGAACGCCTGGGCCAGGTGCTGGCTCTGAATGGCGTTTTGCAGCGTGGTGGTGACGTGCTGCTGCCCCACCACGCTGCGAAAGGTGGCGGGACGGTACTTCCGGGCCGAAACGACAAAATTCTCCATAAGACTTCCCACAAAGTTACCCCGAAAACAGGGCGTTTGAAAGCCCGGGCGCGGGGCCCCGCACCAGCCGAATGCCCGGCCCGGCCGGCCGAAACCTTTCGGCAACGGGCGGCGTTCAACCTTTTCCGCGTACCTTCGCGGCCCGCCAACGAACCCGCTAGGGCCCCGCGGCGGAAAACTCGTTCTTTCTAAATCTGGGGCTGACCGGAATTGACAGCTTGCGCAAACCGCGGGTAAGCGTGCCGGGAGTTGATGGAAGCTCTCCCGTCAAAAAATCTATCAAACAACAACTGGCGACTATTCGTACGCCATGGCTGCCTAGTTTAGAATTAGGCACTGCCATCGTGCCGCCCGGGTAAGTTTTTACACCTGGGGGTTCGGCGCGTCGTAAGTAGAAACTAGCCTCCGAAGAGCTGTGATTCGGGGGCGAAGCCCAACTGCAGCTAAGGGAATTTCAAGGGCCTGATGTGCGCCTGGAATTCCTCGAAAATTCAAGCATAGATACGCACGTAGAAAGCACGTCGGTTTCCTTGTCTGGACCAGGGTTCGAATCCCTGCAGCTCCACCCCGTTGCTTAGCAGCCTTGCCGACTCCTGGTCGGCAAGGCTCTTTTTTTGCCCTACGGCCGCGCTTATTGGTGCTTTTCTTGCCTCCGGCGCCCGCCGCCGCACGGTCATCCCCCGTGCACGCGGCGCAGATGCGTCCCCACTACTGGTACCACCCCGGGTCAGACCGTCTTTCAGCGGCGGTCAGACCGTATGCGCACTCCGCGTGTGAAGCCCCTTTTTGTGTTCCGCAAGCCCAAAACTTGCCCCACCCCGATCCCTGCCGCTGCCGTGGGCGTCCTCATCCTCGAATACCGCGCCGCTGGCCGGCGCGTGGCCTCTTCCACCGGCATCCGCGTGGCCTACGCCAAGTGGGACAGCGCCGGCCAGCGCGTGCGCGGCACCGGCCCCGACGCGGAACGGGCCAACGACCAGCTCCGCGACCTCTACAACGAGGCCGCCGACGCCTGTTACGACCTGCGGCGCAGCGGCCAGCCGGCCGTGCCCGCCCGCGCCAAGGCCATCGCGGCCGGCGTGCAGGCCGTCGAGGAAACCGTGCTCCAGTCCTGGCACGCCTGGCACGCGCGCCAGGTGGCCCGCGCCGAAGCCGGCGAAATCCTGCCCGACACGGCCCGCCTGCCGCTGCGGCGGCTGCCGCTGCTTGCGGCCTGGTTGGCCGCCGCCGCGCCGGCCGGGCTGCTGACCCGCGAGCTGAACGCGCCGCTGGCCCGGGATTTTGCCCGGTGGCTCCTTACGCACTACCCCAGCGTGAAATCGCGCTCCTTTGCCAACAAATGCGCCCGGCTGCTGAGCGAGTGTGCTGCCTGCGCTGTGGAACGCGGGGCGCTGGCCTACCACCCCATTGGAAAATTAAAATTGCCCAAAGCCAAAAAAAAGCCGCTCACCTTTCTTAGCTACGAGCAACTGCGGCTACTCGAAACCGCCCCGCTCGCCAGCAGCGGCCACCGGCGCACCCGGGACGCGTTCCTCTTAATCTGCTACACCGGTTTTGCCCACGTCGATGCCCGCGCGTTTGACCCGGCGGCCCACGTCACCTGCGACCGCGCCGGCCAGCGGTGGGTGGTGCGCCCGCGCCAAAAAACCGACGAAGACGCCATTATCCCGCTCTTGCCCCAGGCCGTGGCGCTGCTGGACAAGTACGCCGACGCCGGCCGGGTGCCCGTGCCGTCGAACCAAAAGATGAACGAGCGCCTGCACGAAATCGAAGCCCTGCTGGACCTGCCGCTTTCGATCACCTGCCACGTTGGCCGCCGCACGTTCGGCATGCTGGCCCTCGACGCGGGCGTGAGCATGGAAAGCGTGTCGAAAATGCTGGGCCACGCCAGCATTAAGATGACCGAATCCTTGTACGCCGTCGTGCAGCAGCGCCGCGTGGGGCGCGAGATGCGCGAGGCCGGTTTGCTCTACTAATAATCCGAACCAATCCGAATGGCCCATGCCGCTTCCCCCGTTCCCCGCCCGCGCCCACCCCCGCGCCTACGCCCAGGGCCTGTACCTGCCCGCCCCGGCCCGGCGCTGGACCATCGACGGTTTCCCCGGCTTCACGATCGACGAAGCCGGC
>JANXOE010000090.1 GCA_025353745.1 Hymenobacter sp.
CGCTCGGCCATGGTGCCGGCCCTGAGCGCCGTGTCGCGCTACATGCCCTGGATTTTGCTGCTCGGCATTTTCATGCTGCGCACCAGCGTGCTGCCGCTGGGCCTGGGCATCCTGCTCTTCGCCCTCACCACCCTGTTTTCGTTCGTGACCCTGCCGGTCGAGTTCGACGCCTCGCGCCGGGCCCTGGCCTGGATGGACAAGCGCGGCGTGGTGACCACGGCCGAGCACGCCATGGCCAAAGACGCCCTCTGGTGGGCCGCCATGACCTACGTGGTGGCCGCCATCAGCTCGCTGGCCACGCTGCTGTACTACGTGATGATTTTCATGCGCCGCCGCTAACGGCCGATTCGGTTGCTGCGAAAGCCGCCGCCCCGCAACGGGGGCGGCGGCTTTTTTATGCTTTTGCTAATCCGGGAGCGAGTCTAAAAAATCAACCTTGTTCACCGTGCCTCCCGGGCCGTGAGGGCCCCGGGCGTGTGGCGAGCGGCGGGCAGCTTTCTAAGCACGGCCCGCGCCTCCAACTCTTGGGCGGGCGGCGCGTGGCACCACTTCCCTTTGGCTCGTCCGCCAAGCCCAAGCCTAGGAACACCGCCGCCGACAAGTCGGATTACGCCGCTGACCCGGTTCAGGCTTGCCGCTACGCCGGCCGCGGCCCGGACGACGGCCGCCAGGTCATAAAAACAGCTCCACGTTGGTCAACGTGGAGCTGTTTTAGGGGGCGCGTTAGGGGCTACGCTTTGTCGCGGGCGTTGCTGCGGGTCTTACTGCGCCTGGGGGCCTTGCTTTTGCGCGTCAGCAGCACCAGGGCGCCGGTGGTAAGCAGGGCCCCCACGGCGATGCTTCGGATGGCGCCGGCGCGGTTGTATTTCCAATCGGCTTTGCCGCCCTTTTCGGCGAAAATGTTGGGAATGTGGCCGTGCGCGAGGTCGTCCAAAATGCCTTCGACCACGTTCACGCGGTCGGCCAGTAGCAGGGGCAGCCAGTGGCGGTACTCGTTTTCGCTGTACCTGAAGGCCAACCGCCGGATCATGCCGCTGAGGCCCGAGGGCGGGGCCGAGGTGCCGAAAACGGCCGTCAGGTTGGGCCGCTCGTTGGAGTGCAGCACCTCGACGGTTTCCGGCTGTTGCGGCAGGTCGGGCCGCACGTAGCCCGCGTGCTCGCCGTTGGTGCGGTGCTTGATCGGGTACGAAGGGTTGTTGTGGGGGTCGGCGTCGATGCCCCAGCCCTTGATGTGCGAGTAATCTTTCGGGGTAGTTTCCATGGCGAGGGGCGCTAGGCGCGGGCGGATGACGGAATCAGGACGGGCTTGATGCACTCGTCCAGCTTGGCCGAGAAGATGTGGTAGGCGTCGGCCACTTCTTCGAGCGGCACGCGGTGCGTGATGATGCCTTTGGGGTTGAGCCGGCCGGCCTGCACGTGCTCGATGAGGCGGGGCAGCAGGCGCTTGACCGACGTTTGGTTGCCCCGCATGGTGATGCCCTTGTTCATCATGTTGCCGATGGGCACGAGGTTATCCGTGGGGCCGTACACGCCCACAATCGACACGACGCCGCCTTTTTTCACCGCGTTGATGGCCCAGTGCAGGGCCGTGGCCGCCCCGGCCTGCAACAGCAGCTTCTTGCCGGTGATGGACTGCATGGCGTTGCCGGAGGCGTCGGCGCCCACGGCGTCGATGCACACGTCGGCCCCCAGCCAGCCGGTCGTTTTCTTGATGAACAGCACCGGGTCTTCCAGCGACTTGAAGTTGTAGGCCTCGCACTGGGCGTAGTTGCGCACGAATTCGAGGCGGTATTCCAAGTGGTCGATCACGATGACGCGGCCCGCCCCGAACAGCCAGGCGCACTTGGCCGCCATGATGCCCACGGGGCCGGCCCCGAACACCACCACCGTGTCGCCGGGCTGAATGGCCCCCATCTCGGCGGCCTGGTAGCCGGTCGGCACCACGTCGGTGAGCAGCACGGCATCGTCGGGGTCCATGTCGGCCGGGATGACCGTGGGGCCCACGTTGGCGTAGGGCACGCGCACGTACTCGGCCTGGCCGCCGTTGTAGCCGCCGGCGGTGTGCGAATAGCCGTAAATGGCCCCCACGGCCGTGGCCTCCGGGTTCGATTCGTGGCAGTTGCCGTACATCTCCTGCTTGCAGAACACGCATTCGCCGCAGGCAATATTGAACGGCACCAGCACCTGGTCGCCGACTTTCACCTTCGTCACGTCGGGGCCCACCTCCTCGATGATGCCCACGAACTCGTGCCCGAAGGTGGAGCCCACGCGCGTGTCCGGCACCAGGCCGTGGTACAAGTGCAGGTCGGACCCGCAGATGCAGGCGCGCGTCACGCGCACGATGGCGTCCTGCGGGTGCAGGATTTCGGGCATGGGCTTGTTACGGTCCAGGCGGACCCGGTAAGGGCCCCGGTAATTCATGGCGAGCATAAGCGGCCTCGGTTAGGGTTGGGTGGGAAGGATGAAGGAATTCGACGCGCATTTCACGGGCCCCGGCCCCGGTTTTTATTCCCGAACAGCCCGTGGTTCCGCTGCCGAATTGTACTGTCCCGTCCTGGTTAAAGTTACAGTAATCAATTCAGGCAAAGACCGCTAACGGCGGGCCCGCACCGGCCGTCTCCCCAAATATTTTCACGAAAAAATCGTAAGCTCGACTTTTTCAGGCAAATACTGCTTTGTGCCAGGGCCCTGCCGACGGCCCGCGGTTGCGCCCGCCTGCCCGGGCCGGCACAGGAGCCCGCGGCGCCATTAATTCACCTTTTCAACGGCAGCGCCCCCGCCGCCGTACTGCCCGGATGCCCGAAACCGTTCCCGTTTTGTTGCTGCGCGTGGGCGCCGCCTGGCCCGTGCCGGGCCTGGGCTTGCTGGCGCTGCCCGCCGGCCCCGGCGGGCCCCTCGGGGCCCTCCCCCTGCACACGGCCCTGGCCGTCGAAGCCCGTCTGGCCGGCGGGGCAGCCGTCGCCGGCACGGCCACGGTGGAGGAAATTGAGCGCGCCGGCCACACCGCCGTGTACGGCCTGCTGCTGGCCTTTGCCGGGCCCGTGGCCCTGCCGCCGGGCACGGAAATCTGGCGGCTGGCAGAGGACTTTGCCGGCTAGGGCCCGGGGCCCTACTCCGTCAGCGCCGGGCGGCGGCCGAACCACGGCCGGGCCTGCTCCAACTGCCCGGCCAGGCGGAAGAGCACGTCCTCGGCCCCGAGCGGGGCGATGAACTGCACGCCGCAGGGCAGGCCGTCGGCGGTCCAGTGCAGGGGCACCGACATGGCGGGCTGGCCCGTGAGGTTGGCCACCTGGGTGTAGGGCGTCTTTTCGAGGCTTTGCTCGGCCAGGCGCTCCACGATGCCCGAGCGGCGGACGAGGGCCCCGAGGCCGAAGGTGTTCACCAGCCGCAGCAGCCGCTGCTCGGCGGGCGTGGGCTGCAATTCGCCGATGCGCACGGGCGGGGCGGCCAGCGTGGGCGTGAGCAGCAGGTCGTGGGTTTGGTGGAAGCGGCCCATGCGGCGGGCGCTGTCGTTCCAGGTGTGGCGGGCGGCGGCGAAGTCGGCGGCTGAGTAGGTGCGGCCCAGCAAGCCCAGCAGCCAGGTGGTGGGCTCCACGTCGGCGGGCCGGGCGGGGCGGCCGAGCACCTTGGCCAGGGCCGCGATGGTGGCCCCGGTTTCGCCGAAGTACAGCAGCAGGAACGCCGCCGCCACGGCCCGCCCGTCGAAGGGCAGCGGCACCTCGTCCACGTCGTGGCCCAGGCTTTGGAGCAGGCGGGCGGCCCCGTGCACGGCCGCCACGCACTCCGGGTGCAGGGCCGCGCCCAGCGGGTGGCCCAGGCTGAAGGCGATGCGCAGCCGGCCCGGCGCCCGCCCCACTTCGGCCAGGTACGGCCGGGCCGGGGCGGGCAGGAAGTAGGGGGCCCCCGCGTCGGGGCCCTGGGTGGCGTCGAGCATGGCCGCGCTGTCGCGCACCGAGCGGCTGAGCACGTGCTCCACGGCCGCGCCCTGCCATTTTTCGCCCTGGCCGGGGCCGGTGGGCACGCGGCCCCGGCTGGGTTTTAGCCCAAAGAGCCCGCAGCACGCCGCCGGAATGCGGATGGAGCCGCCCCCGTCGCCGGCCCCGGCCAGCGGCACGATGCCCGCCGCCACGGCCGCCGCCGCCCCGCCGCTGGAGCCGCCGGGCGTGTGGCCCAGGTGCCAGGGGTTGCGGGCGGGGCCGAACAGCGCCGGCTCGGTCACGCCCAGCAGGGCAAATTCGGGCGTGTTGGTTTTGCCCAGGATGTTGACGCCCGCCGCCTGCCAGCGCCGCACCAGCTCGTCGTCTTCGGCCGGCACAAACTGGCGCAGGGCCCGGCTGCCCGCCGTGTGCGGGGCCCCGGCGTAGGCGGCCCCGAAGTCCTTCAGCAAAAACGGCACACCGCCGAACGGGCCCGCCGGCAGCCCGGCCGCGGCCCGCTCTCGCGCCGGCCCGTACAGCTCGTGCACCACGGCGTTGAGGTGGGGGTTCACGGCCCCGGCGCGGGCAATGGCGGCGGCGCACAGCTCGGCGGCCGTGAGCTGGCCCTGGCGCACGAGGGCGGCCTGGGCCAGGCCGTCGAGGCGGTCGTATTCGGCGGGGGTAAGCATGGGCTAAATGTAGCGCGCCGGCCGGCCGGGGCCGCTACCGCTGCTTCAGCGCCTCGGCCACGGCTTGCTGCAAGAGCGGCTCCATCACGCGGTAGCCGGCCAGGGTGGGGTGCACCCCGTCGCGGGCCAGGGCGGCTTTCATGCCCTGCCGCTCGTCGGCCAGGGCGGCGTGGTAGTCGAGGTACACGAAGTGCTGCTGCCGGGCATAGGCTTTGATTTGGGCGTTGAGGGCCACGATTTTGGGGCCCGGGCCCAGCCCCGGCCGCCAGGGAAACTCGTAGGTGGGCGTCACCGAGCACAGGATGACGCGCACGCCGTGGGCCCGGGCCAGCTCGGCCATCGACACGATGTTGTTGAGCGTGGCCTGCGGCTGGTAGGGGCCCGTGTTCTCGGCCACGTCGTTGGTGCCCGCCAGGATGGCCACCGCCGCCGGGCGCAGGTCCAGCACGTCCTGCCGGAAGCGCACCAGCATCTGCGGCGAGGTTTGCCCGCTGATGCCCCGCCCCACGAGCTCGTAGGGCGCGCCCGCGAAAAACGCGGGGTCGGCGCCGGGCCAGGCGTCGGTGATGGAATTGCCCAGCAGCACCACGCGGGCGCGGCCGGCTTGCGGGGCCGGCAGCTGCTGGTTGAGCGGCGCGTAGCGCGCCAGGCCCGCCCAATCGGTGCGCAGCGGGTCGGCCGGCGGGCCGGGCGCGGGGCCCTGCTGGGCCCACAGGGGCGTAGCCAGCAGGCAGAGAACCAGGGCCGGAAGAAGAATCTGCGTCATGAGAGCGGGGGGTGAGCGGTTGACAGCGAGCAGTTGAACGGAGAGTGCACCGGGCCGATGCCAGCGGTTCACGGCCAGCTATTCACGGCTAAACTACAAACTCAGCAGCTCCCGGAAGCGCACCGACTGCTGCCGCGACACTTCGACCTCGGGGCCGCCGCGCAGCGCCAGGCGCAGCGTATTGCTGAACCAGGGCTCGATGCCGGCAATCCACTTGAGGTTGATGATCTGCTGGCGGTTCACGCGGAAGAACACTTTGGGGTCGAGCCGCGCTTCGAGCTGCTGCAAGGTGCGCGGGATGAGCGGGCGGTGGTCGTCGAAATAAATGCGGGTGTAGCTGCCGTTGATCTCAAAGAGCTTGACGTCGGCCAGCTTCACAAACCAGCACCGCTCGCCGTCCTTCACAAACACCTGGTCCTGGGCCGTGAGCGGGGCCTGGGCCGCGGCGGCGGGCTCGGCGGGCGCGGGCGGGGCCCCGGCGGGCGCTAGCAGCCGGGCGCGGGCCTTGGCCAGGGCGGCGGCCAGGCGGGGTTCCTGCACGGGCTTCAGCAGGTAGTCGAGGGCGTTCACGGCGAAGGCTTGCAGGGCGTATTCGTCGTAAGCGGTGGTGAAGATGACGTGCGGGGCGGCGTCGAGCGAGGCCAGCAGCTCGAAGCCCGACTGGCCGGGCATCTGCACGTCGAGCAGCAACACGTCGGGCCGCAGGGCCCCGAGCTGGGCGCGGGCCTCGTCGGCGTGGCGGGCTTCGCCCACCACGGCCACGTCGGGGAAGGCGCGCAGCAGGTGGCGCAGCTCCGTGCGCGCCAGGCGCGAGTCGTCGACGATGAGCACGTTCATCATGGGGCAGCGGGGGCGGGGGCGGGCGGGGTAGAAAAAGGTGGGACGGGCAGGCGCAGCTCGGCGAGCACGGTGTCGGCCTGGTGGGCGTCGTTGCCGATGCGCAGGCTGGCGGCGGGCCCGAACAGCAGCTGGAGGCGTTCGTGGGCGTTGGGCAGGCCCACGCCGGTGTGGTCGGGCCCGGGCCGGGCGGGCGGCCGGTAGCGGCCGGGGTTGCGCACCGTGACGAGGAGCTGGCCCGCGCCGTCGAGCTGGGCCGCCAGCTGCACCCGCCCCCCGCCCGGGCGGGGCGCGATGCCGTGCTTGATGGCGTTTTCGACCAGCAGCTGCAGCGTCATGGGGGGCAGCGGCACGGCGAGGGCCCCGGGGTCCACGTCGAGGGTGTAGGCCAGGCGCTCTTCCAGCTGCAAGGCTTCGAGGGCCAGGTAGTGGCGCACGGTTTCCAGCTCGCGGGCCAGCGGCACCTGCTCGCGGGCGTTGAGCTGGAGCGAGGCGCGCAGCAGGTCGGAGAGGTGGGTCATCATCTCGCGGGCGCGGGCCGGGTTTTCCAGCACCAGGGCCCGGATGTTGTTGAGGCCGTTGAAGAGAAAGTGCGGGTTGATCTGGGCCTTGAGCGTGCGCATCTCGGCTTCGCGCACGGCGGCGGCCAGCTTCCACTTGTCGACGTCGGCCTGCTGGTAGCTGTCGAAGTAGTGCAGGCCAAAGTAGATGGTCGACCACAGCCACATCACAAAAAAGACGTTCATGGCGTAGCCCACGTACTGCACCCACGGGAAGCCCGTGCCCGCGTGGGCGGGCCGCGCCAGCCGGTAGCCCAGGGCCGTCAGGCCGCCGATGATCACCATGCTGCCGACGGCGATGAGCGCGTGCGCCACGAGCAGCCGCGGCAGCAGGGCCCCCAGCGGCAGCCGGGCCCACCCGCGCCGCCGCGCGAAGAGCCGCAGCCCGTGGCTGAGCACAATCAGCGTGGCCGCCACCAGCGCTTCCACGAGGACGATGATGGGCGAAAATTTGCCGAAGATGCTGGCCAGCAGGCCGCCGAACACCCCGTAGAGCGTCCAGCCCACGAGCTGAAACAACCAGTACAAGCGCGGGCGGGCGGTGAGCAGGGGCATGGAAAGGAAGGAAAAGCCGCGGCCAAATTACGGCCCCGGCCGGCACAAAAAGCGGCCCGAACGGCAACGTTCGGGCCGCGTGCCGTTATTTTTTGGCCACCGGGTGCGCCTTCAGAAACGCATCGGTTTGGGCCAGGAACCAGGCCGTGTCGTCGTACATCACGAAGTGCCGGCCGGCCTCCGACATTTCAATGTCCTGCTGCGGCAGCTTGGCGTACTGCTGGGCGAAGATGGCGCGGGTGCTTTCCTTGGTGGCCCCGTACGGCTGGTAGGCGGCCCAAGTGCCCAGCACCAGCACCGGCTGCCGCACGCGGCCCAGGTCGGGGCGCAGGTCGGTGGTGTACAGGTCGTACATGGCCTGGGCCACGGTGGCCGGGTCGGAGGCCGCGCCCCAGCGCGCCACCTGCGTCACGCGGGCCGAGTCCGTCACCATACCGGCCGCCAGCTGGCGGCGGGCGGCCGGCGGCAGGGCCCCCGTGCGCATTTGCGCGCGCAGGGCGGCGGCCCCGGGCCGGGCGGTTTCCGCGGTGGCGGCGGGGTTTTGGACGGCCCCCAGGAAGGGCAGCGAATCCAGGATCACGAGCGGCCCCACGGCCTCGGGCTGGGTGGTGCTCAGCCACAGGGCCAGAAAGCCGCCCAGGCTGTGGCCGACCACCACCGGCTGCCGCAGCTTTTGGGTTTTGAGGTAGGCCAGGAGCTGGTCGCGCACGGCGGGCAGCAGCGGGTCGGCCACGGCCCCGGCCGCGGGCGCCGCCCCGCCGAAGCCGGCGAGCGACACGACGTGGCACTGGTACTGCCGCTGGTAGTGGGCCACGGTTTCGTCCCACACCGCGCCGGGGCAGGTCAGGCCGGGGATGAGCAGCATCGGCGGGCCCTGGCCCACCACCCGCACCGTGAAGGCGGGGTGCGCGGCCGGGTCGTCGGCCCGCCGGGCAAAAGCAGGGCCCCCAGCGGCGGCCACGGCGGCCGGGCCGGCGGCGCCCATGAGCAGCATAACAGCGGACAAGCGGCGGGCAACAGCGGAAATTCGCATGGGGTGTGGGGGAATGATTGGTGATTGGATGCCCCAAACCTACCGGCCCCCCGCAGGGCCCCCAAGCAAATCTCCGCGAACGGGCAATGCGCCGGCCGAACGGCTGCTGGGCCGGCCGAACGGCCGCCCCGGCTCAGCCTCACCGAAAACGCCCGGCTCAAAGCCCTGCCCGGAAACGGCAGCAGGGGCGTGGTCAAAAAAGAAAAACAGCGCGAACCGGGCGGTCCGCGCTGTTTTTTTGGCGGGCCGGGGCCCTAGCCCAGCTTCTTGTAGCGCACGCGCTTGGGCTCCACGTCGCCGAGGCGCTTGCGTTTGGCTTCTTCGTAGTCCGAGAAATTGCCCTCGAACCACACCACTTCTGAGTCGCCTTCAAACGCCAGGATGTGGGTGGCCAGCCGGTCGAGGAACCAGCGGTCGTGCGAGATGATGACGGCGCAGCCGGCGAAGTTTTCCAGCGCGTCCTCCAGGGCCCGGATGGCGTTCACGTCCAGGTCGTTGGTGGGCTCGTCGAGCAGCAACAGGTTGGCGCCCTGTTTGAGCGTCATGGCCAGGTGCACCCGGTTTTTTTCGCCGCCGCTCAGCGTGCCGACCTTCTTTTCCTGGTCGCCGCCGCCGAAGTTGAACTTGCTCACGTAGGCCCGCGAGTTCACGGGGCGGCCGGCCAGCAGCATGGTTTCGGTGCCGCCCGTGATGGTGTCGAACACCGACTTGCTGCCGTCGAGCGTGTCGTGCTGCTGGTCGACGTACGCCGTGAGCACCGTGGGGCCCACCTCAAACGTGCCCGCATCGGGCTGCAGCTGGTCGGTTATCATCCGGAACAAGGTAGTTTTGCCCGCCCCGTTGGGCCCGATGATGCCCACGATGCCGCCCTGCGGCAGCGAGAAGCTCAGGTTCTCGAACAGCAGCTTGTCGCCAAAGGCCTTGCGCAAGCCCGCGGCCTCGATCACCTGGGCCCCCAGGCGGGGGCCGTCGGGAATGAAGAGCTCCAGCTTCTGCTCCTTGTCCTTGGCTTCTTCGCTGGCCAGCTTGTCGTAGTTGGCCAGGCGGGCCTTGCCCTTGCTTTGGCGCGCCTTGGGCGACATCCGCACCCAGTCCAGCTCGCGCTGGAGGGTTTTCATGCGCTTGCTTTCGGTGTTTTCCTCCTTGGCCATGCGGTCGGTTTTCTGCTCCAGCCAGCTGCTGTAGTTGCCCTTCCACGGAATGCCGGCGCCGCGGTCCAGCTCCAGGATCCAGCCGGCCACGTTGTCGAGGAAGTAGCGGTCGTGGGTCACGGCGATGACCGTGCCCTTGTACTGCTGCAGGTGCTGCTCCAGCCAGAGCACGCTTTCGGCGTCGAGGTGGTTGGTGGGCTCGTCGAGCAGCAGCACGTCGGGCTCTTGCAGCAGCAGGCGGCACAGGGCCACGCGGCGCTTCTCGCCGCCGCTCAGCGTGCCGATGACGGCCTCCTGCGGGGGCGTGCGCAGCGCGTCCATGGCGCGCTCCAGCCGGGCGTCGAGGTTCCAGGCGTCGAGCTGGTCGAGGCGCTCCTGCACCCGGCCCTGGCGGTCGAGCAGCTTGTCGAAATCGGCGTCTTCGGCCCCGAAGGCGTCGTTGATCTCGTCGAATTCTTTCAGCAGGGCCACCGTTTCGGCCACGCCTTCCTCCACCACGTCGCGCACGGTTTTGGCGGGGTCGAGCTGGGGCTCCTGCTCGAGGTAGCCCACCGAGTAGCCGGGCGAAAACACCACTTCGCCCTGAAACTGCTTGTCGACGCCGGCGATGATTTTCAGCAGGCTCGACTTGCCCGAGCCGTTGAGGCCCAGCACCCCAATCTTGGCCCCGTAGAAAAACGAGAGGTAAATATTCTTGAGAACTTGCTTCTGCGGCGGGTAGATTTTACTCACGCCGGCCATGCTGAAGATGATGGTCTGGTCGCTCATGGGCGGGGGCGAAGGAATGGGGAAGGGGGCGAAAAAAAACAAAGAACGGCAGTCCGCCGCCGAAACCGGCCGGCCCCGGGCCCCGGACCGGGGCCGGTTCTGTTCGGTGGGCGGGGGTTTTCGCGTAAACTTGTAATTTCTGGCCGTTCCGCACGGCTGCCGCTCTTCTTTTTTCGCCTCCCATTCCCGCGTGTACTTTTTTATGGAACCAACCGACCACTTGCTGGCTGCCGCGCAGCGCTTCGGCTACGTGGCCGACGGCGGCGTGTGGCTGCGCCCGGTGCTGGGCGGGCCCGCCCGCCGGGTGGGCCTGGTGAAGGACTCGGACGCCGACGCCCTCACGTACTTTGCCCGCCGCTTCGAGGCCTTCCGCGCCAAGGTCGACGAGCTGCTGGCCCGCATGGCGGCCAGCGACAACCAAGGCTCTTTTCTGATGAAGGTGCAGCACCTCCGGGAGCAAACCCGCACCTTCGACGCCCTCGGCGACTTCGCCGACCTGCACGCCCGCCTCGAAGCGGCCGAAGCGGCCGTGGCCGTGGGCGTGGGCCGCAACCGCGAAAAAAACCTGGCCACCAAAATCGGGTTCGTGGAGGAAGCCGAAGCCCTGCGCAACAGCGTGGAGTGGCTCTCGGCCAGCGAGAAAGTGAAGGACTTGCGCCAGGGCTGGGTCAAAACCGGGCCCGTCGACAAGGCCCGGGCCGACGAGCTGGAAGCCCGCTTCCACGCCGCCATCCAGGCGTTTTTCGACCGCCGCCGGGCGTTTCAGGCCGACAAAAAGGCCATGGCCAACCGCGCCCTGAACCGCTACCGCGACTTGGTGCAGCAAGCCGAGCAGCTCCAGGAGTCGCCCCAGTTCGAGGCGGCCTCGCGCCAGCTCAAGCTGCTCCAGCAAACCTGGCGCGAGGTGGGCGGCACCCTGCCCAAAAAGCAAGCCGCCGAGCTGTGGGCCCGTTTCCGGGGGGCCAACAACCGTTTTTTTGAGCGCCTCAAGCACCACGTCGAAGCCCAGCGCGCCGCCGGCCCCCACGCCGGGGCCCCCGGCGCGCCCGAAGAGCTGCTGGCCCGCAAGCGCGCCCTGGCCGAGCGCGCCGAGGCCCTGCTGGCCGTGCCCCCGCACGAGGCCATCCAGCAAGCCAAGGCCCTGCAAACCGAGTGGAAACAGGTGGGCACGGTGCGGGGCGAGGAGTCGGACCGCATCTGGCAGCGTTTCATGCTGGCCTGCGATAAGGTGTTCGAGCTGAGCGCCTTGGAATATCACCTGCGCAAGCGCACGGCCCCCGAAAACGGGGCCCCCGCCGGCCGCGCCCGGGTGCGGGCCGCGGCCCTGCGCGAGCTGCTCGCCGCCGATGCCCAGGAGCTGGACGCGCTGCGCGAAAACTTCGGCAACCTGGCCGCCACGCCCGCCAACGAGGCGTTCCGGCAGCTACAGCAAACCAAAATCCGCTCCCTGGAACGGAAAGTGCGCACTAAAAACGACCTGATTGCCCTTTTTGAGCAGCAGGACCGCAAGCTGGCTTAACTTTTGAAGGCGGTTTACGTTGGCGGAAACGCGGGCGCCTCCGTTGTGTTTTTTCGGCCTTTGCGCCTACCTTCGCCAAACCTCTTATTTCCTTTTACTATGTATTGGACCCTCGAACTGGCCTCCTACCTGGAAGATGCCCCCTGGCCTGCCACCAAAGACGAACTGATTGACTTTTCCATCCGCTCGGGCGCGCCCATGGAAGTGGTGGAAAACCTCCAAGGCCTGGAAGACGACGGCCAGCCCTACGAAAGCATCGAGGAAGTGTGGCCCGACTACCCCACCAAAGAGGACTTTATGTTCAACGAGGACGAATACTAGGTTTTTAATGCTTGGTGCTCAGCGCTTGATGAAAACAGCCAAGCACTGAGCACCAAGCGCCAAACACTAGAAAAAACGGCCCCGACGCGGCCCCGCTGGGGCTGCGTCGGGGCCGTTTTTTTACGCTTTTCGGCGCCCCGGGCGGCCGCGCAGCACCTGCCCGATGGAACGCAGGAAGGGCCCCGGGGCCACCGAGCGCATGACGCGCAGGTTGTCGGCCCACGAGGTTTGCTCGTCCAGAAACCGGAAGATGCGTCCCACCGGGTTGCGGCTGAACAGCTGCCGGAAAATGTCGCGCGTGGTTTCGCCCCGGCGCTGCATGATGTCGAGCAGCAGCGTGTCGAAGAGCCGGAACTGCCACCGGTCGCCGGTGGGGTCGGCGGGCGGCCGGCCGGTGGCGGCCAGGGCCCCCACCAGCCGCGCCGAGTGCGCCTGGATGCGCCGGAAAGCGTAGCCCGTGCTGGGCTTGGCCCGCCCGCCCCGGGTGCCCAGGTTGACGACGTGGGCCCCGGCGCGGTCCGGCAGCGGGTGGTCGGTCATCGGGATGGCCCCCGCCTCTTCGGCTACCACGCGGTACTGGCCGGCCGCCAGGCCCAGCGTATTATGCAAATAATCAACAATGTAGCCTTCGTACTCGGCCTTGGGCAGCGGCTGGCCCGAAAACAGCGTGTACTCCACCAGGGCCCGGCGCGGGCCGAAGGGCAGCACGTACACGAAGCGCGCCTCGCGGTGCTGGGGCCCCCGAAAGTCCATGAATTCCACCACGGCGGGGTCGAACGCGTCGGCGTCGGTTTCCACCTCCCAGCCCACGAAGTGCTGCAAGAGGTAGCGGTGCCGCGCCGGGTTGGGCACCACGGCGGGCGGGCGGCTGTCGAAGGCGTAGCGGGCCGCGAAGGTGCCCGCGCTGCCGCGGGCGCGCACGCCGGCCGGGGTGTCGGCCAGCTCCTCGACGGTGCCGCGCCGCCGCGTGAAGCGCGGGTCGGCGGCCAGGGCCCGGTGCACGAACTGGTAGAAATCCAGCGCCCGAATGGTTTGGTAGCGGTAGGGCCCCAGGTCGAGGACGCGCGCAAAGCCGGGGCTGCGGAACGCCAGGCGGTGCCATTGGTGGGCCACGACGGCTTCGAACAAGTGCGGCTCGGCCGTCCAAAACGACCAGGTGCGGTCGTTCTGGTCCTTGGCTTCGGGCTCGATGAGGAGCACGGTTTTGCCGGCCAGCCGCGGCTCCTGGCTGATGTGGTAGGCCAGGCTGAGGCCCGCCGCGCCGCCGCCCACGATGAGGTAATCGTAATCGTAATCGAAAACGGGGGTAGGGGCGGGCACGGGCGCGGGAAGTGGAGGTGCAAAGGTGGGGCGGCGCACCGCAAACAAAAAGCCGGGCCCCGCGGGGCCCGGCTTTCAAAAGCAACAAGTAAAATTTGCCGAAAAACAGGGCTGCAAAACCGTTGTAGTTGCGGTTAATTTCTTAAAACCAAAGGGTTAGAAGTTCGGCGAGAGCGAGTATTTGTGGTAGAAGTCGTCGATGATTTTCACGGCCGTGCTGGCGTCGTCCACAATTTGCACCAGGTGCAGGTCTTCGGCCGAGATGTTGTGCTCTTCGGTGAGCATCACGTCTTTAATCCACTGAAAGAGGCCGTTCCAGTACGCCGAGCCCACGAGCACGATGGGGAAGCGGCCGATTTTTTTGGTCTGGATCAGCGTGATGGCCTCGAACAGCTCGTCGAGGGTGCCGAAGCCGCCGGGCATGCCCACGAAGGCCTGGGCGTACTTCACAAACATCACCTTGCGCACAAAAAAGTAGTCGAAGTCGATGCACTTGTCCTGGTCGATGTAGACGTTGTGGGTCTGCTCGAAGGGCAGCTCGATGTTGAGGCCCACCGACTTGCCGCCTTCGGCGCGGGCGCCTTTGTTGCCGGCCTCCATGATGCCGGGGCCCCCGCCGGTGATGACGCCGTAGCCGTGGCGCACGAGCTTGGCGGCGATTTCCTCGGCCATCTGGTAGTAGGGGTTGTCGGGCTGGGTGCGGGCCGAGCCGAAGATGCTCACGCAGGGCCCGATCTTGGACATCTTTTCGAAGCCCTCCACGAACTCGGCCATCACCTTGAAAATCTGCCAGCTGTCGGCGATTTTAATCTCGTTCCAGTCTTTGTCCACGAAGGCCTTGCGCAGGCGCTGCTCGTCGTCGACGGCCACGGCGGTGTTGCCGTGGGCCTGCTCGCGCATCTCCGTGATGGTGGTCAGCTTGTCGTCGTTGACATTGGGCTGCTTGATGGTTTTGCCGCTGCCGGCGTTCTGGATGTCGTCGGCCAGCCGGGTTTTGCTGGTTTTGGGTGTTTTTTTGAGTTCAGCCATAAAAATGGGCGGAAAGTAAAGGCGGAAAGTAGCTAAAGAAAAAACCGCCCCGCGAGCAGGGCGGCCAAAAGTAGGGCGTCAAAGTTACCGCATCGCGGCCGAAAAATGATGCTTGCGCCACGCCGCGACCCGGGGCCCTCAGGCGGCCGGCGCGGCCACCGCCCGGCCAGCGCGCCCGGCCTGCACCATGCTCAGGGCGAAGCTGATGCCGCCGAGCACCACCACCAGCAGCGTTTGGGCCCCGTGCACCACCAGGGCGAAGGCGATGCCGGCTTCCAGGCCGATGCCGTAGGCCACCAGCGTGCTCTGCACCATGAGGTGAAAGGGCCCGATGCCGCCGGCCACCGGCGCGGCCATGCCGAAGGCCCCGAAGGTGAGCACCGCCAGCCCGGCCCGCCAGCCCAGCCCGGCCGTTTCGGGGAAGCAGAAAAACGCCAGGTAGTCCATCAAAAAGTACACCCCCCACGTGAAGGCCGTGTGCAGCAAAAACGGGCCCTTGTGCTCGAGCCGACGCACGCTGAACACGCCCGCCAGCAGCCCCCGCCCGAACGCCGCCGCGCGCGCGTACAGCCGGTGCTGCCGCAGCCGCTCCAGGTTGCGCACGAGGGCCCCGGCGGCGAGGGCCAGCAGCAGGGCCCCCAGCGCGGCGGCCCACAGCAGGGGCGTGCGGTTGCGGGCCAGGGCGTCGTAGCGGCCGGCCAGCAGCTTGTCGGTCACAAAGGCCCAGAACGTGTGGAAGTCGAGCAGCAGCGTGGCGGCCAGCAGCCCGGCCAGCACCAGCACGTCGAGCACCCGCTCGGTCACGACCGTGCCCAGCGACACTTCCACCGGCACGCGGCTGGTGCGCCGCAGCACCGAGCAGCGGATGACCTCGCCCATGCGCGGCAGCACCAGGTTGGCCAGGTAGCCCACCATCATGGCGTGGTACACGTCCCAGAAGGGCGTTTTGTGCTGCGACGCCGTGAGCTGCATCTGCCAGCGGTAGGCCCGGCTGAGGTAGCCCAGCACCGAGAGCAACATGGTGAGGCCCAGCCAGAAGTAGTTGGCCGTGCGGATGTAGTGCCCGATGCGCGAGAGGTCCTGGCCGCGCACGGCGTACACCATCAGGGCCCCCGATACGGCCAGCAGCAGCGCGTACTTGAGGGCGGTGAGCAGGTGCTTCATCAATTAAACCAAGCGGTTGTGCTCGTCGGGAAACACCACCGTGGGGCGGTGGGCGCGGGCGTCGGCGAAGTCAATCTGGGCGTAGGAGAAGATGATCACCACGTCGCCGAGGGCCACCAGGCGGGCGGCGGGGCCGTTGAGGCACACCGTGCCCGAGCCCCGCTCGCCGCGGATGGTGTAGGTTTCGAACCGGGCCCCGTTGTTGACGTTGACGACCGTGACCTTCTCGTTTTCCACCAGGTTGGCCGCGTCGAGCAAGTCTTCGTCGATGGTCACGCTGCCGACGTAGTTCAAGTCGGCCTGGGTGACCTTGGCCCGGTGAATTTTGGACTTCATCACCTCGATGTACATCGCCATAGCGCGTCGGAACTGGAATTAGCTTGCGGAAGGGGGGAATTGGGCCGCAAAGGTACGGCACGAGCCGGCGGGCGGGCCAACGGGTGCGTGCGCGATGGAGCAAAGACGTTGGACGGCTGTTCACCCCCTGCGCTCCATCACGCACGCACCGCTTCCACCACCACGTTGTCGATGAGGCGCACGCCGCCCAGGTGCGCGGCCAGGCACAGCACCGTGGCCCGGCCGGGGGCGTAGGCGGCCAGCGGCTGCAAGGTGAGGGCGTCGGCCACGGCGAAGTATTCCAGCGCGATTTCGGGCGTTTGGGCCAGCAAGGCCTCGGCCTGCGCCTGCACGGCGGCGGGCGGGCGGCCCAGGCGCACCTGCGCGGCGGCGGCGGCCAGGGCCCCGTGCAGGCGCGGGGCCACGGCGCGGGCGGCGGCGTCGAGGCGGCGGTTGCGCGACGACATGGCCAGCCCGTCGGCCTCGCGCACCGTGGGGAAGGCCACGATTTCGAGGTCGAACGACAAATCGGCCACCAACTGCCGCACCACGGCCACCTGCTGCCAGTCTTTCTGCCCAAAATACGCCCGGTGGGGCCGCGCCATGTGGAACAGCTTGCTCACCACCGTGGCCACCCCGTTGAAGTGGCCCGGCCGGTGGGCCCCCTCCATCACTTGCTCCAGGGCCCCGAAATCGAAGCGCAGCGCGGCCGGCTGGGGGTACATTTCCTCCACGCCGGGCAGGAAAGCGGCCGTGCAGCCGGCGGCGGCCAGCAGGTCGGTGTCGGCCCGGGGCAGGCGCGGGTAGAGGCGGAAATCGTCGGGGCTGTTGAACTGCGTGGGGTTGACGAACACGCTGGCCACCACCGCGTCGCACTCGGCGCGGGCAGCGGCCACCAGCTGCAGGTGGCCGGCGTGCAGGGCCCCCATGGTGGGCACCAGGCCCAGGCGTTGGCCGGCGCGACGCGCGTCTTCGGCAAAGGCGTGCAAGCTGGCAGCGGTAGAAAGGATCAGCATAATAAAAAAAGGCCCATAAGCAGGGCCCCAGGGGAAAAGGGGTTGAATTTCTGCCCAAAATTGTGTAATTTTGTGCGCCCATCGTATGGCCGTCACTTTTTTCTTTTAAAACCCACCCTTATGTCGAAGTTGCGCATCCTTTACGCGGCCACCGAAATAGACCCGTTCCTGAACACGACGAAAGTGGCGGAGCTGCTGCGTCGACTGCCGGCCGGCATGCAGGAAATGGGGTGTGAGATTCGGATTTTTGTGCCCCGTTTTGGCATCATCAACGAGCGCAAAAACCGGCTGCACGAAGTCGTGCGCCTCTCGGGCATCAACATTGCCGTGGGCGACGACGAGAAGCCGCTGGTCATCAAGGTGGCGTCCATCCCGACGGCCAAGCTCCAGGTGTATTTCATTGACAACGAGGACTATTTCCACCGCAAGTCGGCCCTGGTCGACAAGAACGACCACTTCCACGCCGACAACGACGAGCGCGCCATCTTCTTCTGCAAGGGCGTGCTGGAAACGGTGAAAAAGCTCGGCTGGTCGCCCAACATCGTGCACTGCTCGGACTGGATGACGGGCCTGATTCCGCTGTACCTGAAAACGACCTACAAAAAGGACCCGGTGTTCAAGGACGCCAAGTCGGTGTTCTCGATTTACAACAACGAATTTCCCGACAAATTCGAAGGCAATCTGCTGGAGAAGGCCAAGATGCTCGACATCGACGACCAGATGCTGAACTCGCTGAAAACCGCGGACTTCAGCGGCTTCGTGAAAATCGGCATGGACTACGCCGACATCGTGGTGCGCTCCGACGAAGATTTTTCGGACAACCTCAACGGCATGTTCCACGAATACGCCTCGCGCAAGCGCCTGAGCCAGGTGGCGACCGACGAAAACATGCACTCTTCCTATCTGGCGCTCTACAATGAACTGGCGAATTAGCCGCGCCGCGCTCCCGTGCGCCGGGGCCCTGGCCGGCGCTGCCAGCGCGGGGGCCGTGCGGTTGTGGATGCGGATGTACGGCGCGTAGCATGCTTTTTGTAACGGCGGCCCGTCCATTATTGTGGGTGGGCCGCCGAATTTTTTTCGTGATTTCCCATATTTGATTTTCCACGTTATTTAATTTTTTTCTACTATGTGCGGCATTGTTGCATACCTGGGCCACCGTGAGGCCTGCCCCATTATCCTCAAAGGCTTGCACCGGCTCGAATACCGGGGCTACGATTCGGCGGGCGTGGCCCTGATGAACGGCGGCCTGAACGTGTACAAGAAGAAGGGCAAGGTGGCGGAGCTGGAAAACTTCATCGCTGAAAAAGATACCCACGCCCACGTGGGCATGGGCCACACCCGCTGGGCCACCCACGGCGAGCCCAACGACACCAACGCCCACCCGCACTACTCCACCTCGCAGCGGATCGCCATCATCCACAACGGCATCATCGAGAACTACGCGGCCCTGAAAACCCACTTGCAGCAGCAGGGCCACGAGTTCCACTCCGACACCGACACGGAGGTGTTCGTCAACCTCATCGAGGAGATTCAAAAGCAGAACGACTGCAACCTGGAAGAGGCCGTGCGCCTGGCCCTGCACGAAGTGGTGGGCGCTTACGCCATCGTGGTGATGAGCCGCGACGCCCCCGACCAGCTCATCGCCGCCCGCAAGGGCTCGCCGATGGTGATCGGCATCGGCGCGGGCGAGTTTTTCATCGCCTCCGACGCCACGCCCATCATCGAGTACACCAACGAGGTGGTGTACGTGAACGACTACGAGATTGCCATCATCCGCGACGGGCGCCTGGAGCTGCGCAGCAAGGAAGACGTGGAGCAGACGCCCTACATCCAAAAGCTGGAAATGGAGCTCGACAGCATCGAGAAAGGCGGCTACGAGCACTTCATGCTGAAGGAGATTTTTGAGCAGCCGCGCTCCATCATGGATTCGATGCGCGGCCGCCTGGAGCTCAAAGCCGGCCACCTGAACATGGGCGGCTTCCGGGCCTACGAGCAGAAGTTCGTGAACGCCCAGCGCATCATCATCGTGGCCTGCGGCACGAGCTGGCACGCCGGCCTGGTGGCCGAGTACCTGATCGAAGACCTGGCCCGCATCCCGGTGGAGGTGGAGTACGCCTCGGAGTTCCGCTACCGCAACCCCGTGATTACGGAGCGCGACATCGTGATTGCCATCTCGCAGAGCGGCGAGACGGCCGACACGCTGGCCGCCATCGAGCTGGCCAAGAGCAAGGGGGCCACCATCTTCGGCGTCTGCAACGTGGTGGGCAGCAGCATTGCCCGCGCCACCGATGCCGGGGCCTACACCCACGCCGGCCCCGAGATCGGGGTGGCCAGCACCAAGGCCTTCACGGCCCAGGTGACGGTGCTCACGCTGCTGGCCATGCTCATGGGCCAGAAGCGCGGCACCCTCACCGACACCAAGCTGCGCGAGCTGATGGTGGAGCTGGAAAACATTCCCGCCAAAGTGGAGAAGGCCCTGAAGCTGGACCACGAAATCCGCGAAATCGCGGCCACGTTCTGCGACGTGCCCAACTTCCTGTACCTGGGCCGGGGCTACAACTTCCCGGTGGCGCTGGAAGGGGCCCTCAAGCTCAAGGAAATCAGCTACATCCACGCCGAGGGCTACCCGGCCGCCGAGATGAAGCACGGCCCCATCGCCCTCATCGACGAAAACATGCCGGTGGTGGTCATCGCCACCCGCGACAGCTCCTACGAGAAGGTGGTGAGCAACATTCAGGAGGTGAAGGCCCGCAAGGGCCGCATCATCGCCGTCGTGACCGAGGGCGACGACGTCATCCGCGACATGGCCGAATTCGTGATCGAAGTGCCCCACACCTCGGAGGCCCTGGTGCCGCTGGTGTCGGTCATCCCGCTGCAATTGCTGAGCTACCACATTGCCGTGATGCGCGGCTGCAACGTGGACCAGCCCCGCAACCTGGCCAAGTCGGTGACGGTGGAGTAGGTTTTTTGGCCGGCCAGCCAACGGCTGAAAAGAACGTCGTGCCGCGCGCGGCGTGACGTTCTTTTTGCTGACTTTTGCGGCCTCATCCCCATTCGTTCCCATGCCCCACCAGATCATCCTCACCGACCGGGCGCCCGCGCCCATCGGGCCCTACAGCCAGGCCGTGCGCGCCGGCCACACCGTGTACGTCTCGGGCCAGATTCCGCTGGACGCCGCCGGGCAGCTCGTGGCCGGCGACGTGGCGGCCCAAACCCGCCAAGTGCTGCAAAACCTCGCCGCCGTGCTGGCCGCCGCGGGCCTGCAGCTGACCGACGTGGTGAAGTGCAGCATCTTCGTGAAAGACCTCGGCAACTTCGCCCTCATCAACCAAGTGTACGGCACTTACTTTGCCGACGCGACGGCCCCGGCCCGCGAAACCGTGGAAGTGGCCCGCCTGCCCCGCGACGTGGAAGTGGAAATCTCCTGCATCGCGGTGGGCGCCTAGGGCCCGGGCAGCCGGCTTTTCGCCGGCTGCCCGCCCCGGGGCCCAGCTTTTAAAACTGCTTGCCTCACCTCATGAAAGAACTTGGACTCGCCCTGCTGCTCGTCGGCCTCATTTCGCTGGTACTGCCGCTCATCAACCCCAACGTGCAGTACGTTTTCTTGCAGTGGATTGACAACTGGGGGCCCTCGGTGGGCTGGGCCATCCGGGGCGGCATTGCGCTGCTCGGGCTGGTGCTGTGGCGCGTGGGCGGCCGGCGCGGGTAGCGCGGGCCCTGCCCTTACCTTTGCGGCGCGTTTCGGCTGGTACGGAACGCGCTTCTTTTTAGTGATATGACCGAGAGAAAAGTTCGGGTGCGCTTTGCGCCCTCGCCCACGGGGCCGCTGCACATCGGCGGCGTGCGCACCGCCCTGTACAACTTCCTGCTGGCCCGCAAGCTGGGCGGCACCATGATTTTGCGCATCGAAGACACCGACCAGAACCGGTTCGTGCCCGGCGCCGAAGCCTACATTTTGGAAGCGCTGGCCTGGTGCGGCATCGTGATCGACGAGGGCCAGGGCGTCGGGGGCCCCCACGCGCCCTACAAGCAGAGCGAGCGCAAGCCCATGTACCGCGCCTACGCCGACCAGCTCATCGCCGACGGCTTCGCCTACTACGCCTTCGACACGCCCGACGAGCTGGACGCCATGCGCGCCCGCCTGCAAGCCGCCAAGGTGCCCAACCCGCAGTACAACAGCATCACCCGCGCCCAGATGCGCAACTCGCTGACGCTGCCCGAGGACGAAGTGCAGGCCCTGCTCGACGCCGGCACGCCCTACGTGATTCGCCTGAAAGTGCCCCGCAAGGAAGAAATCCGCTTCCAGGACATGATCCGCGGCTGGGTGGTGGTGCATTCTTCCGCCGTGGACGACAAGGTGCTGATGAAGTCGGACGGCATGCCGACCTACCACCTGGCCAACATCGTGGACGACCACCTGATGGACATCTCGCACGTCATCCGGGGCGAGGAGTGGCTGCCCTCGGCGCCGCTGCACGTGCTGCTGTACCGCTATTTGGGCTGGGAAAGCACCATGCCGCAGTTCGCCCACCTGCCGCTGCTGCTCAAGCCCGACGGCACGGGCAAGCTCAGCAAGCGCGACGGCGACCGGCTGGGCTTCCCCGTCTTCCCGCTCGAATGGCGCGGGCTGGACGCCGACACCGGCGAGCCCACCCTCAGCCGCGGCTACCGCGAAGACGGCTACCTGCCCGCGGCCCTGGTGAACTTCCTGGCCTTCCTGGGCTGGAACCCCGGCACGGCGCAGGAGATTTTTTCGATGGACGAGCTGATCCAGGCTTTCTCGATCGAGCGCGTGAGCAAGTCGCCCGCCAAGTTCGACCAGAACAAGGCGAAGTGGTTCAACGAACACTACTTGCGCGCCCAGCCCAACGCCGAGCTGGCGCCCTACCTGCTGGGGGCCCTCGCCGAGCACGGCATCGCCTGCACCCAGGCCAAGGCCGAGCAAATCGTGGGCGTGATGAAGGAGCGCGTGAGCTTCCCGCAGGATTTCTGGCAGGAGGCCAAGTACTTCTTCCAGGCCCCCGACGCCTACGACGAGCAAGCGGTGGCCAAAAAATGGAACCCCCAGGTGGCCGCCGCCCTCGCCGCCTACGCCGAGGCCCTGCCCGGGGCCGCCGCGGCGGCGGCCGAGGGCCTCAAAAATCTGTTCAACCAGACGGTGGAGGCCCAGGGCATGAAGCCCGGCCAGGTGCTGCAAATGCTGCGCATGGCCGTCACGGGCGGAGCGGCCGGGCCCGATTTGTTTGAGACGCTGGCCATCCTGGGGCCCGGCGAGGTGGCCCAGCGCTTGCGTACGGCCGTGGCCACGCTGGGCTAAGGCCCGCCTCCGTTTTTAAGCAGGAAAATCCCTGACCGCGAGGTCAGGGATTTTTTTGGTTTAAGGCCCCCGGAAAGCGCGGCGCGCGGGTTGGCAAAAGTGCTTGGCATTCAGCGTAACACGTGCGGGTGGGTTTTGTCAGGGGGCCCCCGGGTCGGCCGTCTTGCTTTTGTTCAAATAGGGCGATTGGTGTAAAAAATTTATCTTTGTGAAAGGATAGTTCAAGTATTTTAAAGAATATAAATAGTTCCTACATTGGACCCGTTCAGTTCTGATTGTTGCCGCCTTTCATCTGTAACTAATTAAAATTATATAATATCATGAAATAACACCTAAATAATTGTCCAAGTCTGGCTTCATTCGGCTTGGCCAGCAGCCGCGTCACTACCCAAGTCCTTTATAAACGCCCCTTCAATATGAAAAAACTTGCTACTCTTGTTTTCGCACTTCTTGTTAGTGCACCATTCGCTGGGTTCGGCCAGTGCTCCGGGCGCTACGAAATCACCTACCCGTCGGGCAGTGCCACCGCCACCACCTCGACCAACAACGGCAACGGCCACGTAACGGCGACTTTTTGCCCGAGCGGGGCCGCCACGCAGTCGTTGAGCGTTAAAGCCTTCTCGGCCAGCTCGCTGAAGCTGGAAGGAACCGTGGGCACGACCACTACCATCATCGGCACGGCGTCGCTCGCGGCGGGGGCCACAAAAGTCTTCGGCCTGCCGGCTGCTGCTTCAACGGTCCAGTACACCTTGACCAGCACCATCGCCTGCAACAACCCCAAACCGGAAACTTTCGCCCTGACGCTCTCGCCCACGCTCACGCTCGCCGGCCCCGCCACGGTGTGCGCCGGCAGCTCGGCCACGCTCACGGCTCAAGGCTCGACGGGCCGGTACACCTGGACGGCCCCGGGCCTTACGACTGTGACCAACGCGGGCGCGCTGACGGTGGCGCCCGCCGCTACCACCACGTACACCGTGGCGGCCCCCACGGCGTGCGGCGCCGCCACGCAGCAAAGCATCACGGTGGTGGTGCCTTCGCTGACGGCCACCGGCAGCTCGCCCACCGTTTGTTCCAGCTCTTCGGTGCTGCTTTCGGCGGAAAGCAACGTCGCCGGGGCCACGTTTACCTGGACGGCCGGCGGCACCACGGTGGGCACGGGCGCGGCCATCACGGTTTCGCCCACGGCCAGCACCACCTACCGGGTGACGTCGAGCAACCCGTCCGGCTGCGCCAGTACTGCTACCCGCGACGTGGCGGTGACGGTCGCGCCGCAGACGACGGAGGTGACCCCGGCTTCGCCCTCCATTACGCAAGGCAGCTCGGTGACGGTGACGGCCGCTTCCAACATTTCGGGGGCCACCTACGCCTGGCACACGGGCGGCAGCACCGGCCCGACGATAGCTACCGGCGCGCCGCTGACGGTTTCGCCCACGCAAACGACCACCTACACCGTGACGAGCGCGGCGGGCTCCTGCCGTGCGAGCCAAAACGTGACGGTTACCGTCACCAAGCCGCTGCCGGTGGAGCTGGCGGCCTTTACGGCCCGCCGGGCGGGGCCCGTTGCCATCCTGAGCTGGAACACGGCCACCACCGAGCACGGCAACGACTACTTCGCGGTGGAGCGGTCGGCCGATGGGAAGGCTTTCGCGGCGCTGGCCCGGGTGGCGGGCGCGGGCGAGTCTTCGGGGCCCCGGGCGTATTCGTTCACCGACGAGCAGCCCTTGGCCGGCGGGGCGTACTACCGCCTGCAGCAAATGGATTACGACGGGGCCGCCACTTATTCGCCCGTGGTGGCCATCGCGCCGCTCCGGCAGGTGGGCGATTGGCTGGTGCCCGCCTCCCCGGCCCGGCACTACGTCATCCAGGGCGTGCTGGACGCCGGGAGCCGTTTTGCGGTGCTGGACGTGCTGGGCCGGCCCGTGTTCGCCCAGGCAGTGGCCCCCGGCCGCGCCGAAGTGACGCTCCCGGCCTTGCCCGCGGGGGTGTACCTGTTCCAACTGGCCACCCAACAGGGCCGGCTTACGCTGCGGCGGGTGGTGCCGGCCACGGAATAGCGGCCGGCCGTTGCTGCTGCTCAGCCCCGCCCCCACGGGCCCCGCCACCGCACGGGAGCCCGTGGGGGCGGGGCCTTGCGGGGGGCATCCCGCGCCGGGGCGGGGCCGTACAGCCCTGTGCGGCGTTGCACCAGTCCCCCTCTATTCTTATTCCCATGGCCAAAAAACCCGTCAAACCCAAAAAAACGGCCCCCGACCCCGACAAAAAAGCTCGCGTCCACAAAGAGCTGGAGGGCTTTGAGATCGGGGTAAACCCGCTGGGCGAAATCACTTCCAACTACAGCATCGAGCAAATCAACCAGTTTTTGGGCCGCCACGTGCGCGACAAAAAGCTGGTGGACCGCGCCGGGCAGTTCGGCGAAAAAACCGACGACGAGGACCTGCCCCCCGAGCCCGAAGAAACCGACGAGGATTTCATGCGCCGCACCAGCCGCGAGGCCAAGCGCAAGAAAACCGTGGGCGACGCCGCCGCCGAAGCCGCCGAAACCCGCGGCGAGCTGCCCAGCGACGAGTAGCGGCCGGGCCCC
>JANXOE010000099.1 GCA_025353745.1 Hymenobacter sp.
TCGGACCCCGGCGCGCCGCCCCAAAACATCCGCCCGCCGCCAAAAAAGCCCGGCGGGCCGGGTTATTTCAGTGGCGCGCCGAGCTTTTTTGGCGGCGCGCCGGGGAACGGCCCCGGCGCGCCGGGTTATTTGGGCGGCGCGCCGCCAAAAAAGCCCGGCGTTTCACCAAAAAAGCCCGGCCCGCCGAGCAATTTGCTTGGCAGGCCGGGCTTTTTTGGTGGCGCGCCGGGGTCGGCCCCCGGCGTTCCAGGGCCGGACCCCGGACGCCGGATGAGCCGGACCGTTTCAAAAGCGCACCGGCCGACGCAGGCAGCTTTTTAGGCGGCGGGGGCAGCGGCCTTCGCGGCTTTGGTGGGGCGGGCGAAGCGGGGGGCCAGCTCGGCCACGGCGGCCTGGGCCCCCGGCTGGTTGTTTTTGGCGGCCGCTTGCAGGGCCCCGTAGCCGACGAGGGCGGCGGCGTAGCCTTCGGAGCCGGCCACCATGCGGGTCGAGTCGAGGTCGAGGGCCAGGGCGTCGGTTTCGAGGTAGAGGGGCAGCAGGCCGGTGCTGGTGTCGGCGTCGGCGGCGAGGCCGGCCGCGTCGAGGTAGCTGGGCATGAGCGCGGGCAGGCTCTGGGCGTACTCGGCCATTTTCGAGACGAAGGCCAGGGTTTTGTCGCCCATCTTGGGCAAGTCCTGGCGCTGCTGCGGGGTGAGCGGGTGCAGGTAGGGGGCGAGGTCGGCGCGGGCCGCGCGGATTTTGGCGAGGGCCCCGGCCAGCACGTCGGCCGGGATGGGTTCGGTGTTCAGATTATCCATAAAAAAAAGAGGGTGTTGGGGCCCCACGAGTAGCGCCGGGCCGGCGGGCCGGCCGTCCGGGAATTTCCCGCACCGCCTACCGGCCCGCAAGGTGCAACAAGCGCGGCACTGGTGCGGCCCGCCCGCGCCGGCGCGCCGCGTCCTTTTTCAGCGACCGAAGTAGTGGCCCTGCTCCAGGTCGGCCAGCAGGCCCGGCTGGCCGGGGTGCCAGCCCAGCTGCTGCCGGGTGCGCGCGCTGGAAGCCGACATGTCCAGGCCGACGAAGCGGGCCATCCAGCCAAAATGGTCGGCGGCCTCCTCCGGCGATTTGCCGACGACCGGCAGGCCCAGGTGGCGGCCGATGATTTCGGCGATGGCGCGCATCGGCACGCCCTCGTCGGCCGCGCCGTGGTAGCGGGCCCCGGCGGGGCCCTGCTCCAGCGCCAGCCGGAAAAGGCGGGCCGCGTCGAGCCGGTGCACGGCGGGCCAGCGGTTGAGGCCCTCGCCCACGTAGGCCGCCGCGCCCTGGGCGCGGGCAATGCCGATGAGGGCCGGCAAGAAGCCGTAGTCGCCGCGGTCGTGCACCGAGGGCGCGAGGCGCACGACCGACGCGCGCACGCCCTGGGCCGCCAGCGCCAGGGCCGCCGGCTCCGACTGGCGGGGCCCCGCCGCGGGGGCGTCGTCTTCGGTGGCGGGGCGGCCCAGCCCGAAGCCCGCCAGCCCGGCCGCGACGACCAAGGGGCGGCCGGAGCCGGCCAGGGCCCCGCCGAGCGCCTCGATGGCGAGCCGGTCCGTTTCGCCGGCGGCCACATACTGCGCGAAGTCGTGGATGAAAGCCGCGTGGACGACGCCCTCCGCGGCCGCCGCGCCGCGCCGCAGGCTGTCGAGGTCGTCGAGGGCCCCCCGGTGGGCCTCGGCCCCGGCGGCGGCCAGCGCCTGGGCGGCCGTTTCGGAGCGGGCGAGGCCGAGCACCCGGTGGCCCGCGCCGAGCAGTTCCTGAACAATGGCCGAGCCGATGAAGCCCGTGGCGCCGGTGACGAAGACACGCATATAAAGGTTCTTTAGCAATGGTGGTTGATTTCCCCCACAAAGGTCCAGCGGGCCGGGCGCGGCGGGGCTGCGCAGGTCAAACCATCTACTGAATCATTCAAACAATTGCCTAGTCCCGGAAGGCCCCGGGCACCAGGCCCGTCTGCCGCTTGAAGAAATTGCAGAAATGGGCCACGTCGGCAAAGCCCAGGCTGTCGGCAATTTCCGAGACGCTCCAGTTGGTTTGCTTCAGCAGCATCTTGGCTTCCTGCGCCACCCGGCCGCCGATGAGCGCGGTGGTGGTGCGGCCGGTGGTTTCCTTCAGCACCCGGTTGAGGTGGTTGACGTGCACGGCCAGCCGGCCGGCGTAGTCGGTGGCCGTGCGCAGGCGCAGCCGCTGCTGCGGGCTTTCCAGCGGGAACTGCCGCTCCAGCAGGTCGGCAAACAGGGCGGCTACCCGGTCGGCCGCCGTGCGGCCGGGGGCCGGGGCGGGGGCCGGCTGCAGCTTCTGCCCGAGGTGAATCAGCTCCAACAGGTAGGCCCGCAGCAGGTCGTACTTGTAGGCGTAGCCGGAGGTGATTTCCAGCGCCATCTTCTGAAAAATGGCCTCGATGGCCGCGTACTCGGCGTCCGTCACCGCCCACACCGGGCACCCGCCCGGCTGAAAAACCGGCAGTTCCTCCAGCGCCAGCGCCCCCTTGGCGGGCCGCAAAAATTCGTCGGTGAAGATGCAGAAGTATCCGGCCTGCGCCGGGCCCTGCGGCAGCCACCGGTAGGGCACGCGGTGCGAGGCAAACCACAGGGCGCTGTGCTCGACGTCCACGGCCTGGTCGGCGTACTCCACCCGGCTGCGCCCGCGCACCAGGCTGATTTTGTAGAAGGCCCGCCGGTCGAAGGTCATCGGCGGCTTGTCGCGGCGGCCGCGCATCAGGTCCGCCACGTCGAAGACGTTAAAATGGCCAATTTCCCGCTGCATATCCAGCGGCGGCGTTGCGCCGGCCGCAAGCTTGGTGTACAGCTCTTCGAGGGGGAGGGTTTTCATGGCGGCGGTTGTAAAAATCAAAGGTAAAGCGTCCTTTCGCTGTCGCCACCCCGCGCCCCGTCCGCCGCGCCTACGCCGCCCGCCGGGGCCGCTCCACCAGGTACAGCACCGCCACAAACGCTGCCGACAGGCCCGCGTGCCACGCGTGCCGGGGGCCCCAGGCGGCCACCGGCACCCACCAGCCCACGGCCACCAGCGCCACGGCCAGCCCCAGCCAGGCGCCCAGCCGCCCCACCGGGTAAGGCACCGGGAAGTGCCGCTCGCCCAGCCGCCAGCCCAGCACGGCCATCATAAAGTAGCAGGCCAGCGTGGCGATGGCCGAGCCCATGTAGCCGAGCACCGGAATCAGCAGGAAGTTGAGGGCGATGGTGAGCACCGCCCCGCCGGCCCCGATGTAGGTGCCGTAGTAGGTTTTGTCCGTCAGCTTGAACCACACCGACACGTTGTAGTACACGCCCAGGAACAGGTTGGCCAGCAGCAGCACCGGCACCACGGCCAGCCCCTGCCGGTACTCGGGCCGCCGCAGGAACAGGGCCCCGAAGTCTTCCACGTTCAGGCTGATGACCACGAAGATCACCGCGCAGCACAGCGTGAACCACTTCAGCACGAGCGCAAACGTGGCGGGCGAGTTCTTCTCGGTGCTTTGGGCGAAGAAGAACGGCTCGGCCGCGTAGCGGAACGCCTGGATGACCAGCGACATGAAGATGCTCAGCTTGTAGCACGCCCCGTAGATGCCCACCGCCGTGAGGCTGCTCTGGCCCGGGTAGAAGCCCGCCGGCAGCCACTTGGGCAGCAAAATCCGGTCGAGGGTTTCGTTCACCATGCCCGCCAGGCCCATCAGCATCAGCGGGTAGGCATACTTGAGCAGGGGCCGCAGGGGCCCCAGGCCGAGGCGAAAGCGAAAATCCAGCAGCTCGGGGGCCAGCAGCAGCAGCGTGAAGGCGCTGGCCGCCAGGTTGGCCAAAAATACGTAGCCCACGCCCAGCCCGGGGTCGTACACGGCGCGCACGAACGGATGGGGGCCGCCGGTCGTGAGCAGGTACGGGCAGAGCACGATGAAAAACAGGTTCAGGACCACGTTCAGCACAATGCCGGCCATTTTGACGGCGGCAAACTTGCGGGCCCGGTTTTCGAGCCGCAGCCGGGCAAACGGGATGGCCGCCACCGCGTCGAGCCCCAGAATCAGGGCCACCCAGTAGGCGTAGCGCTCGTGGCCGGGGCCGATGTCGAGCAGGCCCAGCAGCGGGCGGGCCAGGGCCGTCAGCAGCAGCGAGAGCCCCACGCTGCTCACCAGCAGCAGGCTCAGGGTGCGGTCGTAGAGGGCCCGGCGGTCGGTGCCGGGGCGGTTGGCGAAGCGGAAATACGTGGTTTCCATGCCGTAGGTGAACACCACGTTCAGAAACGACACGTAGGCGTAGAGCCCCGTCACCACCCCGTACTCGGCCGCGGCAAACGCGCGGGTGTAGAGCGGCACCAGCAGGTAGGTCAGCACCCGCCCCACGATGCTGCTCACCCCGTACACCGCGGTTTGGGAAGCTAATTTTTTGGCTACGCTCATGCTTAATATCTCCGTGAAAAACCGCGGTTGCGCGGCCGGCGTGGGGCCCCACGCCACCCAATAGGCGCCGGCTTATTTCCCCTTGAACACGGCCGGCCGCTTCTCCACGAACGCCTGGGTGCCCTCGCGGAAGTCGTCGGTCTGGAAGGCGCGGCCGAAGGCGGCGGCTTCCGCGGCGTAGCCGTCCTGGCCGGGGGCGTAGCCGGCGTTCACGCATTCCACCACCAGGCCCAGCGCCACGGGGCCCTGGCGCAGCATCTTGCCCAGCAGCTGCCGGCAGAAGCCCAGCAGCTCGGCCTGGGGCACCACGTGGTTCACCAGGCCCAGGCGCAGGGCCTCGTCGGCCTTCACCTGGTCGGCGGTGAGCAGCAGCTCCAGGGCCTTGCCGCGCCCCACCAGCCGGGGCAGGCGCTGGGTGCCGCCGTAGCCGGGCAGCAGGCCCAGGCTCACCTCGGGCATGCCGAAGCGGGCGTTGTCCGAGGCCACGCGCAGGTGGCAGGCCATGGCCAGCTCGCAGCCGCCGCCCAGGGCGAAGCCGTTCACGGCCGCCAGGGTGGGCTTGGGGCTGCTTTCGAACAGCGCAAACGCCGCCTGGCCCCGGGCGGCCGCGCCCGCGGCCTGGGCCGACGTGAGGGCGGCCAGCTCGGCGATGTCGGCCCCGGCCACGAACGCCTTCTCGCCGCTGCCCGTGAGCAGGACGGCGCGCACCGCCGGGTCGGCCAGGGCCTGGGCGGCGGCGGCGTGCAGCTCGCCCACGGTGGCCGCGTTCAGGGCGTTGAGCTTGGCGGGGCGGTTGACAGTGAGGGTGAGGATGCCGGTGGCGGCGTCGAGGTCGTAGAGCAGGTTGTCGAAAGAAGCCATGGGGAAAGGGTTATGCGGTTCGCCCGTCAAAGGTACGGGGCCGTGCCGCGGCCCCGGCAAGCGCACCACCGCCGCCATATATTGCTAGTGACGCCCTACATTTACCCGGAGCGACCCGCTGAGCCCCAATCTTTCTCGTCCATTCCCCTCCCATTTTCTTCCGCTCCGCACCATGGCCATTGTTTCCGAATTCAAAGCCTTCATCGCCAAAGGCAACGTGCTCGACCTCGCGGTGGGCGTCATCATCGGCGCGGCCTTCGGCAAAATCGTGTCCTCGCTCACCGACGACGTCATCATGCCCGTCGTGGGCCTGGGCCTGGGCAAGGTCGACTTTTCCAAAATTGTACTCGGCCCGATGAAGGTCGGCCTGTTCCTGAACGCCACCATCAACTTCGTCATCATCGCCTTCATCGTGTTCCTCATCGTGAAGGGCGCCAACAGCATCAAAAAGGCCCCCGTGGCGGTGGTCGTCGAGCCCGGCCCGACCAAAGACCAGGTGTTGCTGGCGGAAATCCGCGACGCGCTGCGCGCCGGCGGCCGGATTTAGCCCGCTCCGGGGCCCTCGCCGCCGGCCAAAAGCCAGCCGTTGGGGCCCTTTCCCGTCCGGCGAACTAATATTATCTTGCGTCGGTTGCCGCGTTGCTTTCATTTCCTTCGCGCCCGTCCTTTATTCGCCGCATGAAAAAACTACTCGCCGCCGGGGCCCTCGCCGTGCTGGGGCTGGCCGCCGCGCCGGCCGCCCGCGCCCAATCGGCCACCGCCGGCTTGCCGGCGGCCGGTGGCGTCGCCGCGCCGGCCCGCGCCCCCGACCCGCGCCGGGCCAACATGACGCCCGAACAAATCCAGCACGAGCAGCAGATGCAGGTGCTGGAGGCCCGCACCGGCCTGGCCACCGGCAACACCAGCTTCGGCCGGGCCGCGGGCCCCACGCGGCAGTACGACACCAAAGCCGGCGGCTTCACGGTGCGCAAGTTTCGGGAAGCGCGCGGCACCCGCAAGCAGAAGCGCGGCCAGATGCACCCAGCCGGCGGCGCCAACCCGGCCGGCAAGCCGCTCGTGCACAAACACGCCGGCCGGAAGCACTTCCTGTTTTTTTAGCCGGTTGGCTTCGCCCTTAGGGCACCAAAAAGCCCCGCCTGCGATTGCAGGCGGGGCTTTTTGTTTTTCGTGGTCGGGGGCCGGTTCTCAACAACCTGCCAGCGCCCAACCGGCCACGGACTACAGCGTCCGCTTGGTTTCTTTCTCTTCGAAGCCTTCGATGTTGTCGCCTTCTTGCAGCTCGTTGAAGTTCTTGATGGAAATACCGCACTCGTAGCCCTGGCGCACTTCGCTCACGTCGTCTTTGAAGCGCTTGAGGTCCTGAATTTCGCCGGTGTGCAGCACGATGCCGTTGCGCACCACCCGCACGCGGGTTTTGCGGGTGAAGGTGCCGTCCGTCACCATGCAGCCGGCAATGGTGCCGACTTTGGTGATGTTGAACACGATGCGCACTTCGGCGTTGGC
>JANXOE010000110.1 GCA_025353745.1 Hymenobacter sp.
CGGGCCCGCCAGGCCGTCGGCCGCGAAGGCTTTGGCGAGGTAGTCGGCGGCCATCTTCTGGCCTTTCTTGCCGGTTTCGCGGCCCTCGTACGCATCGGAGGCCAGCACCGACAGGTCTTGCTTCAGGCCGTCGGGGGTGATGCCGGCGGCGTAGGGCACCGACCAGTCGGTGGGGGCCGCCGGGGCCGCCGCACCGGGGGCCGTGCCGGCGCGGCCGGGCTTCGACTTGATTTTGACTTTGCTGGTGCCGGCGGGGGCGGTAGGCTGGGCGGCCAGGGCCCCGGCGGCCAGCAGCAGCGCGGCGGTCAGGTACAAGGGTTTCGTCATGAGTAAGAAAAAAGCTGGGGAAAGGGTGCGTAAAAGAGCGAACGGCCAGCAAGTAAGGAAATCGAGGTCAGTTAGCAGGCAAAAGCGTGGGGGCGGGGGTAAGCCCCGCCCCCACACCGCGCTAGTTGCGGGCCAGCGCCGGAGCCTGGGCGGGCAGGTGGTCGCGGTCGACGGCGACGAACACGCGCTGGCCGGCCCGGGCGCGCTCGGTCAGATCGCGGTACACGCTGCCTTCGCGAAACGCGGCTGTTGCGGCGTTGACTTCCTTGATGAGCGGGCTGCCCGTGCCGGCCGCGGCCAGGGAGGGGTTGAACCAGGCAGCCGGGGCCTGCCACCACTTGCCGCCGTCGGGGCAATACTTGCGGTAGGCCGTTTCAAATTCGGCCACGTTGTGGATGGCCTGCCCGGTGCCCGGCAGGAAAATGGCGCTGTTGGCGATGAGCTGCTGCACGGCTTTCGTGGTCAGGGACCGCGACGCGCCGGTGCGGGCCTGGTAGCGTTGCGCTTCGCGCAGCAAGCAAAACAGCTTGAGCCGCTCCGGGTCAATCCGGGCTTGCAGGTATTCGTACTCCGCGGCAGGGCGGTCGAACCGCTCCACGGGCACTTGCTGCTGCTGCGCCAGGAAGCGGACGTAGGCCCCTTCGCCCAGGCGGCCGATGGTCGCCGTTTCGGTGCTGTCGATGCCACAGTCGGGGTTTTCAAAAAAAACGACCGTGGGCTTGCTGGCCGCGAAGGCTTGCCGGAGCTGCGCAAACTGGGCGTGGCCGGCATCGTGCGAGCACACCGTCCCGAAGTAAGTAATGCTGCCGCTGCCGATGTTGCGCGTGTAGAGCACGGGGCCCGCCGCTGCGGAGACGAGGGGCAAGCTGCTCGCCTGCTGGCGGGCGGCGGATGATTGGGCGAAGGCCCCGGCGGCGGGAAACAAAAGCGCGGCGGCCAGCAAAAAAGAGGAAGATTTCATGGCAAGAAAAGAAAAAGGAGTGGAGAAAAAAGAAAGGAGTGGAGAAAAAGCAGTGCAGCGAAACCGGGAAGGCCAGCGCCGCCCCGCCCGGGGCCCTACCCGCCAAACCCGCCGCCGCTGCTCGGGGCGCTTTCAATCTTTTTGCCGGGCTTGCTGGCCCCGATGTACCAGGTGAAGCCCAGCCAGCCCACGCGCGTTTCGTACTTGTTGTAGAGGCTGGTTTGCAACTCGGGCGTGGCCAGCTCGGTGCGGCGCACCTGGGTGTTGAGCAGGTCCGAGACGCGGAACGTGAGGGCCGCCCGCTCCTGGAACAGCTGCTGGCGCAGGGCAAAATCGAGGGCCCCGGTGGGCAGCTGGCGGCCCTGGGCGGTGAGCACCGTCGAGCGCACGTTGCCGGTCAGCTGCACGTCGAGGCCCTTGCGGGGGGTGAAGTTGTTGGCCACGCGGGCCGTGCCGGCCAGGGCGCTGCGGTTGGCGGCGGCGGCCCCGTTGGTGGCAATCTGGTTGCGGTAGAGCGAGCCGCTGGCCGACACGCGCCACCACTTCGTGAGGGGCTGGGCCCAGGTCATTTCCAGGCCCAGGTCGGTGGTGTTGCCCAGGTTGAGGTAGGTTTCCTGCGTTACCACGCCCACGCCGGCGGTGCGGGTGGCGGCGGTGTCCACGGTGCGAATCCGCTGGATGGCGTTCTGGGTGAAGCGGGCAAACACGGTGCTGGTGATGCTGGCCCCGCCGGCCAGGCCGAGCTGGTGGCCCAGCTCGAAGTTGTGGCTGAACTCGGGCAGCAGGCCGGGGTTGCCCTGGCGGTAGTTGCGCGGGTCCTGGTAGAGCTGCAAGGGCAGCTGCTGCATGAAATCGGGCCGGTTCAGCCGGCGGGCGTAGCTGAATTGCAGGCGGTTCTGGCCCGGCTCTTTGCCCAGCTCGCGGGCCACGGTGGCGCTCGGAAACAGGTTCACGTAGCGTTTGCTCACCGCGGCCCGGCCGTCGGCCAGGCTGCCGCTGAGGAAGGTGTCCTCGGTGCGCAGGCCGCCCTGGGCGCTCCAGCCGTGGGCCAGCTGCTGCGAGTAGGTGAGGTAAGCGGCGGGCAGCACGTTGGTGTAGGTGTAGTCGAACGAGCGGCTCGGGTCGCGCACAAACCCGTCGCCGGGGTCGGCCCCGGGCGTCGAGAGCACGGTGCTGCCGGTGTTGCGGGTGGCCTGCACCTTCGCCCCGGCTTCGAGCTTGCCCTTGCCGTCGGCGCTGGGCCGCGTGTAGTCCACCTGCCCGAAGTATATCTGCACCTTCACCGTCTGGGCCTGCCGGAAGCCGGCCGGCGCGGGGCCCCCGGTCAGCACCTGGCTCACGGGCACGTCGGCGTCAACCAGCACCGCGCCGGCGTTGGCCGTCAGCTCGCGGCCTTTGTGGGCGTCCCAGGTGTGGCGGTAGTTGGCCGAATTCTCCAACACCGTCACCTTCACGTCGGCCACCTCCTGGCCGTACTGCGTGAGCACGGCGGGGGCCCCCGCGGCCCGCTGGGTCAGGGTTTGGTTGTCGAGCTCGGTTTGGTGCTCGTAGTGCGGCTGCACGCTCACGCTCAGGCTCTGCTCCTTGTTCAGCTCGTAGTCGAGGCCCAGGCTGAGGCTGTGGTTGCGGTTGTGCTGGGTGCCGAAGCCCTCCTGGGTCGTGTACACCTGGCCGGCATCGGGCAGCAAGGCCGTTTGCGCGCTGCGGGTGTGGGTGCGGTACCGCTGGTCGTTGCCGTCGTAGCCCAGGTTCCAGGTGGTTTTGCCGTGGTGGCGGCTCAGGCTCAGGCTCGGGGCGTATTTGTCGCGGGTGCCGGCGGTGAAGGCCGCCTGGCCGTTCCAGCCCTCTTTTTTGTCTTTCTTGGTGATGATGTTGATCACGCCGGCCCCCGAGGCGTCGTACTTGGCCGAAGGGTTGGTCATCACCTCCACCTGCGCAATCTGCGACGCCGGAATCTGGTCGAGGCGCGGGCCGGGGCCCCCGTTGCTGGTGCCGGCCGGCTTGCCGTCGATGAGAATGGTGAGGTTGCTGGAGCCGCGCAGGCTCACCGTGCCGGTGGCGTCCACGGCCACGGAGGGCACGTTTTGCAGCACGTTCACGGCCGTGCCGCCCACGCTGCTCAGGTCTTTTTCCACGTTGATAACCGTTTTGCCCAGCTCCTGCTGCACAATGGCTTTTTCGGCCGTCACCTTCACCTCGCCCAGCTGCGTGGCCGACGGGGCCAGCCGCAGGGCCCCCAGGGCCACGGCCGGCCCCTCCGCCGTCAGGGCCAGCACCCGGCGCAGGGGCCGGAAGTTCAGGGCCTGCGTCCGCAAAATGTAGCGGCCCAGGGCCAGGTGCTCGGCCTTAAAAGCGCCGTCCGCATCGGTGCGGGCCCCGGTCACGAGCGTCGAGTCGGCGGCGCGCAGCAGCAGCACGTCGGCGAAGGGCACGGGCTGGCCGTTGGCCGCTTCCTGCACGGTGCCGCTCACGCGGCCCGGACCGGTGGCTTGGGCGTGGAGGCCCAGGGGCAGGGCCGTAAGGAGCAGGGCCAGGCCCCGCAAGGGCTGGCTGAGGGAGGTCAAGAATTTCATGGTGAGTGAGTTGGGGCGGATGGGTTGCCGGGGGCGTCCTCGCCGGGCAGCGGCCGCGGTTCCGCTGGGGCGAGGGCCGGGCCAGCAACGGCACCGGGTGAGATGGAAAGGCTGGGCGGCTACTTACAGCCCAATCGGCTGGCCGGTGACAGCAGGTACTATGCTATCGACAGAACAAATGTATGGTAGGTACTTTGTGATGCAAGGTACTGTTGTCATAAATATTCATAAAATTTGATTTAGTGTTCCTTACCGCTTGATAATCAGGAGGAAAAAATTATCAGATTTTTTTGTCTTGCGTCGCTCACGTCTCCAGATGCAGGCTAGGGCCCGGCAGTTGCCCCGTTACCGGGCAATTAGGCGTTTCGTTACAAGCGCAGCGGCCTGGCTGCACAAAAAAACCGCCGGACGGTGTCGTCCGGCGGCTCAAAAGCTAGCGAATGTGCGAATCGCTGCTACTTCCGGCGCGGCACCGGCCGCCCCAGGGCCTTGGTGCCGGGGGCCACCTCCAGGCCGTTCAGGAAGGTTTTGCGGCTTTCCACCTTCACGCCGTCGGGCCCGAAGTACGTCCACACGCCGGTTTCCTTGCCGTTGCGGAAGGCCCCGCGCACGGCCAGCGTGCCGTCCTCGCGCAGCTGGCGGTAGGGGCCCGCCTTCAGGCCGTGGGCGTAGGTGGTTTCGGCCTTCGGCTTGCCCGACGGGTAGTTTTCCAGCCCCGGCCCGGTGCTGAAGCCGTTCTCGTAAACCAGCCGGCCGGCCACCTTGCCGTCGGGGAAATAGGTGAGCTGCTCGCCGGCCAGCTTGCCGGCGGGGTTGTAGGCGGCCACGCTTTGCACCTGCTTGCTGTTGGGGAAAAACGTGCGCCAGGCGCCGGCCGCGCGGTTGTTTTTGTACGTTTCCTCGGCCCGCGGCAGGGGGCCGTCGGGGCCGTAGCGCACCACTTTGCGGTCGCGCCCGGCGTTGGCGTAGTCGGTTTCCAGGGCCAGCTTGCCGGCTTCGGAGAATTCCTGGGCCCGGCCGGTGGGCACGCCGAGGCGGTAAGTGGCTTTGGTTTTGATCTGGCCGTTTTCGTAGTAGCTCGTGGCGGGGCCGTCGAGGTTGGCGGTGCCGGCCGTGGCGGGGGCCGCGCGCTTGGCCACGTCGTCGCCCAGCGGGTTGCGCACGGCCCGCTGCACCACCGGGGCGGGGGCGTAGGTGCCCTCGGTCTGGAGCTTGCCGCTGGGGTAGTAGCTGCGGTAGCGGCCGCGGCCGCTGGCGTCGGCCAGCACCTCGGTTTCGAGCTGGCCGGTGGGGTAGTAGGTTTTGTAGGGCCCCGCGAGCAGGCCCTTGTGCAGGGTGCCTTCGCTCTGCACCTGGCCGTTGGGGTAGTAAAATTTCACCGCGCCCTCGGGCTGCCCTTCTTTGTAGGCGATGTCGGCCTGGGGCTTGCCGTCGGGGTAAAGCTGGTGCAGGGGGCCGTTGGGCTGGCCCTTGGCGAGGGTGGTTTGGAGCTTGACCTCGCCGGTGGGGTGGTAGTAGGTGAGGGCGCCGCTGGGCTCGTCGTTTTCAAACGTGCCTTCCTGGGCCACCTTGCCGTTTTCGTAGTACGTTTTGAAGGGCCCCTGGCGCACGCCGCCGCGGTAAGTGGTTTCGAGCCGCCGCGTGCCGCTGGGGTGAAACTCGACGTAGGCCGAGTCGCGCTTGCCGTCGCGAAAGCTGGTTTGCTGCTCCAGGCGGCCGCTGCGGTAGTAGCGCCGGTAGGTGCCCTGCGGCAGGGTGTCGCCGGCCACCACGGCCGTGTACACCTCGCGCTTCGTGGTTTTGAGCGAATCGTAGTACGTCACGAACCGCCTAAGCTTCTGGGCGTGGGCGGGCAAGGCCAGCAAGGCAAAAAGAAAAACCAAATACTTCATAAGCCGCAAGAACGCACAACGGCCGCGCAAAAGTGCGCGGCCGCCGGCTCTTTCAAAAACAGCGCCGTTCCCTACACGGCCTCCAGCACGATGGCCGAGGCCCCGCCGCCGCCGTTGCAGATGCCCGTGACGCCGATTTTGCCGCCCTCGTTGCGCAGCACGTTGAGGAGCGTCGTCACGAGGCGGGCCCCGGAGGCCCCCAGCGGGTGGCCCAGGCTCACGGCGCCGCCGTACACGTTCACCTTGGTGCCTTCGAGGTTGAGCAGCTGGTTGTTGGCCAGCGACACCACCGAAAAAGCTTCGTTGATTTCGTAGAAGTCCACGTCCTTGGCGTCGAGGCCGGCGTGCTTCAGGGCCTTCGGGATGGCCAGCGCGGGCGAGGTGGTGAACCACTCCGGGGCCTGCTCGGCGTCGGCAAAGCCCCGCACGATGGCAATCGGCTTGACGCCCAGCGCCTCGGCCTTTTCGCGGCTCATCAGCAGCACGGCGGCGGCCCCGTCGTTGAGGGTGGAGGCGTTGGCGGCCGTCACGGTGCCGTCCTTGCCGAAGGCGGGCTTGAGGCCGGCCAGCTTCTCGAACTGCACCTTGGTGTACTCCTCGTCGTCGTCCACGACCGTGGTTTTGCCGCGGCTTTCGATGGTGACGGGCACGATTTCGGCCTTCTTCTTGCCGGCCTGGGCGGCGTTGGCGCTGCGGGTGTAGCTCTCGCGGGCAAACGCGTCCTGCTGCTCGCGGGTGATGCCGTAGTGCTGGGCCGTGTGGTCGGCGGCCACGCCCATGGCGTAGTCGTGGTACGGGTCCCAGAGGCCGTCTTTCATCAGGCCGTCAATCATTTGGCCGTTGCCGTACTTGGCCCCGAAGCGGGCTTTGTCGAGGTAGTAGGGCACGTTGCTCATGCTTTCCATGCCGCCGGCCAGCACCACGTCGGCCTGCCCGAGCATGATGGCCTGGGCGGCGTACATGATGGCCTTCGAGCCCGAAGCGCACACCTTGTTCACGGTGGTGCACTCTACGGTGTCGGGCAGGCCGGCTTTTTTGGCGGCTTGCCGGGCCGGGGCTTGGCCCAGGTTGGCCGAGATGACGTTGCCCATGATCACCTGCTGCACTTCCGCAGCGGCCACGCCGGCCTTTTCGAGCGCGCCTTTCAGGGCA
>JANXOE010000249.1 GCA_025353745.1 Hymenobacter sp.
CCTATGCTACAGGATTCCATCGCCGGCCTTGAGGCCGAAATCAGCGCCCAGGAGCTGGCCACGGCGGCCCAGCTCGACGCCTTCCGCATTGCTTACCTCGGCCGCAAGGGCCGTTTGGCCGATTTGTTCGACCAGCTCAAAACCGTGCCCGCCGAGCAGAAGCGCGCCGTGGGCCAGCAGCTCAACGCCCTCAAGCAGGCCGCCCAGGCCCGCCACGACGCCGCCCAGCAGGCCCTGGAGGCCGCCACCGCCGCCCAGCCCGCCGACGCCGGCTACGACTACACCCTGCCACCCGTGCCCCAGGCCCTGGGCACCCGCCACCCCCTGAGCCTGGTGCGCGAGGAGATGCTGCGCATCTTCGGCCGCATCGGCTTCGCCGTGGCCGAGGGCCCCGAGATTGAGGACGATTGGCACAACTTCACGGCCCTCAACTTCCCCGAAAACCACCCGGCGCGCGACATGCAGGACACGTTCTTCGTGGCCCCCGCCGCGCCGAAAAGCCCGCCCGACCCGGCCGACGCCGGGGCCCCCGCCGACGTGCCGCTGCTGCTGCGCACCCACACCAGCACCGTGCAGGTGCGCGTGATGGAAACCGAGCCGCTGCCCATCCGCCGCGTGATGCCGGGCCGCGTGTACCGCAACGAGGCCATCTCGGCCCGCGCCCACATGATGTTCCACCAGGTGGAGGGCATTTTCATCGACGAGGGCGTGAGCTTCGCCGACCTCAAGCAGACGGTGTACTACTTCGTGCAGGAGCTGTTCGGGGCCGCCGTCAACATCCGGTTCCGGCCCAGCTTCTTCCCCTTCACCGAGCCCAGCGCCGAGATTGACATCACCTGCCTTATCTGCAAGGGCGCGGGCTGCAACATCTGCAAGTACTCGGGCTGGGTGGAAATTGGCGGCTGCGGCATGGTGGACCCCAACGTGCTCGAAAACAGCGGCATCGACCCCGAACAATACTCCGGCTACGCCTGGGGCATGGGCATCGAGCGCATCGCCATGCTCAAGTACCAGATCAAGGATTTGCGCCTGTTTACGGAAAACGACCTGCGGTTTTTGCGGCAGTTCGAGGCCGTGTAGGGCCCCGGGGCACGGCCCGCGCCGGGGAATTATCGCCGGGCGGCGGCGGTTCCGGCTTTTCTCTTGTTGAATAGAAAGTTACATAGCGGCCGAATTCGGGCAAGCATATTTAGTGATTAAATGAAAGTTAGAAACCTCAACCAAAACAAGGTCAACGTCATCACGCTGGGCTGCTCGAAAAACCTGGTGGACAGCGAGGTGCTGATGGGCCAGCTCCAGGCCAACGACTTCGACGTGACGCACGAGGCCGCGAAAAGCGACGCCAACATCGTCATCATCAACACCTGCGGCTTCATCGACAACGCCAAGCAGGAAAGCATCGACACCATCCTGCGCTACGCCGACGAAAAAGCCGCCGGCCGCCTGGACAAACTGTACGTAACCGGCTGCCTCTCGCAGCGCTACAAGGACGAGCTGGAGGTGGAAATCCCGCAGGTCGACGCTTATTTCGGCACCCTGGAGCTGCCCCAGATGCTGAAGGTGCTCAACGCCGACTACAAGCACGAGCTGGTGGGCGAGCGCCTGCTCACCACGCCGCGCCACTACGCCTACTTCAAAATTGCCGAGGGCTGCAACCGGCCCTGCTCGTTCTGCGCCATCCCGCTGATGCGCGGCCAGCACGTGGACCGGCCGATGGAAGACCTGGTGAAAGAGGCCCAGCGCCTGGCCGCCCAGGGCACCAAGGAGCTGATCCTCATCGCCCAAGACCTGACCTACTACGGCCTGCAAGCCTACGGCGAGCGCAAGCTGCCCGAGCTGCTGCGCCGCCTCTCCGACGTGAACGGCATCGAGTGGATCCGGCTGCAGTACGCCTACCCGTCGCAGTTTCCGCTGGAGGCGCTGGACGTGATGGCCGAGCGCGCCAACATCTGCAAGTACCTCGACATGCCCTTGCAGCACGGCTCCGATAACATGCTGAAATCGATGCGCCGCGGCATCACGCGCCGCCGCACGTCGGAGCTCGTGGACACCATCCGGCAGCGGGTGCCGGGCATTGCGCTGCGCACCACGCTCATCGCCGGCCACCCCGGCGAAACCGCCGCCGACTTCGACGAGATGTACGAGTTTGTGCGCCAGACGCGGTTCGAGCGGCTGGGCATCTTCACGTATTCGCACGAGGAAAACACCCATTCGCACACCCTGGCCGACGACGTACCGGCCGAGCTGAAGCAGGAGCGCGCCGACGCCGTCATGGAGCTGCAGCAGGGCATTTCGCTGGAGCTGAACGAGGCGCGCGTGGGCCAAACCTACAAGGTGCTGTTCGACCGCAAGGAGGGCGGCCATTTCGTGGGCCGCACCGAGTTCGACTCGCCCGAGGTGGACAACGAGGTGCTGGTGCCGGTGGAGAAGAACACGTTCGTGCGCCTGGGGGATTTTGCGCACGTGAAAATCACGTCGGCCACCGACTTTGATTTGTACGGCACGCTGGTCTGAACCACGGCTTTGCGCCGCAAGGAACGCACATTTATTTGCAAAAGGCAGCCAACCGGCTGCCTTTTTTGTTTAGTCCCGACCTTCGCGGCGCGGGCCCGCCGCGCCGCTTCCAATCGTCGCCCATCCGACGAATCCGCTTAATCCGAAATTTCCGTGGTTCAGACCCTTTCTTACGCCGCCACCGGTGCGTTTTCTGGCTTATTGACCGATTACCTGGCCCAGAAGCCGGCCCTGGCACCTTTTTATCACCGCTGGCCCGCGCTGGAAAACTTCGCCGCCCAGATCGAAGAAAAAAAAGCCGCCTACCCGGCCGAAGCCCGGCAGCGGCTGGTGGGGGCCCTGCGCGCGCAGTACGCCGCCGGCGCAGTGCCGCCGGCCGTGGCCGCCAACCTCGATTTGCTGGAGCAAGCCACCACGTTCACCGTCACCACCGGCCACCAGCTCAACCTGCTCACGGGGCCCCTGTACTTCGTGTATAAAATCGTGTCGGCCCTCAAGCTGAGCCGCGAGCTGAAGGCCGCCTACCCGCACTACGACTTCGTGCCGGTGTACTGGATGGCCACAGAGGACCACGATTTTGCTGAAATCAACCATTTCTCGCTCTTCGGAAAAACCTACCAGTGGGACGCGCCCGGCACCGGGGGCCCCGTGGGCCGCCTGCCGCTCGACGGCCTCGACGAGCAGCTGCTGAGCCAGCTGCCGCCCGAGGTGCCCGCGCTGTTCCGCGACGCCTACGCGGGGGCCCCCACGCTGGCCGTGGCCACCCAGCGGCTGGCCGACGGCCTGTTTGGCCCGTACGGGCTGGTGACGCTCGACGCCGACCGCCCGGCCCTGAAGCAGGCCCTGGTGCCGGTGCTGGAGCAGGAAATTCAGCACCAGGC
>JANXOE010000120.1 GCA_025353745.1 Hymenobacter sp.
TGGGCCCGAACGGCTTGCAGCGGACTCAGGAGCAAAATCAGTCCGAGACTGGTTTGTTTGAAAAGCGAGGGCAGGTTCATGCGAATTGTTCGGAAAACGTAAGTTAAAAAATCAGGACCAGCGTGCCGCTGATGATCAGGGCGGCCCCCAGGCCGGTGTGCCAGGTGAGCTTTTCGCCCAAAAAAACGACCGAAAGAAGGATGGCCAGGGCCACGCTGAGCTTATCGACGGGGGCCACCTGCGATACTTGGCCCAGTTGCAGGGCCCGGAAATAAAATATCCACGACAGGCCGGTGGCCACGCCCGACAAGCCCAGGAAAACCAGGTTGGTGCGGGTGAGCAGCCCAATTTGGTCCAGGCCGCCCCGGAAGTAAACGATGCCCCAGGCCAGCACCAGAATCACGACCGTGCGGATGGCCGTGGCCAGGTTGGAGTCAACTCCTTTGATGCCAATTTTGGCCAAAATGGCCGTGAGGGCGGCAAAAAAGGCCGAAAGCAGGGCATATATCCACCACATGTTCAATCAGAAATTACAATCTTTGAATTTATAAATTAAACATTAAAAAGCAGACGCGTTGCAAACTGGCCCTTGCGCGGCCGGCGGCCCGGGGCCGGGGCCGCGGGGCCAAAACTACAAAGACAGGGCCCGGGGGCTCCCGCCCTACCCCACCGCCGCCACCAGGGCCGTGCTGCCGCCCAGGTCGTCGTCGGTGACGAGCAGCAGCTCCTCGCGCCCGCCGGGCAGCGAGCGCCGCTGCGCCAGGCCCTCCACCTTGCCGCAGTACGTGCGGCCGTCGGCCCAGGTTAGGCGGGCGAAGGCGGCCGTGCCGGCGGCCAGGTCGAGCACGCCCACGAAGGAGCCCAGCACCGCGCCGTCGCCCACGGGGTCGGTGGTGTTCTCTACCGACGCCGCCACCCACAAGCGCCCCCCGACGAAGGTGGCCCCCGAAAAGCCCGCCGGGCTGCCGTCTATTCCGGGCAGCCGAAACCTGCACGCAATGGGCGCGGGCGCGGGCCCCTGCCCCGCCAGCTGGGCCAGCGCGGGACCCAGCGGCAGCGTCAGCACTACGGCCGCTGCCCCGGGCCCCAGGCCCCGCTGCAGCAGCAGCAATTCGGTGGCCGTGGTGGCGGCGGCCTCGATGTTGAGGGGCACGCCGGGCGGCAGCGCGGCCTGGGCCCCGGCGTAGAGGGCCGTCAGATCGAGGGCCTGGGGGACCCCGGGGCCGGCACCGGGCGGCAGCGGCACCCAGTAGCCCCGGCGCCGCAGCGCCTTGCTGCCGGAGCCGAACAGCAGCAGCCCGGGCCCGCGGCCGGGCCAGGTGCAGGCGGCCATGGCTTCCAGGTCGGGCTTGGTGGGCTTGGGGAGGCGGCCGCCGCCGAAGTCGGCGGCTTCAAAAAGCTGGGTTTGGCCGGCTGGGGCCAGCGTGGCCGCGTCGAGGGCGTAGAGGAACGGGGCATCGTCGGCGATGACGTAGGCCGTGGGGCCCACGATTTCCACCCCCGAGGCTGAGGGGAGCGACAACACGGTTTCGGATTGGATAACGGCCGTCATAAGCAAAAAAAGGGTGAGCGGAACCTGTTTTGGGGAAGGTGCGGGCAAATGGCCCGGTCGGAGGCGCGGGGCCGGGGCCCCCGGTTGCAAAATCAATTCTCTTATTTTCGAATAACTTACTTGCCGAAGGATACGGTACGCGCAGGATTAGTTTTCAACCCGTTTTTGCCCGGCCCCGTAGACGCGCCACCTCCCGGCTTTTTTCTGCCCCCCCATGCACGAGCACGACGACCCCTCCGAACTTAAATTTCCGCTCTACGCGAAAGTGCCGCTGGTGCTGCTGGGGCTGGCCCTGGTGGTGCTGACGCTGCACATCGCCTCCAACCTGATTTTTCCGCTGTTTTTCGCGGCCATCTTCGCCATCATGCTCCACCCCGTCGAGCAGTGGCTGCTGCGGCGCGGGGTGCCCGCGCTGCCGGCCATTGCCCTCACGGTGGTGCTGGGCGTGGCGGCGCTGCTGGCCCTGCTCTACTTCATCTACATGGAAGCCGTGCAGCTGTCGAGCCAGCTGCCGATGTTCAAGGCCAAGCTGTTTCAAACCACGAACCTGGTGGAGCAGTGGCTCGATGCCCGTTTCGGCCTGACGAACCAGAAGCTGATGGGCTACCTCAACGACGCCGGCAGCCGGGCGGCCGGCCTGGCCGGGGGCACGCTCACGGCCGTGTCGGGGCTGCTGGTGACGGCCACGCTGCTGCCGGTCTACATCTTTCTGCTGTTTCTCTACCAGCGGCGGCTGGTCGACTTCCTCACCCAGGTGTTTTCGGGCCGGCGCACCGACACCGGCGTGGCCGAGGTGCTGCACCAGAGCAAGGCCGCCATCCAAAGCTACATGGTGGGCTTGCTCATCGAGGGCAGCATCGTGGCCGTGCTCAACGTGGCAGGGCTGCTGGCGCTGGGCATTCCCTACGCCCTGCTGCTGGGGGTGCTGGGGGCCCTGCTCAACTTCATTCCCTACGTGGGCGGGCTGGCGGCCATTCTCTTGCCGGTGCTCATGGCCTTCGTCACGAAGGACGGCTACGGCTACCCTGCGGCCGTGGTGGCGGTGTACATGCTCATCCAATTCATTGATAACCACTATTTAATTCCGCGCATCGTCGCTTCCAAGATCAAGGTGAACGCGCTGGTGGCCATCGTGGGCGTGCTGGTGGGCAACGCCATCGGCGGGGTGGCGGGCATGTTCCTGGCCCTGCCGGTTATCGCTATTCTCAAAATTATTTGCGACCGCATCGACTCGCTCAAGCCCTGGGGCCTGCTCCTCGGCGACGAGGAAGCCACCGCCCGCCCGGGCCGCCTGGGCCGGCAGAAGGCCCTGGCGCACAAGGAGGTCTAGGAAGCCGCCGGCTAAACAGGGACTTTAAAGCTACAACCCCAATTCAACCTTCAACGCCCGGCACGGCTTAAAGCCTGAGGCCGGTCATCCAAGCCTCGGCTTCGGCGAGGGTGGCGAAACGTTTGAAAATAAATTCCGTGGGCGCGACCGCAGCCACGGTTTCCACGGAGAGGCGGTGCACCGGGTCGGTGCCCTCCACAACGGCGCAGTGGCGGGTACGGGCCTGGGCCATGGCCCGCGGAATCCAGGATTGGGTGAGCCACTGCTGAGCTGCTGGCAGCAACGGGGCCCGGGGCCCGTGCTCGGAAACCAGCTTGCGGGCCCCGGTGGTCGCCAGCACGGCCAGCGCTTTCTCGTAGTATGCCTGCACCGCGTCGAGCGGCACGCGCCCCGGCCCCCAGGCCAAACGCACGTAGCCCACCGAATGGTAATAAATCCGGCCGGCCGCGTTCGTGAACGACAAGATTTCGGAAGGGGGCGGCAGGGCCATAAAGCAACAAAAGCAGGTTCGGGCAGAAAGAGCCAAAGGCCGGGCGGCGCAATTACGGGGAGAGATAAAAAATTCTCACTTTTCCCAACTAGCCGTTCGCGGGCCCGGCCCGGCGCGGTTTTTCGGCACGGTTGGGTTGAGCGGGCGGCCTTCGCGTCCGCCCCCTCGGCCCCGCCCCGGCCTGCTGCCGGCCCGGCCCAAAGCACACATTCTGTGCTCGCTGGCTTCCGCCGATGCTGCAAACGAGAGCCGGAGCCAATGCCGGCGCGCGCAAAGCATTGAGCCAACATCAGTTAAATGCCAATAAAAATCTTATAAAAAGCCAATAATTATTTAAAATGTACAATTAATAAAAGTGCGCTACCTTCGCGGCACCGATAGCAGCCTGTTCTACCCTACCTCCTGCTTTTATGCCGCGAAACATGAACATCCTCGTTTGGGGCCTCTGCGCGGCCGCGCTGCTGGGCGCCGCCCCGGCCCGGGCCCAGGTCGACAGCGTGCGGGCCCGGACGCTGCCCGGCCGCCAAGTAGCCGAAAAGGCCTACAACGCCGGCCTGGCCAGCTTCACGGCCCAAAACTACCCGGCCGCGCTGGCCAGCTTCAACCAGGCCGTGGCCGCCAAGCCCGATTTTGCGCCCGCCTACGCCAACCGCGCCGCCACCCGCCTGGCCCTGAAAAACTACCCCGCCGCCGTGGCCGACTACGACCAGGCCCTGAAGCTGGAGCCCGGGGCCTACGCCCACTACTTCGGCCGGGCCCAGGCGCACGAAGCCGCCGGCCAGGGCCCCGAGGCCGTGGCCGACTACGGCGCGGCCCTCAAGGCCAACCCCGGCTACGCCCCGGCCTGGTACAACCGCGGCGTGCTGCGCTTCGAGCAAAGCGAGTACCAGGCCGCCCGCGACGACTTCGACGCGGCCGTGAAGGCCGATCCCAGCTACGCCTACGCCTACCACGACCGCGCCAGCGCCAACCTGCAGCTGGCCAACTGGGCGGCCGCCGTGCAGGACTACTCCAAGGCCCTGGCCTTGCAGCCCACGCTGCTGCCGGCGCTGCTCAACCGCGCCGCCGCCGAGCGCCGCACCAACCAGCTGCCCGAGGCGCTGCGCGACTACGACGCCTACCTGGCCCAGAAAACCGACAACGCCCTGGCCTTCAGCAACCGCGGCAACGCCCGCTTCGAAAACAAGGATTACGCCGGGGCCGTAGCCGACTTCGACCGCGCCGTGGCCCTCGACGCCAAGTACGCCTACGCCTGGAACAACCGCGCCGCCGCCGAGCTGAAGCTGGAGCAGTACGACAAAGCCAACGCCGACGCCACCGAGGCCCTGCGCCTCAACCCCAAATACGCCGAGGCCTACCTCAACCGCGGCCACGCCCGCGAGATGCTGCGCCAGGCCGACGAGGCCTGCCAGGACTGGCGCCAGGCCGCCGCGCTGGGCCTGCCCCAGGGCAACGACTACGCCGCCGCCGCCGGCTGCGCGGGCGATGCCGCCGAAGCCCCGGCTGCGAAATAGCGCCGGGGTCCTCTCCGGCGCATCCATTCGAGCAAAAAACGGCCGTGCGCACTTGGCGTCCACGCAGTGAAGCCTCTCTATTGCTCACCGTTGGCCGATTACCGCCACGGCAAAGAAGCTTCCTTCGCGGCGTTGGATGGGCACGAGGGCCTAAGTATTCTGATAATCACCTTCTGATAACTGATATATGCTACGCGCTTCTGCCCGGTTCGTACTACTGCTGAGCGGCTTGTCGGCCGCCGCGGCCCACGCCCAGAGCGTGGAGTTCACCAAAGAGAAATTTGGGGCTGACAAAGA
>JANXOE010000147.1 GCA_025353745.1 Hymenobacter sp.
TTATTATATTTATCTTGTCTTGTTCCACTTCCTAATTTTCGCACTCATGGCCCCCCAGCAAAAGAGTCGTATCGTAAAAATTTCTGCAGCGGCAGACGAGTGGGACAACATCATAGAATTTCACACCCGAACGATCGGAGAACCCAATTATTCGCAATGCCCGCCCACGGTCGTCTTTCATCAGCAAGAACACGGCTACGAATTGCACTTGATCAAGCTCGAACATGATTTAACCAGACGAAAAACAACTAGATTTCAAAACCTAGATAAACCATATAAAGTTGAAAATTGGTACGGGGCTCAACCCACCCAAGGCGTCACTTCAGTAATAGAGCCTCAAAATATTATTTCATACATTCATGATGCGGATGGTATTCCAGGACCAATACCGCTAACAATAGCCAGTGTCACCACGAATACTGGCTTCGCAGCCGTGACAGTTGGTGTAGTGCACAACCCGAATTACCCCAGGACTACTTCGCTTAAAAATGACCCGTGCGATCCAGCATCTTCACAGCGCCATAGGTCGCATGGGGCGGGGCGGTGGTATTGGCTGGCCGCTGTTTTGGGGGCCGGCATAACGGCGGGGGCCCTCCTTCGCCGGCGCGGCTAGGAAGGTTCATAGGGCCAACGGCATACCGCACCGGCTCCGGGCCCTCGGAAGGTGTTTAAGTTGTCCGCTTGAGGTAGAGACGCGACCCTTCGCGTCTCAATCGTTGAACGGTGGCAGTTCAAACCCGAGACACGACGGGTCGCGTCTCTACCTCAAGCGGGCGCAGCGAAAAAATTAACTTGAGCAGTCGCTTAGTTCTGCACCAGCAGGCGCTGGCCCAGCTTCACGTCGTCCGACGCCAGGTGGTTGAGCCGGCGCAGGGCCGCCACGCTCAGCCCAAATCGCCGCGAGAGGTTGAAAAGTGTGTCGCCGGGCTGCACCAGGTGCGTTTTGCGGCCCGCTTCGAGGCGGCTGGCCGAAGCCGTTTCGCGCCCGGCCGGGGGGCCGAAGCGCAGGCGCTGGCCCGTTTCCACGGTTTCGCTGTCGAGGTGGTTCCAGGCCACCAGCTGGGCCACGCTCACGCCGCGGGCTTCGGCCAGCTTGGTCAGGTTGTCGCCCCGGCGCACCACGTAAACGGCGCGGACCGATGGCTCCGTTTCGGCCGGCGGGGCCACGGCGCGGGCGGATGTTTCGGTCGGGGCCCTGCGCACTTTGGCGGTTGGGGCCGCCGCCAGGGCAGCGGGAGCAGCGTCCGTTTCGTCGCTGACGGTTTCAGTATCTACTGTCTCGGCCGGCGCAACGGCCACCGCCGCGGCCTCGATTTCGGCCTGCTTGCGCACGGCGAAGGCCGCCGTGGTTTTGGCAAGGGCAGCGGCCTGCACGGCGGCAATCCGGGCCTGGGCGCGCTGGGCAGCTTCCTGGCGCTGGCGCAGGTGCGCCAGGTGGGCCGCTTGCTGCTGCTCCTGCGCGGCTACGGCGGCCACGCGGGCCACTTCCTGGGCATTAGCTGCGGCCAGGGCCTGGCGGGCAGCCATTTCTTCGGCCGACGGCAGCGCCTTGGCCGGGCGCGGCACCGGTGGCGGCGCGACTACGGCCACCACCGCGCGGGCGGGCGCGGCGGGCAGCGGCACCAGCACCACCAGCATACGGCCGGGCCGCAGGGCCTGCCGTTTGGCCAAATCGTTCCAGCGGCGCAGCTGGGCCGGGCTCACATTGAACCGCTCGGCCAGGCCGGCGACGGTTTCGCCCCGGCGCACCTTATGATGCAGGCGGCGGACGCGCGGCGCAGTGGCCGCGTCATCGGTTTCCGCGGCGGCCAGCGGCGCGGCAGGGCCCCAGGGCTCCACGCCGTCGAGGCGGGGCGGCAGCGGGGGCAGCGGCTGGGGCAGGGCCGTCGGCGGCTGGCAAAACGCCAGCAGTGTAGCCCGGTCGGCTTCGCCAAAAGCGGCGCGGGCCGCGGCCGGGTAGCGCACCACGTAGGGCCGGTAGCCAGCAGGTAGTCCGGCCCGGAACAGCTCGGGGTTGAAGCGGGCGAGGTAGGTCGAGTCAGCGTAGCCGCAGGCGCGGCTCAGGCGGTGCAGGTCGAACGCCTGACCGCGCAGGCCCAGCGTGTCGAGCGGCTCGGCGCACTGGTAAGCCAGCTTGTCAGAGTGCAGGCCGTGCTGCCGGGCGTACTTCATGCTGTACATCACGGCGGTGAAGGTGGGCACGTAGTTGCGCGTTTCGGCCGGCAGGTACGGGTACAGGTCCCAGAACGTTTTTTTGCCCGTGCGGCGCATCACGCGCTGCATGCTGCCCGCGCCCCAGTTGTAGGCAGCCAGCACCAATTCCCAGTCGTGGAACACGCCGTAGAGGTAGCGCAAGTGCTTGCAGGCCGCCTCAGTAGCCTTTTCGGGGGCCATGCGCTCGTCCACCCACTCGTCGCGGCGCAGGCGCAGGTCGCCGGCCGTGGGGCCCATGAACTGCCAAAGGCCGGTGGCCCCCACCGGCGATTTGGCCGTCGGAATCAGCGACGACTCCACCACGGCCAGGTACTTGAGGTCGGTGGGCAGGTTGTACTGGGCCAGGTACTTCTCAAAAAGCGGGAAGTACAGGTTTTCGCGCTCCAGCACGCGCTGCGTGTAGTCGCGCTTGCGCACCGTGAACAGGTTGATGTAGGCCATCACCGCGTTGTTGAACTGGTGCGGCGCGTCGGTTTCGAGGCAGCTCATCCGGTCGCCCACCAGCTCGCGCACCGTGGGCGGGGTGTGCAGCCACGCCAGCCGCACCGAATCGACGGGGGCCGGCGCGGCGGCCAGCGAATCGGGCGGCAACAGCAGCATCGGCACTTGCGAGGTATCGGCGGCTGGGGGCGGCAAATGCTGGGCCCGGGCGGCCACCGGAGCGGCCAAAGGCAGCAGCACGGCGAGCTGCCGCCACAGGCGGCCGGGCCGGGGCGCCGGGGTACGTCCTTGCTTCATAAGTCCGAAGGTAGAAAAAAACACCGTATTCACCAGCGTTTTTCCTAAAGTATCACTTCAGCCGGATTTCACAAAGTATTAATCTACCGGCCACAACCCGTTCCTCTACGCGAAATATCGTCCGAGGTTACGCCTCAGCTTCGGCCGGCACCAGCTCGGAGGCGAAGGCCAGTAGCTCGGCTTCGCGGAAGGCCCCGGCCATCACCTGCAAGCCCATGGGCAGGCCGGCAGCGTCGTTGCCCATCGGCACCGAAATGGCCGGCACGCCCGCCAGCGAGGCCTGCACCGTGAAGATATCGGCCAGGTACATGCTCACCGGGTCCTGCTTCTCCCCGATCCGGAAGGCCGTGGTGGGCGTGGTGGGCAACACCAAAAAATCGTACCGGCGCAGCAGCTCGTCGGTTTTGTCCTTAATGAGCCGGCGCACCCGCTGGGCCTTGGTGTAGTAGGCGTCGTAGTAGTTGGCGCTCAGCACAAAGGTGCCGAGCAGGATGCGCCGCTGCACCTCGGCCCCAAAGCCCTGGGCGCGGCTTTTTTTGTAAAGCGACTCCAGATCCGTCACGTCGGGGGCCCGGTAGCCGTACTTCACGCCGTCGAAGCGGCTCAGGTTGGAGCTGGCTTCGGCCGTCGTGAGGATGTAGTAAGTTGGAATCATCACGTCGAGGTAATGAAAATCGACGGGCTCCACCACGTGGCCCTGGCCGCGCAAGTGCGCGAGCTGGCCTTCGAGGGCGGCTTTGATTTCGGGGTTCAGGCCATCGTTGTCGATGGCGTCGGCAATGTAGCCGATGCGGTACTGGCCGGCCGGGGCCAGCAGCTGGCTGTAGGGCGGCACAGGGCGCTGGCTGGCGGTGCTGTCCATGCCGTCGGGGCCGGCCATCACTTCGAGCAGGCGCGCCGCGTCCTCCACCGAATTGGTGATGGGCCCGATTTGGTCAAACGACGAGGCAAAGGCGACCAGCCCGTAGCGCGAAATGCGCGAATACGTGGGCTTCAGGCCGATAACGCCACAAAAAGCAGCCGGCTGGCGCACCGAGCCGCCCGTGTCGGAGCCCACCGAGGCCAGGCACATGTCGGCCTGCACGGCCACGGCCGAGCCGCCCGACGAGCCGCCGGGCACCCGGCTGGGATCGGCGGCGTTGCGGGCCGGTCCGAAGTACGAGGTTTCGTTGGAGCCGCCCATGGCAAACTCGTCGCAGTTTTGCCGCCCGATGAGAATGGCGTCGGCGTCGAGCAAACGCTGCACGGCCGTACCGGTGAAGAGCGACTTGAAGCCATCCAGCATCCGGCTGCTGCTTTGCAGCGAGTGGCCGGCGTAGGCCAGCACGTCTTTCAGGCCCACCACCATGCCGGCGAGGGCCCCGGCGGTGCCGGCGGCGAGCTTGGCGTCCACGGCTTCGGCCTGGGCGCGGGCTTCGTCGGCCCACACCTCCAGAAACGCGTTGAGGTGCCGCTGACGCTCGATGTTATCGAGGTAATAGTCAACGAGCTGACGGCAGGACAAGGTGCCCGCCGTCAGCTCGCGCTGAACTGCCGAAAGAGAAGTGAAACGCTTCAAATTACTCGCAAATTAGTAAGGTAATCAAACGCTGGGCTGCCGGGGCTGGGTGCCTTCGGGGGCCAGATTGGGGGGCAGCACGGGGGCCGCGTAAGGCTGCTCGGCCGGGGGGGCCACGGCGGGGGCATCGGCGACCGGCAAGGGCGACGATGCCGCGTCATAAGGCTGAGGCACCGGGGCGGCGGGGTATGGCGGCTGGGTGCCGTAGGGGGCCTGCGGCGGGTAATTAGGGTTGTAGCCCGGGTTCGGGTTGTAAGGCTGTTGGGGCTGCTGGCCGGCGCGCTCAAACTCGTTGCGGATTTCGCTGCTGGCGTCCTTGAACTCGCGGATGCCCTTGCCCAGGCCCCGGGCCAGCTCGGGAATTTTATTGGCCCCGAAAAATACGAGGATGACGACCATGATCAGGATCAGCTCGGAGCCGCCGATGTCGCCCAAAAACAAAAACAAGGAATGTTGCATGGTTTCTATTACGATTTAGCTGTTGGATAAATCCTGGCGCTGCTCCCTAACCCAGCTGCTGGTTGGGGTCGTTGGGGTTATAAGCCGGCGGCGCGGGCTGCGGGTAGCCGGGCTGGCCGGGCTGCGGGTATTGCGGCTGCTGGGGCGGGTAGCCGCCCTGCTGCGGGTAACCGTTTTGTTGCGGGTAGCCTTGCTGCGGGTAACCTTGCTGCGGGTATCCACCTTGCTGCGGATGGCCCTGCTGGGGGTAGGGCTGCTGGTAGCCTTGCGGGTAGCCCTGGGGGTTGTTGTCCTGCGGGTACGGCACGGGGTCGCGGTAGGCGGGCGGGGTTTCCTTGGTGGCGTCTTTGAACTCACGCACACCCGAGCCCAGGCCCTTGAACAGCTCCGGAATGCGCTTGGCCCCGAACAGGAGGACTACGACGAAAACAATCAGCAGCAGTTCGCCGCCGTTGGGAATGCCCATCAGAAACAAGGAAGCAAGCATAGTAGTGGGGCCGCTTGGCCCGGTAGAGGGTTGAAAAAAGGCTATACGGAGCCCGGGCCCGACTGGATGGCAAAGGTACCATATGGCCCGCGCTTGTGCGGCGCGGCCCCTGATAATTTGGTGGGGTCAGGTGGCGGGTTCGCCGGGCGTCGGGGCCCTTTGGTCGGATTACCAAAGCACGGCTCCGGTTTAGCGGCGTTGTTTGTTTTTTATTTAAAATCTCCGCCGACCCCGTTTAGTTCTATGCCCGTCCTTTTTGCCCAGGAACTGGTGCCGCCGGCTGCTGTCGCTCACGAATTACTGGCGGCCGCGCCGTCCCAGCTTTTCACCGACCTGGTGCACCTGGCCGCCGTGGTGTGCGGCGCTCCGCAAGCCTTTGTGGCCCTGGCCGGGCCCGGCGGGCCGGTGCTCAAAGCCCAGCGCGGGCTCGCGCCCGGGGCCCTGGCCGTGCTGCTCGGCTATTGCGGGGCCGTGATGCAGGCCGAAGCCGTGGTGGTGAGCAGCGGCGAAGAGCCCGGCCCGGCCCAGCCGCACTTTTATGCCGGGGTGGCCCTGCGCGGCCCCGACGGCGACCCGCTGGGGGCCCTGTGCGTGTTTGCCCCCGCCCCGCACCCGGCCCCCAGCGCCGCCCAGCGCGAGGCCCTGGCCTGCCTGGCCCGGCGCGTGGCCGACCACCTGGCGCAGGCCCTGGAAGCACGGCAGCAACTGGCCGCCGCGCTGCGGGGGGCCCCCACGACCCGGCCCCACCAGCGGCCCGAGCTGTTCGTGAAGCAAGACACCCGCCTGCTGCGGGTGTCCCCCGCCGACGTGACACACTTCGAGGCCCTGGGCGACTACGTGAACCTGTACACCGTGCGCGAGCGCCTCACGGTGTACGGCACCATGAAAGACATGCAGGCCCGCCTGCCCACCGCCGATTTTGCCCGCGTCCACCGCAAGTACATCATCCGCCTCGACCGCCTGCTGGCCCTCGATGGCGACACGGTGCTGCTCGACACCGGCCGCGACGGGGGGGCCAGCCGCCCAGCCACGGCCGTGCCCATCGGCAGCTCTTACAAAGCGGCGCTGCTGGCCCGGCTCCAGGTATTGTAGCCATCGGCCGCCTGCAGTAGGGTTTCACCGAGAAAATGCAGCAGTTGAACGAATTGCCGACCCACACCGGTGCGCCCCGCTACACTTTTGTCGAAGCCAATGGCTACCAACCGCATTGCAACGGGCGCAAGCCCAGCTTGGGGTTGGCAACCGGGGCTAAGTTTGTTTTCATAGCTTGGAAAGACACCGTGCTTTGCCCGGTGTTTTTTTTGCGCTAGCGCCGGCCCAGCCAAGCCTCGGGGTTGAGGTTGGCCGAGTTGTGCCACACCTGGAACTGCAGCTCGGCAGTGCCGTCGGTGCCGGGGGCCACCGTGCCGATGACCTCGCGGGCGCTCACGCGCTGGCCGTCGCTCACGCTCACCGAGCGCAGCTTGGCGTACACGGTGAAGTAGTCGCCGTGCTGGATCATGACGATGGTGTTCATGCCCGCGATGCTGGTGATGGTGAGCACTTTGCCATCAAAACACGCCCGCACCGGCTCGCCGGCGTCGGTCTGGATGTCGATGCCCCGGTTTTCCACCATCACGTGGCGCAGCACCGGGTGCGGGTGCCGCCCAAACCGCTGGCTGATGAAGCCGCGCCCCACCGGCCAGGGCAGCCGCCCCTTGTTGCCGGAAAAGTTGGACGACACCAGGGCCGTTTCCGGGGTGAGGGCCACGCGGCTGGCGCGGCGGTCGGCGGCGGTTTCGGCGGCCGTTTCGGGGGCGTCGGCGTCGGGCGCGGCGGTGGCTTCGTCGCCGGGGTCGGCGCGGGAGGTGCGGGTGGCGCGGCGGCGCCCGCCGCGGGCGCGGGCCGCCGCGGCCAAGGCTTCGCGGCGGGCGGCGAGGCGGGCGGCCCGGGCGGCGCGGGCAATTTCTTCGCGCACGCGCTCGGCAATCAGGCGGTCGAGGCGCTCGACGGCCTGCTGGCGGTCGGCCAGCTCCTGGCGCAGGCCCTGCTCCTGCTGGCCCAGCTGCTGCACCACTTCGTCGTGCTGGGTTTTGAGGGTAAGCAGGCTTTTATTTTCCGAAAGCTGGGCGCTGAGCAGGGCCCCCTTGCGCCGCTGCTGCTGCGTGAGGCCCGTGAGCTGCGCGTGCAGCCGCACCTGCGCGCCCATGATGCGCGCCGCCTGCTGCTGCCGCTCATCGGTGTACTGGCGCACGTAGCGCAGCCGCCGCACGAACTGGTTGAAGGAATCGGCGGCAAATAAAAACATGAGCTGGTTGAAGCCGCTGGCCGTTTTGGAAGCCGTGTACAGCAGCCGCGCGTATTCTTCCTTCAGCTCGGCCAGCGTGTGCTGGGTTTGCAGCACCTGCTGGGCGGTTTGGTGCACGTTGGTGTCGAGGCCGTGCAGCTGGGTGGAAATGTTCTGGATGACGCCCTGCTTCACCACCAGCTTTTCCTTAATGGCGCTCAGCTCGCCGAGCGACACCTTTTTCTTGGCCTGGGTTTGGTCCAGGGCCCGGCTTTTTTCCTGAATGGCCCGCAGGTTGGCCAGGCGCTCGCGCTCGAGCTGGGCCTTGCTTTTGGCGGCGGGGCCCGCGCGGTGCGTTTTTTGGTGGGTGGCCGGGGCCCGCCGGCTTTTGGCCGCGGCGGCTTTTTTGCGGCGCGGATGCTTTTGGGCCGGGGCCCCGGCCGAGGGCCCCCAGACCAGGCCCAGCACCAGCAGCCACGCCAGCCAGCCCGGGTGGGGCCGGCCGCGCCGCTGGTGTTCCCGATTTTGTGCCTGCGCTGTGCCGCTCACCTGGTCCTTATTTTTTGCCGGTCACCCGCGTGTAGCCCTTCGGCCGGTCAAACGGAAAGCTCAGCTCGGCGCGGCCGGCGCTCACCTTGCTGTATTTGAGGGTGGCTTTGGTGCTGACGCTGCCTTGCCGGGCGTCGACCGAAATGCCGTGGGCAAACGGCACCCGGGCCCCGTCCACGGCCTGGAAGTCGGCGTAGTCCGTGGTCAGAGCGCGGTCGGTGCCGGTTTCGGTCAGCGTCAGCTTTTCCACCCGGCCGGTGGCGGCCTGCACCAGCTGCTCCACGAGCACGCCGTTGAGCGGGTACGCCACGCGCTGGCCGCCGCCGGGGGCCGTGCCGAGGGTGAGCGCCGCCCCGGCGGGGGCCGCCTGGTAGTTGCCCAGCAGCAGGGCCTGGGCCTGCGCGAAGCTCACCGGCACGTTCAGCAGCTTGGTGAGGTAGTCGTAGCCGCCGGCGAAGTAGGTTTTTTCCAAGCGGTTGATGACCCGCACCGAGTCGGGCGTGAGCAGGGCCCGCACACCCTCGATGCCCAGCAGCCCGGCCGAGAGCCAGATGGCGCTGTCGCGCCGCATCCGCACGTTGATCGTGGCCGACTGCTGGTTGCCTTTGAGGGTGGCCTGCACCTTGCCTTTGGCCGTGAGGAAGGGCGAGTCGAAATCGACGGCTTTCACGGCGGCCTCGGGGCCCTTGCGCACGGCGGTGGTCACGCTGGGGGCCGTGCCTTTGGTGGTGGGCACGGCGCGGTGGCACGCGCCGGCCCCCAGCCCCAGGGCCAGCAGCAGAACGGATTTATTCATAGAGTTTGTGGTCGCGGATTTTGCGGTCGAGAAATTCGGACGCCCCGGGGCCCGATTTGCGGGCCCGCTGCCAGGCCGCCAGGGCCTTTTCTTTGTCGCCAAGCTGGTAGAGCACGTCGCCGTAGTGCTCGAGGACGGAGGCATCCTTTGTGGTTTTCAGGGCCGTTTCCAGGGCCGTGCGGGCCCCGGCGTAGTCTTTCATTTTGTACAGCACCCAGGCGTAGGTGTCGAGGTAAGTGTCGCGGGCTGGAAACTGCTTCACCACCCGGGCGGCCATGGTTTTGGCTTTGTCGAGCTTCTGGCCGCGCAGCGATAAATAGTAGCTGTAGTTGTTCAGCACCAGCCAGTTGTTGGGGTCGGCGGCCAGGGCGGCGTCGTAGGCAGCGTCCGATTTTTCGTAGTCTTTGAGCGCGTGGTAGGCATCGCCGAGCTGCGCGTCGAAGGCGGCGAGCAGCTCCGGGGTGTCGGCGGCCAGCTTGCGGCCGTGCTCCAGGGCGGCGGCGGCGCGCTGCGGCTGCTTTTTCAGCAACAGCCCCACGCCGTTGAAAAACCACAGCGACGCCTGGTTGGGAAACAGCTCCAGGGCCCTGTCCGAATGCACCAAAAGCGAATCGGTCTGGCCCAGTTCGGCGTCGAGCTGCGCCACCTGCTGCCACACCCGAAAGTGCGAATTGTCGTAGCGCAGCGATTTCAGGTAGGAATCGCGGGCGTTGCGCTTGTGCTCGGTCAGGGTTTGCACGTCGCCGGCCACGGCGTAGGCCTTGGCTTCCTTGGGGTGGGTGCGCACGGTGGCGGCGGCCAAGTCCAGGGCGAGCTGGTTGAGGGCGGGGTTGGGCAGCTGCTTGAGGTAGTTGGCCAGGATGCGCACCGCGTTGTCGATGTCGAGCTCGGGCGATTCGAAAGCCAGCCGCAGCTCTTTCTGCGAAGCGTCGGCCTGCTTCTGCTGGCGGTAGGCGTCGGCCAGCAACAGGTGGGCCGGGGCGCTGCCGGGGTCGAGCTTGAGGGCTTCCTGCCCGAGGCGGACGGCGTCGGGCAGGCGGTTGTTGGCGGCGTACATCTCGGCCTGGGCCAGCACGTAGCGGGGCTGGCCGGGGTTGGCGGCCATCAGCTTTTCGCCTTCGGCCAGGGCCAGGTCCAGCTTGTTCTGCTTGAGGTAAATCTGCTGCCGCTTGAACGCCACCTCGTCGCTGGCCCCGAACTGCGCCTCGGCCTGGCCCAGGGTGGCCAGGGCTTCGGGCAGCTTGCCCTGGGCCAGGTACAGGTCGGCCAGGTTGAAAAGGTAGGCCCCCGAGTTGGGCACTTCTTTCACCAGGGCGGCGTAGGTGCGGGTGGCGGCGTCGTACTGCTTCTGGGTGGCCTGGGCCTGGGCCAGCAGCAGGTAGTAGTAGGGGTTTTTGGCGTCGAGGCGCACGGCGGCGGCGGCGTAGCCGGCGGCATCGCGCAGGTTGCCGCTGAGCAGGCTGGCTTCGGCAATCTTGTAGTTGAGGGCCGCGTTGCCGGGGCTGAAGGCGTAGGCCTTGCCCAGGCGGTCGAGGGCCTTGGGATAGTCTTCGAGCAGCACGTACTTCACGCCGTCGACGAACAGCGCCTCGCTCACCTCCCGGTCGCGCTCCGACAGCGGCGGGCCCGCCTGCTGGCGGGTCCGGGCGCTGGCCAGGGCCCGGTTGGCCTCGCGCTGCTCTTTGGCGATGGTGCGCCGCTCCTGCCGGCTCAGCGATGAGTGGCTGCGCGAGGGGCGCGCCACCGAATCGGCCCGCGACTGGGCCTGCGCGGCCCAGGCCGGCAGCAGCAACGAAATCAAACCAACCAGGGCAGCGCGCATGACCAAAGAGTAACAACCCGGCCCCACGGCCGGCCTCAAAATTACGGCGAATAAACGCCCGCGACGCCGTGAGCCGTTAACAGTGAACAATGAGCAACAAGGCCGTTCTGCTGAACGCAGTGAAGCATCTCTCCCGCATAAGCATTCCAATCGTAGCAACGAAGCGAAAAAAATGCTTCACTGCGTTCAGCAGGACGGCCTTGTTGCCTAAAGCTCACTGTTCGTTGCTCGCCCTCACACGCGCAGCTGGTTGTAGTCGCCGAGGCTCAGGTCGTCGGGGGTGCCGGCCACGGTGGCGAAGTTGCCCACCATCGAGTTGGTGATGACCGTGTTCAGCAGCGAGGCCGAGGTTTGGACGATGGAGTTGCTCAGGCGCGAGTCGCGCACGTTGGCGTGGTCGCCCAGGCTCACGTGGGGCCCCACCACGGAGTTGGTGATGACGGCGTTTTCGCCCACATACACCGGCTCGATCAGCACCGAGTTGGTGATGATGGCCGAGGCGGCCACGAGGTTCTCGCCGCGCTCCTTCAAATACTCCAGGTAGCGCTGGTTGGTGAACACCGTGGCGTCTTTGTTGCCGCAGTCGAGCCATTCCGTCACCTTGCCGGGCACGAAGGTGGTGCCCTGGTTTTTCATGTTTTCGAGGGCGTTGGTGAGCTGGTACTCGCCCTTGTCCTTGATGTCGTGGTCGAGCAGGTACTGCAGCTCGCGGCGCAGGTACTCGCCGTCCTGGAAGTAGTAGATGCCGATGATGGCCAGGTCCGAGACGAACTCCTGGGGCTTCTCCACGAAGTCGGTGATTTGGCCCTGCTCGTTCAATTTCACCACGCCGAAGGGGCGCGGGTCTTCCACCTGCTGCACCCAAATGGTGCCGGCTACGGTGGAGTCGAGCGTGAAATCGGCCTTGAACAGCGTGTCGGCGAAGGCCACCACCAGGGGCCCCGTGAGCGAATTTTTGGCGCAGAGAATGGCGTGGGCCGTGCCCAGCGGCTCGTCCTGGTACACGATGGTGGCCCGGGCCCCCACCGATTCGGCGATGCCGGCGAGCTGCTTTTCCACCGCTGCCCCGAAGCGCCCGATGATGAAAGCCACCTCGTCCACCGGTTCGCCGCACACCTTGGCAATGTCCTCCACGAGGCGCTGCACGATGGGCTTGCCGGCAATGGGCACCAGGGGCTTGGGAACGGTGAGCGTGTGGGGGCGCATGCGCTTGCCCATGCCGGCCATCGGAACAATTATTTTCATGGTGAAAGGGTATGTGAAGTTGGGATAAAGGTAGAATATGAAGCTGCGCAGAGCGCAACTGACAAAGCAAAGATGCGGCGGCGCTAGCCATCGGCCAGCAGCGCGGCCAGCGTGGCGGGGTCCACGTTGCCGCCGCTCAGCAGCAGCACCGTGTGGCGGCTGGGCGGCAGCGCGGCCCGGTGGCGCAGCAGCGCGGCCAGCGGCAGGGCCGCCGTGGGCTCCACCACCAGCCGCGCCTCGGTGAGGAGGCGGCGGGCGGCTTGGCGCAGGTCGGCTTCGCTCACGGCCACGATGCCGTCGGCATACGTGCGCAAGTGCTGAAAGGTAAGCTCGCTGAGGCGGAGCGTGCGCACGCCGTCGGCCAGGGTGCGGTTGGTGTCGGCGGCGGGCCACTCCACCACGTGGCCGGCCCGCAGCGAGGCCTGGGCGTCGGCGGCCAGCTCGGGCTCCACGCCAATGATTTTGATGCCGGGCTTGAGGGCCTTGAGGGCCACGGCCAGGCCGCTGACCAGGCCGCCGCCGCCCACGGGGGCCAGCACCAGCTCCACTGCGGGCAGGTCGTCGAAAATTTCCAGGCCCGCCGTGCCCTGCCCGGCAATCACGTAGGGGTCGTCGAAGGGCGGCACCAGCACCCGGGGCCGCTGGGCCTGGAGGCGGGCGGCCACGTCTTCGCGCCGCTCGTGGGCGGGGTCGAAGAGCACCACTTCGGCCCCCAGGGCCCGGGTGGCGGCCACCTTCACGGCGGGGGCGTTGGTGGGCATCACGATGAGGGCCGACAGGCCCAGCGCCCGGGCCGCGTAGGCCACGCCCTGGGCGTGGTTGCCGCTCGAATAGGCGATGACGCCCTGCGCCCGCTCGGCCGCCGTCAGGGCCAGGAGGCGGTTGGTGGCCCCCCGGATCTTGAACGAGCCGATGGGCTGCAGGCTTTCGGCCTTCAGGTACACGGCCTCGCCGGGCAGCTCGGGCACGGCCAGCGGCAGCAGCGGCGTGTGCCGCACCAGGCCGCGCAGCCGCGCGCGGGCTTGCTCGATGTCGGACAGGGTGACGAAATTCATTCGGGGAAAGATAGGCGGAACAAGGGCCGGGCGGCCGGCTTTTCGCCGGCCGCCCGGTAATCGCCCGGGTACTTGGGGCGAAGCGTTGGCCCCGCCGCGGCCACGACGGCAACGATTAGCGGGCGAGCCGGCCGCCCCGCTCCTACCCGGCCCCCGTGCTGCCGTAGCCGCCGGCCCCGCGCTGGGTTTCGCTCAGGGTTTCGGCGGGCTGCCAGGCGATGGTTTCGTGGCGGGCCACCACGAGCTGGGCCACCCGCTCGCCGTCGCGCACCTCGAACGGCACGTTGGAGAGGTTCACCAGCAGCACGCCGATTTCGCCCCGGTAGTCGGCGTCGACGGTGCCGGGGCTGTTCACCAGGGCGATGCCGTGGCGCAGGGCCAGGCCGCTGCGGGGCCGCACCTGCCCTTCGAACCCCACCGGAATGGCCACCGCCAGCCCCGTCGGAATCAGGGCCCGCTCCAGGGGGCCCAGCGTCACGGGGGCGTCGGGCAGGTGGGCGCGCAGGTCGAGGCCGGCGGCGTGGGGGGTTTGGTATTCGGGCAGCGGGTGGCGCGAGCGGTTGACGACGGGAATCAACATAAAGGATAAAGGCAGTTTCGGTGGCGGGGCCGCAAAGATGCGGCGCGCCGCCCCGAACGCAAAGCTGGCCCCTGGGCCGGGGCCCCAGCCGGTAGTTTTTACGTATCCATAAACGTTATTTTTGTAATCATCGCTTCACGGCCCAGCGCCCGGGGCCGGGGCGTTGCCCTCACCAACCAGCAGCGGCCTTTCTTATGAACAAGCTTTTGACTGCTTTCCCGCTGGCCCTGGCTTTCGCCGGGCTGCTGTGCCGGCCGGCGGCGGCGCAGCAAGCCGCCGCCCCCGCGGCCGCCCAGGCCCCGGACAAAGAGGCGCTGGCCGCGCTCGTCGCGGACTACGAAAACGCCTGGAACCGCCACGACGCGCCGGGCCTCGCCGCCCTGTACTGCCCCGACGCGACCTGGGTCAATTGGTTCGGGGCGTACTCAAGGGGCCGGCCCGCCATTCAGGCGCACTACGCGGCCGTGCACGGCACGTACTTCAAAGCGTCGCATTATTACACCCGGGCCATCGAAGACCTGACGTTTGTGAAGCCCGACGTGGCCATCATGCACGTGCGCACCGGCCTGAGCGGCGACACGCGCTACCCCGGCCAAACTTTTGAGTTCCGCCGCACGCTGGTGCTCGCCAAGCGCGACGGGTCCTGGGGCATTCTGGCGGGCCAGAACGCCAAGCTGAACGAAGGCGTGCAGTAATCGCCCGCCCCGGCCAAGCCCGCCGGGCCCCCCGGCACCCCCCCTCCTTTTCCCCACGCCGATGTTCCCGCAACTACTGCGCTTGCTGCGCGGGGCCTATTCCGCTTTCATGGGGCTGGTCGTCGCCGCGCTGCTGGCCGGGGCCACGCTGGCGGCCTGGCACTTCTACCAGGAAGAACGCCTCCGCGCCCAGCTCGAAGCCGCGGGCGAGCCGGTGACGGTGCAGCTCACCGGCACCGACCGCCACCCCCGGCAGGTGTGGGACGCGCTGGGCGCCTTCGTCTACGTGGGGTTCCGCTACCAGGGCCGCCCCTGCGAGGCGCGCTGCGCGGCCCCCGCCCGCTGGCTGGCGGCCGGCGACCGCCTGGCCCTGCTGCACCTGCCGGGGCGCGACGTGTTCGGGCCCCCGCGGGCCGCCCCGCCCACCCGCCGCCACCCGGGCGTGTCGCGGCTCATCAACTGGTCGGCCCTGCCCGATTTCACCCCGCAGACCCTGGCGCTGCTGCTGTTCGTGCTCGCGGCGGGGGCCCTGTTTTTTGTGGGCAGCGGGCTGCTGGCTTCCCTCACCGGGTGGCGGGGTTTTTCGGCCCTGGCCCGGCCGGTGGGCGCCGCCGTGCTGGGCGCGGGGGCCGTGTTTTTCACCTACGACGCCGCGCAGTACTACCGCTACGCGGCGGCCCTGGCCCGCGACGGCCGCCCCCTGGCCGTGGCGGTGCTCCGCGCCGAGCGCCACGAAGAGCGCCCAACCACCCGGAGCTACGGCCTCCACGCCTTCACCTACACCGCCACTTTCCGCTACGGGGGCCAGGCACGCGAGGTGGCGATTGAGGCGGCCGACTACGACCGCCTCACGGCCGGCGACCGCCGCCTGGCCGTGCGCTACGAGCCCACCCGCGACGATTTCATGGCCGACGGCTACGCGCCGGGCTGGGCGGCGCTGGTGCCGGCGCTGTTTTGCTGGGGGCTGCTGGGCTGGGCCTTGTGGCCGGCCGGGGCCCGCCGGCCCGCCGGGCCGCCGGCCCGCCCCTGACGCAGCGGGCCGCCCGCG
>JANXOE010000159.1 GCA_025353745.1 Hymenobacter sp.
GCGTGGGCAGCCCCCTGCCCGACGAACTGGCCAAGTCCGTGGAAATGACTCAAGACCCGCGGCGAGGGCCCCGGCAGGGCGCCGCGACCCTGTGCCGCGACCCGATGCCGGGCGGCCAAACCAACGGGAGGGTTGCCAGCAAGCGCGTGCGCTTGCTGGCAACCCTCCCGTTGGTTTGGCCGCCCGGCACAGGGTCGCGGCACAGGGTCGCGGCACAGGGTCGCGGCATCGGGTCGCGGCACAGGGTCGCGGCGCCCTGCCGGGGCCCTCGCCGCGGGTCTTAAGTCATTTCCACGACCTTGGCCAGTTCGTCGGGCGGGGGGCTGCCCACGCCGTCGGCCAGCGAAATTTCGACGGTGAAAACGCTGCTCTCTCCTTTGGTGCTCGCCACGGAAAGCGTGCCGTTGTGCCTCTCCACGATGGTTTCGCAGAGCGACCGGCCCAGGCCGGTGGTTTCTGTGCCCTGCAGGCCCGGCCGCCGGGCAAAATCCAGCATCACATTGCCTGAAGCAGGGAAACGGACTGCTTGACTTATACAGAACGGGAAATAAACAGGTCGGGCTAATAAGGCAAAATAATTTCCCCGACCTACTTATCAGCAAACGACTGATAGCAAGGATTTTTTGAACAGGCGCAGCCCCTTTGCCGCCCGCTGTGCGGCCCTTGCCCTGGTCTTTGAAGCGGGGCTGCTAACCCCCCACGTCCTGCGCCTGCCGCCCCGCTGCCGCCGGCACGAACACGGCCCCCGCCCAGGCGCGGGGGCCCCGCCGCTACCCGCTACCTTTGCCCGCATGAACCTCGCCGCCCACATCGACCATACCTTGCTGCGGCCCGACTGCACGGAGGCCCAAATCCGGCAGCTGTGCCAGGAGGCCGCGGCCCACGGCTTTGCCAGCGCCTGCGTGCCGCCGTGCTACGTGGCCCTGGCCGCCGAGCTGCTGGAGGGCAGCCGCGCGGCGGTGTGCACGGTCGTCGGGTTTCCGTTGGGCTACGCCACCATTCTGGTGAAATTCCGGGAGGCGGAGGTGGCCCTGGCCGACGGGGCCCAGGAGTTGGACCTGGTGCTGAACATTTCGGCCTTCAAGTCGGGCCAGCTGGCGCGGGTGCAGGCCGAAATCCAGGATTTGGCCGACCTGGCCCACGTGCACGACGCGCTGCTGAAGGTCATCATCGAAACCGCCCTGCTCGACGCGGCCGAGATTGAGCAGGCGTGCGGCCTGTGCGCCGCCGCCGGGGCCGACTACGTGAAAACCTCCACCGGCTTCGCCAGCCGCGGCGCGTCGTTCGACGACGTGCGCCTGATGCGCCGGGTGCTGCCGGCCCGCGTCAAAATCAAGGCCGCCGGGGGCATCCGCTCGCGGGCCGCTGCGCTGGCCTTGCTCGAGGCCGGGGCCGACCGGATTGGCTCTTCCAACAGCTTAGCTTTGCTTGCGGATGATGAAAACCCTACTACTTAACGTGGTGCCTGCGCCGCTTTTGCTGCTGCTGGTCGCCTGTGCCGGCAGCGCCCCCGGGGGCCCCCGCGCCGCCGTGGCCGACACCTTGCCGGGCGGCAAAACCGCCGCGCCCGCGCCGCCCACCGACGACCTGCGCGCCTACCGCCTGCCGCTGCCCCCGGCCCCCGCGCTCCCCGCCAAAGCGCCCGCGGCAGCCCCCAAGCCCGCCGCCGCGCCGCCGCCCACCAACCACGTGAACGCCCAAATGGAACAGCGCCTGCGCGACCAGGCCGTCACCAACCAAAACGTGAAGTATGCCCAAGGCTACCGCCTGCTGGTGTACCTGGGCCTGGAGCGCGACCAGGCCATGGCCATCCGGCGGGCCGTCATCAGCCGCTACCCCGACGAAACGGATTACCTTTCCTTCAAGGCCCCCGTGTACCGGCTGTACGTGGGCGACTACCTCACCCGGCTCGACGCGGCCCGCGCCCGCGCCCGCCTGCGCGGCCTCACCCAGCGCGCCGAGGTGGAAGCCACGCAGGTGCTGATCAACAAAAACCCGTAGCCTGCCCCACGGATTTGCCGGATTGCACAGCTTTTGGAGACGGTTTTCGCTGGGGCCCCCGGGGCGGTCGGCCGGTTTTTCGCCGGCCGCCCGCTAATCGCTGAACGCCGTTGCAATTTTGCCCTGACGTTCCAACGCCGCCCCGCTCCCCAAAACGCCCCGCCGAATCGTCCCCGAAACCCGTGCAATCCGACCAATCCAATAGATCCGTGGTGCAGACAATCCAGCGCCTGGCCGCCGAATACGCCGCCGACGTGGTGGCCGTGCGCCACCACCTGCACGCCCACCCCGAGCTCTCGTTTCAGGAAACCGAAACCGTGGCCTTCGTGGCCCAGGAGCTGCGCAAGCTGGGCCTCGACCCGCGGCCCGTGGCCGGCACCGGCCTGGTGGCCCTCATCGAAGGACGCCCCGGGGGCCCGGCCGTGGCCCTGCGCGCCGACCTGGACGCGCTGCCCATCCAGGAGCTGAACGACGTGGCCTACAAGTCGCAAACCCCCGGCGTGATGCACGCCTGCGGCCACGACGTGCACACGGCCTCGCTGCTGGGCGCGGCCCGCATTCTGGTGGCCCTGAAAGACGAGTTCCGGGGCACGGTGAAGCTGCTGTTTCAGCCCGGCGAGGAGCGCCTGCCGGGCGGCGCGTCGCTGATGATAAAAGAAGGCGTGCTCGAAAACCCCGCGCCCCGGAGCGTGCTGGGCCAGCACGTGTTTCCGCAGCTGCCGGCTGGCAAAATCGGCCTGCGCCCCGGCCGCTACATGGCCAGCACCGACGAGCTGTACCTGACCATCAAAGGCCAGGGCGGGCACGGGGCCATGCCCGAGCAAAACCTCGACCCGGTGCTGGTGGCGGCGCACATCATCGTGGCCGCGCAGCAAATCGTGAGCCGCCGCGCCAACCCCAAAATCCCGTCGGTGCTCTCGTTTGGGAAGGTGGTGGCCAACGGCGCTACCAACGTCATTCCCAACGAAGTGTACCTCGAAGGCACGTTCCGCACCCTCAACGAGGAGTGGCGCAACGAAGCCCACGGCCACCTGCGCCGGCTCTGCGAGGGCCTGGCCGCCAGCATGGGCGCGGTGTGCGAGCTGGAAATCCGCCGCGGCTACCCTTACCTCGAAAACGAGCCCGCCCTGACGGCCCGCACCCGCGCTGCCGCCGAAGAATACCTGGGCCTCGAAAACGTGGTGGAGCTGGACCAGTGGATGGCCGCCGAAGATTTTGCCTACTTCTCGCAGGCGGCCCCGGCGTGCTTCTACCGCCTGGGCACGCGGGCCGAAGATGGCCGTTTTGCCTCGTCCGTCCACACGCCCACCTTCGACATCGACGAGAAAGCCCTGGCCGTGGGCCCCGGCCTGATGGCGTGGCTGGCCGTGCGCGAGCTGCAAGCACAAGCGGCGCAATAAGGCATTTTTACCTTGAGGAGTGAGGTTGCTCCGATTTATATTATAAGCTGAAGCGAAAGACGCTATAACTTTACTCAACAGTATTTTAAACCTGAATTTTAGATCCGACTTATGCGCCGTTTGCTACTGCTTGCGCTGCCCTTGGCGGCCGCGTTTTCTGCCCACGCCCAAACGCGCCGCGCGACCGATCCGCTGGCCGTGGCGCCCACCGCCCAGGGCGAAGTGGCGTTGAACAACGGCGATTACGTGCTGCTCAGCCTCGGCACGGTGCGCTACACCGGCGAGGACCAGTCTGGCCAGGGCTTGGCGGCCGTGGCCTACGAGCATTTCTGGACCCCCAATTGGAGTTGGGGCGGCCGGGTGCTGGCCAATTGGAGCACCGGCGCGGGCCGCGGCGGCTTGCTGACGCCCGAGGTGCTGCTGCGCCACCGCTCGGCCGTGGGGCCCCTCACCTTCGGGCAGCGCCTGAGCGCGGAGCGCCGCATCGAGGTGGGCGTCGTTACGTCCGGCGGCTCGGGCAGCAGCAACGACCAGAACTGGGGCCGGCTGCGGTTCGATTTAGAAAAAATTATTCCGCTCGGCGGGGCCGACGCCGCCACCGGCCCGGCCCTGCGGCCCCGGCTGGCCTTCGAGGCTGCCACCCACCTGCGCCTGCAAAAGGCCGACACCGACCCGTCCGAACGCTTCATTCAGTACACCAGCCTGCGGGCCGAAGCGGGCGTGCGGACTTCGGCCCGCTTCGATTTTACGCCCTGGTTTGCCTACGGGACGGATTACCTCGTGACGCTGCCCCAGCGCGACAGCAAGGGCAACCAAACGGCCGGCGGCAACCTCAACGCCGTGCGGCCCACCTTGGGCCTCGACGTGCGCTTCACCTTCGGGCCGGGCCGAGACAAGGCCGGCCGCCAGCCGCTGCCCACCCAGCACTAGCCGGGGCCCGGCCCGGGCCTGACGAATTTACCGCCCGCCGGGGCCCTGGTTTTCTGGCGTATGCAAAAAAGACACCCCGACCGGGGTGTTTTTTTATTGGTCTAAGTATTGTAGTTTGGTGGAACGGACGAGCGGGCGGCCGGGGCGAACATTCTGTGGTGTTTTTTGATTTAAATCGCAGGCAACCCCGCCGCACGAATTTGAATCCTTTTCGCGTTGTGGCGCTGAACAGCAGGCGGCGCTGCCCGGCCGGGGGCCCCCACGAAAAATTCACCCACCCGACCGAACTTTGGCGGGGCCCGCGCCCTGCGTTTGTTTACCTAAACTACCTTCCTCTTTAACCAACCATGCAAGCAAAACAAATGATGCTCGGCCTGCTCGGTTCCGCCATTCTGGGCGGGGGCGTGGCCGTGGGCGGGTACAAGCTTTTGGAACCCGCGCCCCAGGCCCCGCAATCCGCCGTGGCCTCCGACCCCAACGTGCGCTACACCTCGGCCATGCGCAGCAGCGGCTACGCGGCCCCCGAGGGCCTCAACTTCGTGGCCGCCGCCACCGCCGTGACGCCCGCCGTGGTGCACGTGATGACCGAGTACGCCGCCGCGCCCGCCGACCACCGCCGGGCCCAGATGGACCCGTTCCTGCGCCAGTTTTTCGGCGACGGGGGCGAGGGCCAGGAGCAGCCGCAGGGCGGGGGCCAGGGCTCGGGCTCGGGCGTCATCATCGCCGCCAACGGCTACATCGTCACCAACAACCACGTGATCGACAAAGCCTCGAAAATCACGGTCGTGATGGACGACAAGCGCAAGTACGACGCCGAGCTGGTGGGGGCCGACCCCAACACCGACCTGGCCGTGCTGAAAGTGAAGGCCGACAACCTGCCCTTCGTGAAGTACGGCAACTCCGACGACCTGAAGGTGGGCCAGTGGGTGCTGGCCGTGGGCAACCCCTTCAACCTGAACTCCACCGTGACGGCCGGCATTATTTCGGCCAAGGGCCGGAACATCAACATCCTGCGCCGGGAAGACAACATGGGCATCGAGTCGTTCATCCAGACCGACGCCGTGGTGAACCCCGGCAACTCGGGCGGGGCCCTGGTGAATTTGAGCGGCGACTTGGTGGGCATCAACTCGGCCATTGCCTCGCACACGGGCAGCTACGAAGGGTATTCGTTCGCCATTCCCAGCGCGCTGGTGAGCAAGGTGGTCGACGACCTGCTGAAGTATAAAGTGGTGCAGCGCGCCCTGCTCGGCGTGCAGATGCGCGAAGTGGACGCCACCCTGGCCTCCGAGAAAAAGCTGCCCGGCCTCAACGGCCTCTACGTGGCGGCCCTCACGCCCAACAGCGCCGCCGCCGCCGCCGGCCTCAAGGAAGGCGACGTCATCACCGAAATCAACGGCCTGCCCGTGAACACGTCCTCGCAATTGCAGGAGCAGGTGGCCCGCTTCCGCCCCGGCGACCAGGTGAAGGTGACCTACCTGCGCGGCACCGCGCCCGCCACCGTGACGGCCACCCTGCGCAACGCCACCGGCACCACGGCCGTGGTGCGCGAGGCCGCCGCCGCCGCCGCCGTGAAGTACGAAGGGGCCACGCTGTCGGCCGTGCCGGCACCGCAGCAAAACAAGCTCGGCATCGCCGGTGGGGCCGCCATCACGGGCATCAAGGGCAGCAACTTCCGCGAAAGCGGGATGGCCGATGGCTTCATCATCACGCGCATCGACAAAAACCTGGTGCGCAAGCCCGCCGACGTGCAAACCTATCTCGACCAGGCCCGCGACAACGCGGGGGCCCTCGTGGAAGGCGTGTACCCCGACGGCCGCAAGGCGTTCTACCCCATCGGGCAAGAATAAGCGCCGGCCGCTGCGCGGCAAAGCACAAGCCCCGGCCGGTTCGGCCGGGGCTTTTTTTGGGTATTTTTTAGGGATAAACTTTAAGCTTTCAGGGGAAAGGATTTTGCGAACTTCATTGGCTGCAAGTATTTGAGGATTAGGCGGCTGCGCGGGAAAATGTTGGGTTCAAAAATTCATCTATTTAAGTGTTCGGGTTGTAAGTTTGTTAGCCCGCGCCGCAGTCCAAAAATTGGTTTTTCGCGTAAGGGCCCCGCCAGCCAAGTTCGTTCGTGCCCCCGCATGGAAAGCGTTATCAACACGTTACACATCCAAAACTTTAAGTCCATCCGCAGTGCGCTGTTGCACCCGCGGCGGGTCAACCTCGTCATCGGCCAGCCCAACGTGGGCAAGTCGACGCTGCTCGAAGCCATGAGCCTGCTCGGCAGCGTGCCCTACGAGCAGAAAGCCAAGTTCCTGGGCAGCTTCGTGCGCTACGACAAGCCCCGCCAGCTGTTCCACGACAACCTGACGGCCAACACCGTCAAGATCGAAACCGACCGCGACCTGTGCCTGCTGGGCAAGCGCAGCCAGGGCCCCGGCTACCGCTACGCCAGCTTCAGCCAGGAAGCCTACCGCGAGCTGCGCACCCAGATGGGCACGCCGCTGGCCGGCGGCCAGCTCTCGCGCCCCGGCGACGACGGGGCCCTGCTCGACCGGCTGCCCGCTTTTCTGGCGCACGCGCCGCTGCTGCCGCAGCCCGGCTACTACTACACCGAGCTGGACAAGCGCGGCCACGCCGGCCTGGCCGCCCCGGCCGAGGGCCGCTACCTGTCGTCGGGCTCGCCCTGGTTTCCGCAGGCGGTGAAGGCGTACCGCTTTTGCAGCAAAACCCCGCTGGCCGTGGCGCGGCCCGGCGCGGCCCTGTTCCCGCCCTGCGGCGACAACCTGGTGCGCGTGCTCGAAACCAACGCCGAGCTGCGCCGCGAGTTCGCGGGCCTGTTTGCCGCCCAGGGCCTCACGCTGCGCGTGCGCGTGGACGCGGGCCGGCTGGAAATCACCAAGGAGCTCGACGGCCTGAGCCACGTGTACCCCTACGCCGGCACCGGCGACGCCCTGCGCCGCCACGGCTTCCTGCTGGCCCTGCTCGAATCGAACCGCAAGGCCATCATCCTGCTCGAAGAGCCCGAGGCCCACGCCTACCCGCAGTACGTGGCCGAGGTGGCCCGGCGCGTGGTGGCCAGCGAAGGCAACCAGTTCTTCCTCACCACCCACAGCCCCCACCTGTTCACGCAGATCATCGAGAACATGGTGCCCTTCGAAAACCGGGCCCTGGAGCTGGCCGTGTTCGTGGCCTACTACCAGGACTACCAGACCAAGGTGCGCCAGCTCTCCGACGAGGAGCTGCGCAACGTGCAGAACGACGCCGCCGGGGCCTTCCGCAGCCTCAGCCAAGCCGCCCCGGAAGCCGTGCGGCGGTAGGGCTTGCCCCT
>JANXOE010000163.1 GCA_025353745.1 Hymenobacter sp.
CGATGCCCAGCTCGCGCCACAAGGCCCGGATTTTTTTGGGGCCGATGCCCTTCACTTTCAGCAGCTCCACCACGCCGGGCGGGGTGGCGTCGAGCAGGCGCTGCAGCTCCGCGAACGTGCCCGTGTCGAGCAGCTCGGCCACCTTGGCGGCGGCGGTTTTGCTCAGGCCGGTGCGGTCGGGCAGGCCGGAGCGCTCCACCTCGGCCACCGGGAAGCCCAGGGCTTCCAGGGCGGTGGCGGTGCCTTCGAGGGCGCGGATTTTGAAGGGGTTTTCGTCGTGCAGCTCCAGGAGCTGCGCCGCCAGCCGGAAGGCGCGGGTAAGGGCGCGGTTGTCCACAGAAATAGTCGTTTGGGTGGGCGAATGTAGCGCCGGCCGTAGCTTGCGGGCCCCGGCGGTGCCCCGCGGGGCGGCCGGGGCCCGCCCAAAACCCCGCCGCCGATGGGCCCGTGCGGGGGCCGCCGTACCCGTGTACAAGCCAATTTCCTCGCTTATGATTCCCGTTTCGTCGCGCTGGCTGGGGGCCCTGCCGCTGCTGCTGGTCGCCGCGTGCCAGCCCCACCGCGCCGGCCCGCTGCCGGCGTCGCCCGACAAGCTGCGGGGCACGTGGCTGCAATCGACGGAGGAAACGAGCGGCGACACGCTCCTGTACCGGCCCAATACCTACCGCTTTCCGCCCCGCCGGGGCCGCACGGGCTTCGCCCTGGGGCAGGCGGGGCGCTTCACGCAGTTCGACGCGGGGCCCGCCGACGGCCTGGCCGCGCACGACGGCACCTGGACGGCCCCCGACCCAGCCCACCTGCGCGTGCACATCGCCGACGGCAGCACGCCCGATTACACCCTGGAAATCATTTCGCTGCAAAACCACCAGCTCCGCCTGCGCCGCCGGGCCACCAAACGCTAGGCGCAGGGGGCCCTATCTTCGTCTTTGCGCCCGCTGCTGGCCGTTTTTGCTCCGGGGCCCGGGCCCGATCACCGGCCGGTTGGCAGCTACGGCGCTCGCCCGCGGCGGCCGGCCGGCGCAGCGGCAAAACTGCCCCTCGCCCCGCCAGCGCGGCGCGGATTGCGCGCGGTTCCCGGCATTTTTAGTTTATCGTCGATCCATCCATGAAGCTTTTCTCCGCGCTCATCCTGGCCGTTGCCTTGGCGGCCCCGGCTCCCCGGCCGGCCCTGGCGGCCCCCGTGGCCCCGCCGCCCCGCCACGCCCAGAAGACGGCCCCCGCTATCAGCCGCGTCGACCCCACGTACTGGTTTGTGGGCATGAAGAACCCCAGGCTGCAGCTGTTGGTGCACGGCCCCGGCATTGCCGGCAGCCAGGCCAGCCTGGCGGCGTACCCCGGCGTGACGCTCGACGGCTCTGAGAAGCTCACCAGCCCCAACTACCTGCTGCTCAACCTCACCGTGGGGCCCGACGCCCGGCCCGGCCAGCTCAGGCTGCAATTTAAAGGGGCGAAGAATTTCACGTACGCCTACGAGCTGCGGCCCCGCAACCAGGACCCCGCCCGCGTCCAGGGCCTCACGCAGGCCGATTTTATTTACATGCTGATGCCCGACCGTTTCTCGAACGGCGACCCGAAAAACGACGTGGTGCAGGGCACCCGCGCCAACCACGTAGCCCGCGACTCGATGTACGCCCGCCACGGCGGCGACCTCAAGGGCATCGAAAACCACTTCGCTTACTTTAAGCAGCTGGGGGCCACCGCCATCTGGCCCACGCCGCTCGTCGAAAACGACATGCCCAAGGCCAGCTACCACGGCTATGCCGTGACGGACTGCTACCAGATCGACCCGCGCTACGGCACCAACGCCGAGTACGTGCACTTCGTGAAAGCCGCCCACGGCCAGGGCCTGAAAGTGGTGCAGGACATCGTGCTAAACCACTGGGGCAGCTACCATTACCTGTTTCTCGACCAGCCCGCGGCTGACTGGTTCCACGCCTTTCCCGCCTTCACGCGCAGCAACTACAACGCCTACGCCCTCAACGACCCGCACGGCGCGGCCCTGGACCGCAAGCTCTACAACGACGGCTGGTTCGATACGACCATGCCCGACGTGAACCAGAGCAACCCGCTGGTGGCCACCTACCTGACCCAGAATTTCCTGTGGTGGGTGGAATCGACGGGCCTCGACGGCTTCCGCATCGACACGTATCCGTATTCCGACCCGAAGTTTCTGATGGCCTGGGGCAAGGCCCTGGCCGACGAATACCCCAAGCTGGCCCTGTTCGGCGAAGCCTGGGAGGGCACGGCCGCACAGCAGGCGTTTTTTGCCCAAAACATCCTGCCGCCCGTCGACGGTTTCAAGTCGAACCTGCCGGCGGTGCTCGATTTCCAGGTCACCTTCGCCATCGGCGACGCGCTGAAGGGCGACAACGGCGACCTGAGCAAAATCTACCAGGCCCTGCAATCGGACTGGCTTTACACCGACGCCACGCGCAACGTGACGTTCCTCGACAACCACGACATGAGCCGTTTCTATTCGATTATCGGCGAGGATTTTAACAAATATAAGATGGGCCTGGCGTGGCTGCTCACGCTGCGGGGCGTGCCGCAAATTTACTACGGCACCGAAGTGCTGATGAAGAACTTTTCGGACCCCGACGGCAAGGTGCGCGAGGACTTTCCGGGCGGCTGGGCCGGCGACAAAACCAACTACTTCGTGGCCCGCCCCGGCCCGGCCGGCGCGGCCTTCGACTACGTGAGCAAGCTGGCCAACTTCCGCAAAACGCACCCGGTGCTGAGCAGCGGCAAGCTGATGCAGTTCATCCCGCAGGACGGCGTGTACACCTACTTCCGCTACAACGACGCGGGCGAAGCGGTGATGGTCATCGCCAACAACACCAAAGACGCCAAGAAAGTGGACGGCACCCGCTTTGCCGAGCGGCTCGCCGGCTTCGCCTCGGGCCAGGACGTGGCGACGGGCGCGGCCCTCCCCGATTTGAAAATCCTGAACGTGCCCGCCCGCACGGTCCGGGTGGTTGAGCTTAAAAAATAGATTTGGAGGAAAGGCAATCGTTTGCCATCTTCGGCCAATATCCCCCTAATTCCCACCCACTTTTATGGCTGCTGGCGCTGTCTTGTCTTCCGCTCCCGCCCGGGAAAAACCCCGCCTCACGTTCTGGCAAATCTGGAACATGAGCTTCGGCTTCCTGGGCATCCAGTTCGGCTTCGCGCTGCAAAACGCCAACGTGAGCCGGATTTTTGAAACGATGGGGGCCAAAACGGACGAGATTGCCTTTTTGTGGCTGGCCGCGCCCGCCACGGGCCTGCTCGTGCAGCCGGTCATCGGCTACCTCTCCGACCGCACCTGGAGCCCGCGCTGGGGCCGTCGGCGGCCGTACTTCCTGATCGGGGCCATTCTGGCATCGATTTCCCTGCTGATCATGCCCAACGTGACGGCCCTGTGGATGGCGGCCGGCATGCTGTGGGTCATGGATTCGAGCATCAACATCAGCATGGAGCCGTTCCGGGCGCTGGTCGGCGACCTGCTGCCCTCCGAGCAGCGCACCACCGGCTTCGCGGCCCAAACCTTTTTCATCGGCGTGGGGGCCGTAGTGGCCTCGTCGCTGCCGTGGGTGCTCACCAACTGGTTCCACGTCGCGAACGTGGCCGCCGCGGGCCACATCCCGGCGTCGGTGCGCTACTCGTTCACGGCGGGCGGCGTCGTGTTTTTCCTGGCCGTGCTCTGGACGGTGCTGCGCACCCGCGAGTACCCGCCCGCCGACCTGGCCGAGTTCGAGGCTGAAAAGGCCCGCACGGCCGGCTTAGCGCACGGGTTCCGCGAGTCGTTTGCCGGCGTTTTCAAAATGCCCAAAACCATGCAACAGCTCGCCGTGGTGCAGTTTTTCTCGTGGTTTGCGCTGTTTTCAATGTGGATTTATACCACGCAGGCCGTCACCAGCCACATCTTCCACACCACCGACACCACGTCCGCCGTCTACAACAAGGGCGGCGACTGGGTGGGCGTGTGCTTTTCGGTGTACAACGGCCTGTCGGCCGCGATGGCCCTGCTGCTGCCGGTGGTGGCGCGCCGCACGAGCCGGCGCTTCACCCACATGCTGGCCCTGGTGCTGGGCGGGCTGGGGCTGATTTCGATCTACTTCATCCACGACTACCACTACATTCTCCTCTCCATGGTGGGCGTGGGCATTGCCTGGGCCAGCATCCTGAGCGTGCCCTACGCCATGCTGGCCGGGGCCCTGCCTTCGAACAAAATGGGCTACTACATGGGCGTATTCAACTTTTTTGTGGTGCTGCCGCAGGGCGCCGCCGGCCTGATCCTGGGGCCCCTGACGAAGCACGTGTTCCACAACCAGCCGATTTACACGCTGATGATCGGCGGCGCTTCCATGATCATCGCGGGCCTGCTGACGCTGCGCGTCGACGACGCCGACGACGTGCGCCCGCTGCCCGGCGGCGAGCCGGCCGAAAACTTCGGCTACGGCACCCCGGCCACCCGGGCGTAGCTTTGCGGCAGCCCGGCCGCGCAACCGGCTGTCGTTCCGAACGCCGGGAGGAATTCTGGGGGCCCTCAACCCGGATTCCTCCCGGCGTTCGGAATGCCCGTTTTTGACTCACTTCGTACCCCACGTATGCTTTTTCGCTTTGCCTTGCTAACGGCCCTGGCCGCTACCACGCTGCTGCCCGCCGGGGCCCAAACTGCCCCAGCGGCCCCTACCCCGACCCTTGTCGCCGACTGGGGCCTGACCGACCTCGCCGCCGCACAGGCCCAGGCCAAAGCCACCGGGCGGCCCGTGGTGGCCGTATTTTCGGGTTCCGACTGGTGCGCGCCCTGCGTGAAATACGAGCGGGAAGTGTTTGCCCAGCCCGCCTTTGTGGCCTACGCCAAAAACCGGCTGGTGCTGGCCCATTTCGATTTCCCCCGAAAACCCCAAAACCAGCCCTCGCCCGCGCAAATCAAGCGCAACGACGCGGCCAAGGCCCAGCTCAACCGCGAAGGCGACTTCCCGCTGGCCGTGGTGGTGGCGCCCGACGGCAAAATCCTGGGCAAAACCGGCTACCTCAGCGGGGGCCCCGCGGCCTTCGAAGCCTACCTGGCAACGGTGCTGGGCAAATAACCCGCCGGGGGCCCCAACGCAACAAAAGAAGGCCCCCGTGGAAACGGGGGCCTTCTTTCGTTGCGTTGGGGCCCC
>JANXOE010000194.1 GCA_025353745.1 Hymenobacter sp.
ACGGCCGGCCCCACGCGTGGGGCCGGCCGTTTTGCTGGGCAGACGGGTGTGCCGTTGCCGTGGGGCCCTCTAGTTGTGCGAAGACAAATCCTGCGGCAAGGTGCCGTCGGGCACGGCCGCGCCGCCTTGCAGTTGCTGGGCCACGGCCGTGAGCACCTCGCCGAGCTTGGCCACGCGGGGCGCGGTGTTGCCTTCGGCAAAATTAGCGGCCTGGGTGGTTTGGGCCCCCAGGCGCGCCAGGAGCGGGGCAATCACGTCCAAGTCGAGGGTGCCGCCGCCAAAGTGCGCTTTCAGGGCCTGCAAATCGACCACTAGCTGGTGGAAGGCCGGGTTGTTGGCAGCTTTCAGGTCTTCTATCCACCGCTGCAGCTGGTTGTCGAGGCCGGCGCGGTCGGCTTCTTGCGAGAGGTCGCCGGTGAGCAGGTGAATGGCGCTGTCTAAATGCACTTGGTGCTGAACTTCGGTCTTTTCCATGGGGGAAGGAATCGGATGTTAATTGTTCCTACCCAACGCAGGAACCGAGCCCAAGGTTGGCCCCAAAACCGAAAAAGGCCCCGCCGGAAGCACCGGCGGGGCCTTTTACAGTACCCGGAAGCGGCTCTTGCCGTTACTCAATCTTGTTCATGCGGTCCTTCACCGATTCCAGCGACACGCGCATGTTCACGATGTCGCCGCGGGCCCCCTCCTGCTCCTTCAGGTTGGCATCGATCAGGTTGTTGTATTGGAGCAGCTCGGCCGCGTTCTGGGCCAGCTGCTGCTGGATTTCGAGCTTGCGGGCTTTGTTCTTCTCGATGTCTTTCTTGATGGCTTCGGCCTTGGCAATAACGGCCGTGTGGGCGTTTTGCGACTGCACCAGCGCCTTTTCGGCTTCCGAAATCTGGGCCACCACGTCTTCGCGGTACATGGCCCGGGCGAAATCCTTTAGGTATTTTTCGGCCGCTTTCCACTGCACCGGCGTGGCTTCGCGCCCCAGGTAGGCGTTGCCCAGGTCGATGCTCCACCACACGGTGGTGCCCGTCGGAATGCCGTCAACCTTGGTGATGACGCGCACGGGGGTGGGGGCAATTTCTTCCACCACCACGCCTTCGAGCTTGACGACGCCCTTGTTGTTTTTCACCTTGCCGGGGTACTTTTCGTTGAGCTGCTTGAGCCACGCCGCTTCCACCCGGCGGTTGTCGAGCTGGATGGCCACCCGTTGGCCCTTGCGCGGGATGCCGTCGATGGTGTTGTCGGTTTCGTCAACCGGCGAGCGCTGAGCCGAGGCCCCAAAGGAGATAAGGCACGCGAACAGGCAGAAAAGTAAGCTTCGTGTCATGGGGGTGAATATTAGAAAAAGCTAAAAAGATAAAATTGACGGCAAGTGAGAAAAGCTTTAATGGTTTGGCATTTCAAATTTATGCTTATTCTGGATGCTTACACCATATAGTACCAAATTTTTCAGCAAAAACTGTATTTTTATTAGATAATTTCTATTTTCTCATTCTTACACCATAATTTTTTTAACCTTCTTCGGCAACGGTCCACTCCGCGCCCGTGCCCCGCCAGAAGCTGAACAAAATCCGCGGCAGCCGGGTTGGATGAAACTATGCCCGTAACCGTTTGCCGCTCCGAGCACTTCAACGCCGCCCACCGCCTGCACAACCCCGCGTGGGGCGACGAACAAAATCAGCGCATGTTCGGGCCCTGCAACAACCCTAACTACCACGGCCACAATTACAACCTCGTCGTGCGCCTCACCGGCGACGTGGACCTCGACACGGGCTACGTGTACGACATGAAGCGGCTGAGCAACCTCATCAAGCGCGAGGTGCTCGACCGTTACGACCACCGCAACCTCAACCTGGACGTGGACGATTTCCGCGCCCTGAACCCCACGGCCGAGCACATCGCCGTGGCCATCTGGCAGCGCCTGCGCCCGCACCTGGCGGCCGCGCTGGCGCTGTCGGTCACGCTCTACGAGACGGAGCGTAACTTTGTAGAATACCATGGATAACGACTCCGGGGCCCGCCCCGCCCCCGACGCGCACCTGCCCGCTGGCCTGCGCACCCCCGTGCGCCCCGACGCCTTTGCGGCCACCGACGAGGCCAAGATTTCGGCCATCGCGGGCCATTTCGCGGCCATCATGCAAGAGTTGGGCCTGGACCTGGCCGACGACAGCCTGGCCGGCACCCCGCACCGGGTGGCCAAAATGTACGTGCAGGAGTGGTTCCGGGGCCTCAACCCCGCCCACCGGCCCGACGTGAAGCTGTTCGAGAACCGCTACGAGTACCACCAGTTGCTGGTGGAGCGCGACATCACGCTGTTTTCGTGCTGCGAGCACCACTTCGTGCCCATCATCGGCAAGGCCCACGTGGCCTACCTGCCGGCCGGCAACGTGGTGGGCCTCAGCAAGCTCAACCGCGTGGTGCAGCACTACGCCCGCCGCCCGCAGGTGCAGGAGCGCCTCACCCGCCAGATTGCCGAGGAGCTGAAGCAGAGCCTGGGCACCCCCGACGTGGCCGTGCTCATCGAGGCCGACCACCTTTGCGTGATGAGCCGCGGCGTGAACGACACCAGCAGCTCGACGCTCACCAGCGAGTACGGCGGCCGCTTCGCCACCGACGCGGCCCTGCGCACGGAGTTTCTGCGGCAGATCGGAAAATAAACGGCTGACTGGGCGGGTGGTTGAATTGTTGATTGTTTTGGCAGCCCGGGCGTATACTATGTTCCGTTATCTTGTGGAGCTGCTTTTCGCTTCAAGGTCAACAATTTAACATCCGACAACTTAATCGTTTGTTCCCAATGAAAATCCTCATCACCGGTGGCACGGGCCTCATCGGCACGCGCCTGAGCGAGCTGTTGGCCGACGGCGGCCACGAAGTGGCCCTGCTCAGCCGCGAGCCGGCCCGCGGGGGCCCCCACCGCACCTTCCGCTGGGATCCTACGGCCGGCACCATCGATCCGGCCGCCGTGCCCTACGCCGATGCCATCGTAAACTTGGCCGGGGCCAACGTCGGGGAGGGCCGCTGGACGGACGCGCGCAAAAAAGAGTTGCTGGCCAGCCGCCTCGATAGCCTGGCGTTGCTGACCCGCGAGCTGGCCAAGCCCGGGCACCGCGTGGGGGCCGTCGTATCGGCCTCCGCCATTGGTTTTTACGGCGACACCGGCGACCGGCTCGTGACCGAAGAAACGCCCCCGGCTTCGCCCAAAACCGATTTCCTCTCCGCCGTGACCCAGCAGTGGGAGCAGGCCGCTGCGCCCATCGCGGCGCTGGGCATCCGGCTCGTCACGCCGCGCATCGGCGTGGTGCTGAGCACCAAGGGCGGGGCCCTGCTGCCCCTGGCCCGCACCGTGAAGCTGGGCCTCGGGGCCCCGCTGGGCAGCGGCCGGCAGTACCTGTCCTGGATCCACATCGACGACCTGTGCCACTTGTTCATCGCCATGCTCACCGACGACGCCTGGCAGGGCCCCTACAACGCCGTGGCCCCCTACCCGGCCACCAACGCCGCCTTCAACGAAGTGCTCGCCGACGTGCTGCACCGCCCGCTGCTGCTGCCCAAGGTGCCCGGCTTTGCCCTCAAGCTGGTGCTGGGCGAGCAGAGCGAAATCGTGCTGGCCGGCCAGCGCGTGAGCGATGCGAAAGTGCTGGCGCGGGGCTTTGAATTCGATTACCCGGTGCTGCGCGGGGCCCTGAAGGCGCTGTACGGGGAAGGGTAAAATGCAATTATCCGTCCTTGCGTAAAGCACGGCAACCCGCTGCACGGCCCCCGGGGCCGGCGTCCACGCTTGAATAGCGGCCGCTAGTGCACGCTGTCCGGCGCGCCGCTGGCGCTGTTCATCCGTTCCAGCAAGTTGTCGGCCGCGATGGTGTCCACGGCGGCTTCGCGGCGGCGGGGCTCTTCGGGCGAGACGCAGGTGTATTTCTTGCTGATTTTGACCGTTGGGGCGGGGAAGTGGCCGTAGTCGTAGCCCAGGGACTTGTCCTGGTAAATCTTCTCCATGTAGCGGCCGAAGATGGGCAGGGCCGTGCGGCCGCCCTCGCCCTGCTGCGAGCCCACGAAGTGAATGCTGCGGTCTTCGCCCCCCACCCACACGCCGGTCACCAGGTCTTTGGTGAGGCCCATGTACCAGCCGTCGGAGTAATTGGAGGTGGTGCCGGTTTTGCCACCGATCTGGTTGTCTTTGTGCCAGAGGTCGTAGTCCCACAGGGCCTGCGAGGTGCCGCCGGGCTCTTCCATGCCGCCGCGCAGCATGTAGGTCATCAGCCAGGCCGTTTCGGGGGCGATGGCGCGGCGCTGCACGGGGTCGAACTGCTGGATGACGTTGCCGTGGCGGTCCTCGATGCGGGCGATGAGGCGGGGCCGCGAGCGGAAGCCCGTGTTCAGGAACGTGCTGTAGGCGTCCACCATCTCGTACACGCTCACGTCGCCGGCCGAGCCCAGGCCAATGCTCGGCACCGGCAGCAGCGGGCTGGTGATGCCCACCTTGTGCGCGTACAGGGCCACTTTGTCCCAGCCCACCAGCTCGGTGAGCTGGGCCGTGACGGAGTTGACCGAGCGGGCCATGGCGTGGCGCAGCGTCATGTTGAGGCCGGTGTATTCGCGGGTCACGTTGTCGGGCTGCCACTCCATGGGCTTGCCGTTTTCGACGTATTTAATGGTCACGCGCTGGTCGCGGATGCGGTCGCAGGGCGAGTAGCCGTTGTCCAGGGCCGTCAGGTACACGAACGGCTTGAAGGTGGAGCCGGCCTGGCGGCGGCCCTGCTTCACGTGGTCGTACTGAAAAAAGCGGTAGTCCAGCCCCCCCACCCACGCCTTGATGGAGCCGGTGTAGGGGTCCATCGTCATCATGCCGGCCTGCAAAAAGTGCTTGTAGTACGCCAGCGAATCGAGCGACGACATGACGAGCGTGGTGTCGCCGTCGTCGTGCTTCCAGGTGAACACCTTCATCGGACGCTTCGCGTTCAGGGCCGCTGCTATTTGGGCCGGGTTGCCGTGGTAACGGTTGAAGAGGGTTTTATAAACCTCGGTGCGCTTGATCTGGGTGTTGATGAAGTCGGGGATTTCCTCGCCTTTTTCGTCCACCCAGGGGTTTTGGTGGCGGTTGCGCCAGAAGTTGTCGAAGCTGCGCTGGAGCAGCTTCATGCGCTCGTGCAGGGCCTCCTCAGCGTGGTCCTGCATGCGCGAGTCGAGGGTGGTGTAGATGCGCAGGCCGTCGCGGTACAGGTCCAGGTCGTGCTCCTCGCACCACTTGGTAACGAGCTGGCCGATGGCCCCGCGGAAGTAGTTGTCGGGGCCGTCGATGTGGCGCTCAACGTGGTAGTCCAGCGCGATGGGCTGGGCTTGCAGGGCCCCTACTTCGCTGGTTTTGAGAATGCCGGCCTGGCCCATGCGCTCCAGCACCACGTTGCGGCGGCGGCGGGCGGCTTCGGGGTGGAAGCGCGGGTTGTAGGCCGTGGGGTTGTTGAGCACGCCCACCAGCATGGCCGCCTGGGTGGCCGTGAGGCTGTCGGGCGACGTGTTAAAATACGTTTTGGCTGCCACCTTGATGCCGTAGGCGTTCGAGCCGTACTCCACCGTGTTCAGGTACATGCGCAGGATTTCCGCCTTCGTGTAGCGGCGCTCCAGCTCCACGGCCGTCAGCCACTCCTTGGTTTTGCTGACGAGCGTGCTCAGGCCCGCGATGTGGCCCAGGCCGCCGCGGGTTTCGCCGCGCCGGGTTTTGTAGAGGTTTTTGGCCAGCTGCTGGGTGAGGGTGGAGCCGCCGCGCTTCTCGCCGCGCAGCGCCGCCGCCACCGAGCCCAGCAGGGCGGGCCCGTCGATGCCGGCGTGGTCGAAGAAACGCACGTCCTCGGTGGCCACCAGGGCCCGGATGAGCACGGGCGAAATCTTGCTCAGCGGCACCGGCGAGCGGTTTTCACGGAAATATTTGCCCATCAGCACCCCGTCGGCGGTGTAGAGCTCGGAAGCCTGCTCCACTTTGGGGTTTTCCATCTCGGCCAGGCTCGGCGACTTGCCGAACAGGAACAGGAAATTGGTGCTCACCAGCACAGGATACACTAAAAACAGCACCACGGCCACCCCAAACAGCACCCACGTCCACCGCACGAGGCGGCGCGGCCAGCGGCGGCGGGCAGAGGCGGGCGGAAGACGGGGCGACGAGGGCGGGGTCGGCGGAGGAGAAACGGCCATGCAGGAACGCGGGAAGTAAGCAGGGCCGCAACCCCGCCGCGCGGAAACGCAAATATACCGCCGCCGGCCGCCGGCCCCGCCCAAAGCAGCCGGCCGCCCAAGCTAGCGCCGCCCGGCGGGCACCGGCCGCCGGCGCTGCCAGCGCCGCGCCAGCTCGGCCAGGGCCAGTACGCTGATGCCCAAACCCAGGCAGTGGCTGAGGTGCAGCCGCCGCACCGGGGCCGGGGCCCCCAGGTTGTTGTATAGAAACATGGCCCACAGCTCGTCGGCCAGCGTGAGCACCCACGTGGCCAGGGCCAGCACGCGGCTGGCGCGGCCCCGGGCCAGGTAAAAGTGCAGCGCGTACAGGCCCGCGCCCGGCAGGGCCGATACCAGCACCACCGGGGCTTCCAGGCCCAAGGGCAACACCAGCAGCAAGAAGCTCAGGGTTTCCTTGGCGGCCTGGGCGGCGGCCAGCGCCCGGCCCAGGCGCGACACTTTGGGCGAGGCGGGGAGCGGTAGAAGTGGGTGCATGGCGAGCAGCAAACAAAGCCGGGGCCGCCCCGGCTGCGCCCCAAAGGTAGGCCCCCCCGGCGGGTTAGTAGCGCCGCACGGGCATGCGGCCGCTTCGGCATCGCCAGGTCAATACTATCAGCAACAACCCTTTGAGCGAATCAAGCAGCAAGTTATCGGGCTTGCCAAAGGCGGCGTAAATGCCCACCCCGATGGCCACCCACCACCACCCCAACAGGTAGCACAGGGCAGCGAAGTGCGGGCGCCGCTGCCACACCCAGGCAAAAGCCAGCCCCGCCACGGCCGACACAAACAGCAAAAACCAGCCCGTGAGGAACCCCAAAAAATACGTGTCGGGCCCGTACTTCACCCCAAACTTGCCCAACGTGAAAGCCGGTGCGAAGAAGGCCCCGCCCGTGAGCGCCAACTCCAGGACGATGGCCACGAACAGCAGCAGCAACAGCAAAAAACGGGTCATAGGGGCAATAAACAGGAAAGTAGCGGGCAGGGCGCGTCTTCGCGGCGTTGCCGGGCCCCGCTGGCGCGGCGAAGCTAAACACTACGCATCGAAAAATTAGAATATTTAGTGTTCAGGTGCCCAATTGAAGCTGCCAGGCCCGCGTGGGGCGGCAAGCGGCCGGGCACAGCGGCACCGGTTTAGCGCGTGAGCACGGGCAATGGCAGGAAGCCGTCGGCACTGGCCGGGGGCAGCGCCGGGGCGGCAGCGGAGGGCCCCGACGCGCCCCGCACCTTGCTCAGAATGGCTTCGAGCAGCGGGCGCATCGCGTCGAGGTGGCGCGACTTGATGGCAAAATTCCAGAGCGGCTCAAATTTTTTCCAGCCGCCGGCGTAGGCCAAGTGCTTGAGCTGGTGCCGCAGCGGGCCGTGCACCAAGCTGGCTTTGGCGATGTTGGCCCAGGAATAGAAGTCGCGGTAGGCCTGGTCGTAGCCGTCTTTCAGCTGCTGGGCGGTGAGGTACGGGCCGGGCCGGCACACCACGGTGCGGGTGTCGTATTCGTTCCAGCGGCGGTGCAGCAAGCGGCCCGCGGCCTCCATCTGCCGGAACAGCGCCGTGCCCGGGTAAGGCGTGGCGATGTGGAACGTGGCCGTGGTAATGCCCTGGCGCACGGCCCAGTCCACCGTGCGCCGGAACACGTCGGGCCGGTCGTCGTCGAGCCCGAACACAAAGCTGCCGTTCACCATAATGCCCAGGTCGTGGAGCCGGCGAATGGCCGCGGCGTAGTCGCGGCCCAGGTTCTGCGGCTTGTTGCTTGCTTTCAAATTTACCGGGCTCAGCGTTTCAAACCCCACAAACAAGCTCCGCAAACCGGCCTGCGCCGCTTTTTCCAGCAGCCCGTTGTCGCGCAGCACGCTGTCGACGGTGGCCGCGCCCTGAAACAGCCGCCCCAGCCCGCGCATGCCGTCAAACAGCTCCGCCGCGAAGCGCGTGTGGCCCAGCAAATGGTCGTCGAGGAAGTACAGGTGGCGGCCCGGCAGGCGGTCTATCTCGGCCAGGGCGTCGTCCACGGTTTGGGTGTAAAAAGACTTGCCGCCGGCAAAAAACGCGTCTTTGTAGCAAAAATCGCAGTGGTGCGGGCAGCCCCGCGTCACCACAATGGAGTTGGGCACGAGGTAGCGCTCCCGCTTGATTAATTCGCGCCGGATGGGCGGAATGCCCGCCAGCGTGCGCCCCGCCCCCGACGCGTAGCGGGCCCGCGCCCGCCCCGCCCGCCAATCCTTCAAAAACGCCGGAAAAGTCTCCTCGCCGGGCCCGAGAAAAATGCTGTCGGCGTGCGGGGCCGCTTCGTCGGGCAGGCTCGTGACGTGCAGGCCGCCCAGGCACACGTAGGCCCCCCGGGCGCGGTAGTGGCCGGCCAGGGCGTAGGCGCGGTACGCGTTGGTGATATACACCTGGATGACGACCAGGTCGGGCCGGTCGTCCAGGCGCAGGGGCTCGACGTGCTCGTCCTGCAAGTCGGCCTCCCAATCGGCGGGCAGGTAGGCCGCCAACGTGGCCAGCCCCAGCGGCGGAAACAGCGAGTACTTGATCGGCCGCCAGTACGGACTGGTGGCTTCGGTGAGGGCCGGCAAAATGAGTTTTACACGCATAGTAAAGAACTTTGAAATTCAAAGTATGGCGTCAAAAAAACAGCGCCCCGGTGCACCGCGGCGAAAAGCTAGGGACGCAGCAGCTTTTCCAGGGCCTCCAGGTGCTGCTGAAAGGCGGCTTTGCCTTCGGCGGACGCCGCGTAGGTGGTGTTGGGCTTTTTGCCGATGAACTGCTTGCGGACCTGCACGTAGCCGGCTTTTTCGAGGGCCCCCACGTGGCTGGCGAGGTTGCCGTCGGTGAGGTCGAGCACGTCCTTCAGGTCGGTGAAGCTCACGGCGTCGTTGGCCAGCAGCACGGCCATCACGCCCAGCCGCACGCGGTGGTCGAAGGCCTTGTTGAGGGCGTGGATGAGGTGCTTCACCGGCCCGGTGCAGCTGGCGCGGGGGCCCCGGCCGGGGCCGGCCGCTCGTAGCGGTGGTACATCAGCAGGCCGTAGCCGATGTGGCCCAGCCCAAAGCCCAGCGCGAAAAACGTCAGGCCCCAGCCCGGCAGCCCCAACGCCGCCAGCCCCAGCGCCACTTGGGTGAGGCCCAGCCAGCGGATTTCGTCGAACGTGAACTTACTGGCGTTCAGCAGCGCCAGGCCGTAGAACACCAGCAGGCCGGGCACGGCCAGGCCCGCGTCGTCGCCCAGGTACAGCCGCAGGCAAAACACGGCCCCGGCCCCCAGCGGCAGGGCCAGCGCCTGCAACAGCCGCCGCGCGAGGCCCGTCCACCGCGGCCGGCCGGGGCCCTGCTGGCGCATCCGCCGCCGCGTGAAGTACCAGGCCGCCAGCACGGCACCCCCCGCCACCACCGCCGCCAGTAGCACCAAAAACGGCAGCGCCGCCTGCCGCTCGGCCGCCGTGCTGGCGATGAGGTGGCGGTAGCCGTCGTCGCCGCTTTCGCTGGGGTAATGGCTTTGCAGGTACAAATGCCCGGCCGCCACGCCCACCAGCGCCACCGCGCCCGCCCCCACCCCGCTCAGGCCGGAAAGCGACAAAAAGCGCGAGCTGCGCTCCATGATGGCGCGGATTTCGGTGAGCTGGGCAAGCGGGTCGGGCTGCATATACTTAAAGTACTTTGTAATACAAAGCTAATCTAAATTTCGCACGTTGCCAACGCCTGGCTGACGGCATTGGCCGAACGCCTCATCGGGTGGTGGCCCAACCAAAAAAAGGTGTTTAAGCACAAGCTTTACCCCTAAAGCCGCACCCCGATGCCCGGCCCCAGCAGGTAAAACCACTTGCCGGCCGACAGCTTGTAGCCCCCGCCCAGGTAGAGCGGAAACGTGAGCCGGCCCGTGTGCAGCGGCGTCACCGAGCCCAGCACCACCAGGCCCAGGTCGCGTTGGGCGTCCTGGCCGAGGTTGAAGGCGTTGATGGCCACGAAGCCCGCCCCGATTTTGTAGGGCCGCAAGCGGTTGATGCGCCCGGGGGTGTAAAAGCTGAGCTGGGCCAGCGTGGCGATGCTGATGCCGCCAAAGTCACCATAGCCGGTGTCGCCCTGGTTTTTGGTGAGCAGGCCGGCCGGGAAGCTCACGTCGATGTCGAAGCTCATGCGGCGGCTCAGCACCAGGTCCACCTGCTGGGTGTAGCCGGGCTCGCCGTACTGGCCGGCGTTGTGCTTGACGGTGACGATGATGCGCGACCAGTCGTCGAGGTCGTAGGTTTTGCGGCCCAGCAGCGCGTTGAGGCTCAGGGGCCCGCTCTGGCACTGCTTGTCCTGGTAATAGCCGGCGCGGGGCGAAGGCTCGGAAGGGCACACCACGAGGTTGTCGACGGTGCGCTGGTCGAGCAGGTTGTTTTTGGCGTCGAGCACGCGCACGTCCACCGTCAGGTACTGCTTGCCGTAGAGCGTCTGGCCTTCGTCGATGCCGCCCGTGTTGAAGGAAAACACCACGTCGCGGATGCTGTGCTGGTACAGCACCGGCCCGTTGAGGCGGGTGATGGGCACGGGGCCCTCGCCGTAGCTCACGCTCACGAAGTTGAGCGGGTGCGGGCGCTGGGCTTCTTTCACCGTGAGCACGAAGCCGGTGGGCGCCGCCCCGTCGAGCACGGCCAGACGGCGGCGCACCACGTTCAGCGGCACCTGCACGCGGTAAATCACCGAGTTATCCGAGCGCACCGACGAGTCGGAGGGCACCGGCAGCAGGTCTTCCATGTGGAAGCGGCCCTTGAGCAGCGACTCGCCTTCGAGGCGCACGTCCACGGTTTCGCCGGGGCCCACGGTCAGGGCCGAGGTCCAGTCGCCGCCGCGGTGCAGCACGCTCACGGCCGTCACGCGGGGCCGGGGCGCGATGTCGAAGTTGGTGATGTAGCGGGCCGCGTCGCCGTCCTTTATATAGAGGTAGCCCTGCGTTTGGCGGTGGGGGTTGAAGACGCGCAGCTGGCACAGCACCCGGTCGTTGGTGAGGTAGCTGCGGGTGAACAGCTCGGCCACCAGGGCCCCGCCGGGGTCTTGCTGGGCCTCGAGGCGGTAGGTGTGGTGCAGGTCGAAGGAGCGGCCGTCGTCCAGGATCAATTCGGTGCCCTGCAAGCGCCCGGCTTCGTCGAAGGCAATGTCCTTGCGGTCCACGCTCAGGAAGCGCAAGCGGCTGGCCTTCACCACAAAATCCTGGCGGATGGCCGGAAACTGGTACGTCAGCTTGCCGTCGGGGCCCAGGCGCGGGCGCTCGGCCAGCAGGTTGAGGGCCAGCGCGTGGGGCCCCGGCTCGTTGGGCAGCAGGTGCAGGCGCAGGCCGATGCCCTCGCGGGTAATTTTGTAGTCGATGTCCTGCCCGCGCGTCCAGGTGTTGCTCACGCGCACGTTGGCGGGGTTGTCGGTGTTGAGGTCGAGGATTTTTTCTTCGCCCACAAACAGCTCGGGGCTTTGCACGCGCAGGTCGAGGCTGCTGCGCGTGAGGGGCAGCAGGCTAATTGTTTGCTGGCGCTCGGGCCGCCCCGCCGAGTCGGCCGGGGCCGCAAACACCAGCCGCACGAAGGGCGTGGCCGTGAGGTTGCGGAAGCGCAGCGTGGCCCGGAAGCTGCCGTCGGCCCCGCGCACCAGCGAGTCCTGCAGCTTGAAATCGGCCGACGGCAGCAGGCGCAGGCGCGCCAGGGGCCGCACGGGCGTAGCGCGCAGCTCGGCGGCCTGGTCGTCGGCGCGGTAGTAGAAGTAGAGCCGGGGCTCGCCGGCCACCGTGAGCTGCTGGCGCGGCTGGGCGTAGCGGGTGGTGTCGAGGGTGAGGCTCACGCCCTGCACGAGCGGGGCCCCGGGGCCGGCCTGGCCTTGGGCGGGGCGGGCGGCGCCCAGCCCGAGGCCCAGCAGCACGCAACCCCAGAAAAAAGAAAAACGCATGGTACCGAGTTGAACAAATCGGGCCCTAAAGTACGCCGGGGGCCGCACCGTTGAGCCGGGGGCCCTACTTTTAGGCGTTTATTCTAACGCCACCGTGCCCCAATCCTACGATGTTGCCATTCTCGGCGCCGGCCCGGCGGGCACGGCCTGCGCCCTGGCCCTGCGCGGGGCCGGCCTGCGCGTGGCCCTGGTCGACAAAGCGCAATTTCCGCGCGATAAAATCTGCGGCGACGCCATCCCCGGGCCGGCCCTGAAGGCCCTGCGCCAGCTCGACCCCGCCTACGCCGACGAATTATTGGCCACGCTGCGCCCCAAGGCCGAAACCCGCGACAGCCGCGTGGTGGCCCCCAACGGCGGCAGCCTCGGCGTGCGCTGGCACTTGCCCACGTTCAACAGCCCGCGCCTGCACTTCGACGCGGCGCTGCTGGCCCTAGTGAAGCGCCACACCGCCACCGAAATCCTCGAAAATTTCGCCGTCAAAACCCTCGCCGGGGCCCCCGACGCCGTGACGCTCACCGCCGCCGACGGCCGCCAGCTCCGCGCCGGCCTGCTCATTGCCTGCGACGGCGCCAACTCCGTGGCCGCCCGCCAGCTCGCCCACCGCCGCCTCGACCGCGCCCACCACTGCGCCGCCGTGCGCGCCTACTACGCCGGCGTGGGCGACGCCGACGGCCGCACCACCGAGTTTTTCTTCCTGAAAAAATACCCCGCCGGCTACCTCTGGGTGTTTCCCGTGGGCGAAGGCGTATTCAACGTGGGCTTTGGAATGTTGTCAAAAGACGTTGTGGCGCAGGACGTTGACCTGAAAAAAGTTTTGCTGGAGCTGCTGCACACCCACCCGGAGCTGGCCCCGCGCTTTGCCCGCGCCCGGCCGCTGGGCCCGGTGGCGGGCTTTGGCCTGCCGCTGGGCACCGGCCGGCCCGCCCACGCCCTGGCCGGCCCGCGCTGGCTGCTGTGCGGCGACGCCGCCTCGCTCATCGACCCATTGCAGGGCCACGGCATCGACACAGCCATCAAAAGTGGCATTCTGGCCGCCGCCCAGGCCGTTGCGTGCTTTGCTGAACAAGATTTTAGCGCCGATTTTTTGCAGCAGTACGCCCGCGCCGTGCAGGCCCGGCTGGGGCCCCAGCTGGCCCGCAGCTACCGCATCATGCGGTTTTTGGGCAACAAGCCGTGGCTGGTGAACGCCGGCGTGCGCCTGGCCCGGGTGCCGCTGGCGCGCCGCTGGCTGCAAAAGCTGGTGGGGTAAGCGATTGTTAATTATTCGGCAGCGCGGGTGCCACCCGTCGGCCCACCGTTTGCGTACTTTGGGGCCATGCGCCTCCGGCTTCGCCTGTTCGAGTTTGAAGATTTGCCTTGGTTTCCGGCCGTCGTCCGGGCCGGGATGATGGATTATTTGCGGTTCATGATCAGCACGTTGGACACCTACCGGCCCATTGTGCCGCTGCTGGCCGAGGGCCTGCGCCGCACCCGCCAAACCCGCTTGCTGGAGCTGGGCGCCGGCGCCGGCGGCGGCACCGAAACCGTGTGGCGGGCCCTGCAAGCCAGCGGCCTGCCCGACGTAAAAATCCTCCTCACCGACCTCTACCCCCAGCCCGCCGCCTGGGCCGACATTGCCCGGCGCACGGCCGGGGCCGTCGCGGCCGAGCCGTCCGCCGTGGACGCGCTGGCCGTGCCGCCGCACCTGCCGGGCCTGCGGGTCATCTTTTCGGCTTTCCACCACTTCCCGCCCGCCGCGGCCGAGGCCCTGCTGCGCGACGCCGTGCGGGCCGGCACCGGCGTCGGCGTGTTCGAGGGCGCGGGCAAGCACTGGTGGGAGCTGCTGCTGGCCTGGACGGCCCTGCCCGTGGCCCAGCTGCTGCTGACGCCGTTTTTCCGACCGTTTCGGCCCAGCCGGCTGGTGTTCACGTACTTGATTCCCGTCATTCCGCTCTGCACCATCTGGGACGGCACGGTGTCGCTGCTGCGCCTGTACCCGCCCGCCGAGCTGCTGGCCCTCGCCGCCCGCGCCGACCCCGCCGGCCGCTACGCCTGGCAAGCCGGCAAAAAACGCCACTGGTGGGGGCCCCAGGTCACGTATTTAGTGGGTTGGCCGGCGGCGATTTAACGACAATTAGTCAACAGCCGTCCTTTCTTCGGGCTGAGCGCCGCGCCAGGAAGGCGCGTCTTTGCTTTTGCCGGCCATCTTTACCTGCCTGTGCCTGATAAATGCTAATTGATAAATGTTAAATGAATACAAAAAGGCGCTGCCCTTGCTGCGCATCCCCTTCTCGCTCTACCTGATGCCGGTGTTTTGGTTCGGGCTGAGCGCTTTGCAGGGGCCCTGGAGCGGCGGGCGGGCAGCGGGCGTGTTCGTGGTGCTGCACCTGCTGGCCTACCCGGCCTCGAACGGCTACAACTCTTACTACGACCGCGACGAAGGCAGCATCGGCGGGCTGAAAGCGCCCCCTAAAGTCACGCCCGAGCTGCTGCACCTGGTTTGGCTGTTCGATGCGCTGGCCGTGGCCGGGGCCCTGCTGCTGTCGGGGGCCTTCGCCGCGCTGGTGGCGGTGTATTTGCTGGTGTCCAAGGCGTACAGCTACGAGGGCATTCGCCTGAAAAAGTACCCGCTGCCGAGCACGGCCGTGGTGGTGATATTCCAGGGCGCGTTCACGTTTTTGATGACGCAGGTGGGCGTGGGGGCCCCGGCGGCGCAGCTTTTCGAGCCAACCAACCTGCTGCTGGCGCTGGTCAGCACCTTGTTTTTGTGCGGGTCGTACCCGCTCACGCAAGTGTACCAGCACGCCGAGGACGCCCGCCGCGGCGACCGCACCCTGAGCCGGCGGCTCGGCATCCGGGGCACGTTCGTATTTGCGGGACTGGGGCTGCTGGCGGGGGCCCTCGCCCTGGCGCTGGCCTACTGGCGGCGCGGCGAGGCGCGCAACACGCTCATTTTTTTGGCGGCTACGGGGCCGGTGGTGGCCTTGTTTGGGCGCTGGGCGTGGCTGGCGTGGCGCGACGCCCGCCACGCCAGCTTCGAGTGGACGATGCGCATGAACCAGGCGTCGTCGCTGTGCCTGAGCGCGGCGTTTGTGCTCATGCTGGCGTGGCGGCACTTCTAAAAACTGCCCGCCCGGCCCCCAACCCCCGGGCCGGGCAAAAAGTATAAGGCTCATTTGCCACCTTGCCGCCCGTTTAATTCATGAAAACCGAAGATTTCACGCCGTTGGTCCAGGCGTTTTTTCAGCACAAGCTCACCATTGCCTTCGCCGAAAGCTGCACGGCGGGCCTGCTGGCTTCCGAGCTCTCCAAGGCCCAGGGCAGCAGCGAGGTGCTCCTGGGCGGGGTCGTCACCTACCACCCCGAGGCCAAGCAGCGCCTGCTGGGCGTGAAAAAAGAAACCCTGGAGCTGTACTCGGCCGAATCGCAGCAGGTGACCAACGAGATGGCGATGGGCCTCTACAAGCACCTGCCCGCCGACGTGTGCGTGGCCGTGACGGGCCTGTGCGGCAGCGGGGCGTCCGAATCGCCCGACAAGCCGGTGGGCACGGCTTTTGTAACCATCCTGCACGAGCACAAAGCCCACGAGTACCGCCAGGTTTTCAAAACCACCGGCGACGCGATGCGGCAGGAAATCGTGGATTTCGTGTTTCACAAGCTGCAAGGCCTGGTGGGCCAGGCGCCCGACGTGCTGCCCACCCGCACGAGCCGCAAGTAAGCCCCACAAGCTCAGCGCTCAGGGGCCGTCGCAATGCGGTTGCCTTTGAACAAAAACGGTCCAGACGGGCCCGAAACGCAACAAAGCATATTAATTTCGTTCTTCACCATTCGTTCACCCGCCCCGTTTGGGGCATTTTTCCCAATTCTTTCGCTTTATGCGCTTTAAGTATCTTGCATTGTTGCCGGCGTTGGCCGCCTGCGGCACCTCGTCTCCTACCGAAACCACTGCTGCGACGGCCCCCGCGGCTGACACAACCGCCGGGGCCCTGCCCGCGCCCGACACGGCCCGCACCCGCGCCGTGAGCGCCGCGGCCGACACGCTGGCCTCGGCGCGGCAGGCCCACGCGTTCAGCCAGCCCGGCGGCAAGCCCGACGTGTTCCGGCTGGTGCTGCGGGGCAAAAGCCTGCTCGACGGCACCGCCGCCTTCACCATCACCAACCCCGACGGCCAGGAAATTTTCCGCGAGTCGCTCGCCGCCGCCGACCTCGAAGCCGCAATGGTGTACGAGATGAAAAAGCCCACCGCCACGCCCGCCGAGCGCGAAGCCTACGTGCGGCGCCGGGTGCGCGAGTTTTTCGCCCCGGCGCAGTTCCGCCACCCGGCCGTGGCCGCCGGCGCGGCGCGCCCCACCGGCCCCGGGGCCCCCGACGCCGCCACCTGGAACGACCTGCGCCAGCGCCCGCAAAGCGTCCGGTTCAGCTACCTCGTGGGCAAGGAAGACCGCCGCGCCATCGCCTGGTCGCCGCTCAAAAAGCAAGTGGTCCCGGTTGGCTTGTAGCCTCCGGAACTGCTGTAGCACAAACGCAAGAAGGGCCGCTGCACGAATGCAGCGGCCCTTTTTTATTATCAAACGGCAAGCCGTTACCCGTTCATCGACAGCAAGAACTCTTCGTTGTCCTTGGTGCCTTTGATGCGGTCTTTGAGGAATTCCATGGCTTCGGTGGCGCTCATGTCGGTCATGAAGCGGCGCAGCACCCACACCCGGGCCAGCTCTTCCTTGCTCATGAGCAGGTCTTCGCGGCGGGTGCCGGAGGCCGGGATGTCGATGGCCGGGAACACGCGCTTGTTGGCCAGCTTGCGGTCGAGCTGCAATTCCATGTTGCCGGTGCCCTTGAATTCCTCGAAAATCACCTCGTCCATCTTCGAGCCCGTCTCGATCAGGGCCGTGGCGATGATGGTGAGCGAGCCGCCGCCCTCCACGTTGCGGGCCGCGCCGAAGAAGCGCTTGGGCTTTTGCAGGGCCCCGGCGTCGATGCCGCCCGAGAGGATGCGCGAGCTGCTGGGCTGCACCGTGTTGTAGGCCCGGGCCAGGCGGGTGATGGAGTCGAGCAAAATCACCACGTCGTGGCCGCACTCCACGAGGCGGCGGGCCTTGTCGAGGGCCATCTCGGCGATTTTCACGTGGCGGTCGGCCGTTTCGTCGAAGGTCGAGCTGAGCACTTCGGCCTTCACGGTGCGCGCCATGTCGGTCACTTCCTCGGGGCGCTCGTCGATGAGCAAAATCATGAGGTACACCTCCGGGTGGTTTTCGGAGATGGCGTTGGCGATTTCCTGGAGGAGCACCGTTTTGCCGGTCTTGGGCTGGGCCACGATCAGGCCGCGCTGGCCCTTGCCGATGGGCGCAAACAAGTCGAGCACGCGGGTGCTGATCTGGCTGGGCTTGGTGGTGAGCTTCATCCGCTCGTCGGCAAAGAGCGGGGTTAAGTAGCTGAACGGCACCCGGTCGCGGACTTCTTCCACGGTGCGGCCGTTCATGCTGTCGATGCCCACCAGGGCGAAGTATTTCTCGCCTTCGCGCGGCGGCCGGATGGTGCCGACCACCGTGTCGCCGGGCTTCAGGGCGAACTGCTTCACCTGCTGCGGCGACACGTAAATGTCGTCGGGCGAGGCCAGGTAGTTATAAAACGGCGAGCGCAGGAAGCCGTAGCCGCCGTCGGGCATCAGCTCGAACGTGCCGTTGCCGGGCACCACCAATTCGATTTCCTGGCGGGCGGGCCGCTGGTTTTGGTTTTGACCCTGGTTTTGGTTTTGACCCTGGCCCTGAACTTGATTCTGGCCGGGATTCGGGGTTTGGTTTTGCGGCTGGTCGGGGTTTTGGCCGTTGGCGCGCTGCTCGTCGCGGCGCTGCTGCCGCTGCTGGTCGCGCTGGGCCTGGCGCTCTTCGCGGCTCAGGCGCGGCTGGTCCTGGCCGTTGCGCGGCTGGTCGTTGCGCGGCTGATCCTGCCCGGTGCGGAACTCGCGCGGCTGGTCGTTGCGAAATTCCCGGGGCTGGTCTTGCCGGAACGGGCGCTGGTCGCGGTCGTTGCGGCGGTTGGCGTAGTCGTCGCCCCCGCCAAAATCGCGCGGACGGCCGTTGTCGCGGGCCGGGGCCCCGTTGTAGCGGGCGGCATCGGCGGCCAAGGTTTCGGCGGCGGGCAGCACCTCGCCGCCTTCGCTGCCTTCCACGGCCTCGCGGGCGGCGCGGGCCTGCTCGCGGGCGGCCTGGGCGGCTTGCTCGGCCGCCCGGTTCTCGCTGATGGGGCGGCCGTTGCGGCCCACCCGCTCGCGGCGGTGCCGCTCCACGGGGGCGTCGGCATCGGCAGCGGCCGCTAATTCAGCAGCCGGTTTTTCAACGGCAGCTTCGGGTTCAGCAGCGATAGGTGCTTCAACGGCTACCGGAGCGGCCACGGATGCAGCGGCTTCGACGGGAGGGGCCACGTCGGAGAACGGCTGCTCGGCCACGGCGCGCCGGCTGGAGCGGGCCGCGGGGGCCGTCGCGGCGGCCGCGGGCCGGGGGGCGCGGGGCGGCTTGGCAGCCGGGGCAGCAGCCACGGCCTCAGCGGCGTCGGTGGGGCCCGGTTGCAGGGCCTGTTGATCCAGAATTTTATAAATCAAATCCTGTTTGCTGAGCCGCTTGAAGTTACCAACGTTCAGCTGCTCAGCAATTTCCTTGAGGTCGGACAGCAACCGGTCCTTCAACTCGTTGAGGGTGTGCATAGAAAAATTAGGGGGAGGGGATAGCTTGGAGGGTCCGGCGGGCAGGCCCTGGGGCCGCCAATAGCGCACGGAGGGCAGCGGGGCGTATAAGCCACTGGCCGGGAAGCCGCGTTAGCGCGGCACGACAACACAAATCGGGTGGAGCAATAATAATGGGCAACCCGGCGCCACTGAAAAAAGCAGGTGGTCGGTGCTGGCCGGCGGCGCCCAGGGGGCCCTGCGGCCCGGCCACTGGGGGCCGGTTGCGGCCGCAATGTTAGGGCATTGCGGGCAGACTGCCAAATCGACTACCCGCCGGCCTACCTTTGCCACACGATTTCATAACCCGCGTACCATGCTGCAAGTTTCCGTCCTCCGCGAACAAACCGACCGGGTGCTGGCCGGCCTCGCCAAAAAACACTACCCCACCGGCCCCGAAGACGTGGCCGCCGTCCTCGACCTCGACCAGCGCCGCCGCGCCCTGCAAACCCGCCACGACGACGCCCAGGCCGAAGCCAACGACCTGGCCCGCCAGATCGGGGCCCTGATGAAAAGCGGCGACAAAGCCGGGGCCGAAGCCCTGAAAATCCGCACCACGGAGCTGAAACAGCACACCAAAGCCACCGCCGACGAGCTGACGCAGGTGGAAATCGGCATCCAGCAGCTGCTCTACAAACTGCCCAACCTGCCCCACGCCAGCGTGCCCGCGGGCCGCACCGCCGCCGACAACGAAGTGGTGCGCGAGCACGGCGCCAAGCCCGACTTGTACGCCGGGGCCCAGCCGCACTGGGAGCTGATAAAAAAATACGACATCATCGATTTTGAGCTGGGCATCAAAGTCACGGGGGCCGGCTTTCCGGTGTACAAGGGCCAGGGGGCCCGGCTGCAGCGCGCGCTCATCAATTTTTTTCTGGACGAGGCCCGCGCCGCCGGCTACACCGAGATCCAGCCCCCGATTCTGGTGAACGAGGCCAGCGGCTACGGCACCGGCCAGCTGCCCGACAAAGAGGGCCAGATGTACCACGACGCGGCCGACAACCTGTACCTGATTCCGACGGCCGAGGTGCCGGTGACCAACCTCTACCGCGACGAGATCATCGCGGTCGAGAAGCTGCCCATCCGCAACGCGGCCTACACGCCCTGCTTCCGCCGCGAGGCCGGCTCGTGGGGGGCCGACGTGCGCGGGCTCAACCGCCTGCACCAGTTCGACAAGATCGAAATCGTGCAGATTACGCAGCCCGAACACAGCTACGCCGCCCTCGACCAGATGGTGGCCCACATCGAAAGCCTGCTCCAAAAGCTGGGCCTCCCCTACCGCGTGCTGCGCCTGTGCGGCGGCGACATGGGCTTCACCAGCGCCCTGACGTACGATTTGGAGGTGTGGAGCGCCGCCCAGGGCCGCTGGCTCGAAGTGTCGTCGGCCTCCAACTTCGAAACCTACCAGGCCAACCGCCTCAAGTGCCGCTACCGCGCCGAGGGCGGCAAAACCCAGCTCCTGCACACGCTCAACGGCTCGGCCCTGGCCCTGCCCCGCATCGTGGCTGCCCTGCTCGAAAACAATCAAACGGCGGATGGGATTGAGCTGCCCGAGGTGCTGCACAGCTACTGCGGCTTCGGGCGAATTGGGTAAGCCGGGTAGCCACCTGTTTTTACGCCAAGTTTTACAGGTTTGAGTTACTCGAAAAAAGCAATGACATGTTTAAAAAGCCTCCCTGACTATTCAGTGGGGCTTTTTTGTTCCTCCGGCTTCCTTTCCACGTGTTGTTATCTTTGGCCCAACGCACGGTAAACACCTCGCCAGCCCGGTTGCCTATAAACGGCGAAACCCCGGCTGTTAGAGCAGCCAGGGTTTCAAGAAGTAGGTGCTGTCACACCTAATCTTCTCACTCAGATGGAAAAGGAACGTGCGAAATCGGAAGTTAAGTTCAGGCTTGACGTCCGAATACCCGAAGGGCCAGTAAAATGGCTGCTTTGGTTTCTGGTGAGTGGCGGAGCCCTAACGGCCGCCGAGCACTGGATTAAGTAGGGTAAGGGGCTGGGCCGCGAGGCTCGGTCCCTTATTTTTGCTAAGCAAATATACGTGCGCAGCGCAAAAAGTTTGTTCAATCCTTTCGGTGGCTCCGGCAGGCTTTTGCCGGGGCCCTAATACCCCACCATTTCCTCGTCTGCGTAGCACCAGAGCCACCGCTCGCCGGGCTCAGCGGAGGCGATAACGGGATGCCCCACGGCGTGGAAGTGCTTGGTGGCGTGCTTGTTTTTGGAGGCGTCGCAGCAGCCGACGTGGCCGCAGTCCTGGCAGACGCGCAGGTGCACCCAGGTGTCGCCCAGGGCCACGCACTCGGGGCAGCGGTGCTCGGCGGCGGGGATGAGCGTGGTGAGTTGGGCGAGGTGCTGGCAGATGGCGGGCATGGCTTCGCGGGTAAGTGGTGGGGGCCCTAGCGCCCGTCGCGGGGCGGCGGCAGGCCCAAATCTAACGCCTGGTTTTTCATGCACCGGAAATGGCCCTGCGGGCATTGCGCAAAACCGATTTTGGAGCACGGCCGGCAGCCCAGCCCCTGCACTTCCAGCACCCGGAACTCGGTCCGGTACGGGTACATGCCGAAGGCCGGCACGGTGTTGCCCCACACGCTGAAAATCTCCTTTTTGAACGCCGCCGCGATGTGCATCAGCCCCGTGTCGTGGCTCACCACCAGCTGCGCCTGCCGCAGCAGCGAGGCCGACTGGTGCAGCGAGTAGCGCCCGCAGCCGTTGTGGATGAGCGGAACAGCCAAC
>JANXOE010000196.1 GCA_025353745.1 Hymenobacter sp.
TAGTAGGGCGATAATTGCTCCTCGTAGCGGGCTTTGATGCGGTCGAGCAGCTCTTTTTCGGCTTCGGGGGTGATGACTTCGCCCTTGGCTTTGAGGGAGGCGACCTGGATTTGCAGCAACGTATTGGCCGCCGCCGCGCCGCTCATGACGGCGAGCTGGGCGGTGGGCCAGGCCACGATGAGGCGCGGGTCGTAGGCCTTGCCGCACATGGCGTAGTTGCCGGCCCCGTAGCTGTTGCCGATGATGACCGTAAACTTGGGTACCACGCTGTTGGCCATGGCGTTCACCATCTTCGCGCCGTCCTTGATGATGCCGCCCTGCTCGGAGGCCGAGCCCACCATGAAGCCCGACACATCGTGCAGAAACACCAGCGGGATGCGCTTCTGGTTGCAGTTCATGATGAAGCGGGCGGCCTTGTCAGCCGAGTCGGAGTAGATGACGCCGCCCATCTGCATGCCCGTTTTCTTGCTTTTCACGATTTTGCGCTGGTTGGCCACGATGCCCACGGCCCAGCCGTCGATGCGGGCCAGGCCGCAAATCAAGGTTTGGCCGTAAAGGTCTTTGTAGGGCTCAAACTCGGAGTTGTCCACCAGCCGGTTGATGATTTCCATCGTGTCGTAGGGCTTGGCGCGGTCGGCCGGCAGCAAGCCGTAGATTTCCTGCTCGTCGAGCGCGGGCGCGGCGGGCGCCTTGCGGCTGAAGCCGGCCGTGGGCAGGGCCCCCAGCTTGTCGAAAATGTTGCGAATGTGGGTCAGGGCCTCCTCGTCGGTGTCGAACTTGTAGTCCGTCACGCCCGACACTTCGGAGTGCATGGCCGCGCCGCCCAGGGCCTCGTTGTCGATGGTTTCGCCGATGGCGGATTTCACCAGGTACGAGCCGGCCAGGAACACCGAGCCGGTGCCGCTCACGATCATGGCCTCGTCGCTCATGATGGGCAAATACGCCCCGCCGGCCACGCAGGGCCCCATGATGGCCGAAATCTGCACGATGCCCATCGACGACATCACCGCGTTGTTGCGGAAGATGCGGCCGAAGTGCTCTTTGTCGGGAAAAATCTCGTCCTGCATGGGCAGGTACACGCCGGCCGAATCGACGAGGTAGATGATGGGCAGCTTGTTTTCGAGGCTGATTTCCTGGGCGCGCAGGTTCTTCTTGGCGGTGATGGGGAACCAGGCGCCGGCCTTCACGGTGGCGTCGTTGGCCACCACTACGCACTGACGGCCCTGCACGTAGCCGACCACCACCACCACGCCGCCGCCGGGGCAGCCGCCCTCTTCTTTGTACATGCCGTCGCCCGCAAAGGCGCCGATTTCGACCGTGGGGGCCCCCGGGTCGAGCAGGTAATTAATTCGCTCGCGGGCCGTGAGCTTGCCCTTGGCTTTGTGGGCGGCGATGCGCTTTTCGCCCCCGCCCAGGGCCGTCCGGGCCAGCTTTTGGCGCAGCTGGAAGGTGAGTTGCTTGAGCTGATCTTCGTTGCGGTTGAACTCGACGTTCATAAACAGGGGTGGGATGGGGAAGGATGGGCACAAAAAAATCCGCCCGAAGGCGGATTTCAAAGGTACCGTCGGCCGCCCGAAAGCGGGCCTTACTTCACGACCGGAGCGCTTTCCACCTTCTTGGTTTCGGTGGTCACGGTGCCGTCGGGGGCCTTGGTGGTTTCCTGCTTGGTTTTGTCTTTGCCGCCGCCAAACACCGAGAAGTGCACGTAGCGCTTGGGGTTGGCCTTGAAGTCGACGAGCAGGGCGTTGGAGCTGGCGGTGGTGGCGGCCAGGTTTTTATAGAGCGTGGAGTCGTGCAGGAGCTGGCCCATCGAGCCCGATTTGCTGTTCAGGGCCTGGTTGAGGCTGGCCACGGTGGTTTGGGCCTCGCCCAGGGTGGCGTTCATGCGGCGCAGGGCGGGCCCCACGGGGGCATTTTTCAGCGAGTCGGACAGCTGCGAGAAGTTGCCGGCGATGCGGTCCAGCTTTTTGGTGCTGCCGTTGAGGGCCCGGGTGAGGTGGGCCATGTTGGTGGTGATTTCGTTGATGTTGCGCTGGTTCTGGATGATCAGGTTTTTCAGCGCTTCGGTGCTGCCCTGGGCGTTGAGCAGCGTGGCCTGCAGGCTCACCTTGGCGTCTTTGCTCAGAAAGCCGTTCACCCGCAGCAGCGTGGAGTCGACGGTGCCGAGCAAGGGCAGGGCCTTGGCCTGGAAGGCGTCGGTGATGCTGGACACGGTGTAGGACTTCAGCTCTTCGCCGCCGGTGAAGGTCTTGGAGTTTTTGCCCATGAACAGGGTAATGGTCTTGGTGCCCAGCAGCGAGCCCGAAAGGCTGGCCACCGTGGAATCGCCCACCACGATGCCCTTGTCCAGCTCCACGGTGGCCTTCACCTTGTTGCCTTCTTCGGGCAACAGGTTGAGGCTTTTCACCTGCCCCACCTTAATGCCGTTGAACACCACCGGCGAGCCCACGTTCAGGCCGTCAACGTTGGCGTACTTGGCAAAGTAGGTGTGGCTGCTGGAGAGGATGTTGGACCCACGCAAGTAGTTGAAACCCACGAACAAGGCCACCAGCGTGAGCAGGGCCAGCAGGCCCACTTTTATTTCTTTAGAAAGCACGGAGGAGAAGTTTAGAATGCACTGAAACAAAAATAGTTGATACACAAGCAACAAGCGCCGCCCGGGCCGCCGCCCTCAGTCGTCGGCCTCTTCGTCGGCCCCTAGGGAACCCTCCAGCTCGCGCTTGTAAGCGCGAAACGCGCGGAAGATGCCCGCGGCCATATACGTCTGGTTGGTTTTATCGTTGAGGTACCGCTCCTCGGCGGGATTGGTGAGAAAGCCCGACTCGATGAGCACCGAGGGCATGGTCGACTTCCAAAGCACGATGAAGCCGGCTTGTTTCACGCCGCGGCTGGGGCGTTTCACGCCGGTGCGCAGCTGCCCGTCCACGCGCTGGGCCAGGCGCAGGCTGTTGGTGATGTAGGCCGATTGAAACAGCGAAAACAGGATGTGGCTTTGGGGCGAGCGGGGGTCGAAGCCGTCGTAGCGGTTTTTGTAGTCGTCTTCCTGGAGAATAACCGAGTTTTCGCGCTGGGCCACGCCCAGGTTGGCGGTGGTTTTGTGCAGGCCCATGGTCCACACCTCGGTGCCGTGGCTCTCGCGGGGCCCGGCGTTGCAGTGAATGGAGATGAAGAGGTCGGCGTGGTGGCGGTTGGCGATGGCGGCGCGCTCGTCGAGCTCGACGAACACGTTGGTTTTGCGGGTGTAAATGACCCGCACGTCGGGCATGTTGTCTTCGATTTGGCGGCCCAGGGCCAGCACCAGGCTCAGGGCCACGTCGCACTCGCGGGCCCGCACGCCTTTGCAGCCGGGGTCCTTGCCGCCGTGGCCCGCGTCGAGCACCACCGTGCGCAGGCGGTAGCGGTGGGGCGCCAGCGGGGCAGCCGGCGGCCGGGGCCGGGCAGGCGCGGCGGCCAGCAGAAGCAGGGCCGCACCGGCCAGAGAAGCAATAATCCGCACGTCGTTCGTTGAGGTGGGGTAGCAACCCGCTACCTTTGTAGAAGCCTCAAAAGTAACCGGATTGTCCGCTATTATTTTACATCAACCGCCGCCTTTCTATGCTTTGCTGGTTTGATGGGCACCGCCCGGGGGCCCTGCGCGCCCTGCTGCTGGCCTGGCTGTTGCTGAGCGGCGGGGCGGCCCTGGCCCAGCGCACCGCCCCGGCCAACCCCGCCGTGCCCGGGCAGCGGCCGGGCAGCGCGCCCATGCCCCCGGTGCGCGTCATCTCCCCCGACCCCACCCTGCCCCAGGGCCCTCCCCCGCCCGGCACCACCAACCCCGGCCAGCATTCCATCCCCGGCGCTTCGCGCAAGCCCGTGGCCGGCGTGCCCGACAGCATCCGCGAAAAACAGGCCCTGGCGGTGGGGCAGGACTCCACCAAGCTCACCGTGCGCCCCAAGGGGCCGGTCGAAACCACGGTGCACTACGTAGCCAAGGACTCGATTCAGTTCGACCTGCCCCGCAAAGAGGCCGTGCTCTACAACAAGGCCGACGTGAACTACGGCAAGCTCGATCTCAAGGCGGCCCACATCACCATCAACTACGCCACCCACACCATGCTGGCCGAGGGCCGGCGCGACTCGCTCAAGCACCGGGTGGTGGACAAGCCCGTGTTCAAGGACGAGGCGGGGCAGTACGCGGCGGGCAAAATTGCCTACAACTTCCAAACCAAGAAGGGCAAGATCACCGAGACGGTGACCCAGCAGGGCGAGGGCTACGTGAGCGCCCAAACCATCAAGAAGGCCCCCAACAACGACCTCTACGGCCTGCGCGGCCGCTACACCACCTGCAACCTGGAGCACCCGCACTTCTACATCCAGGCCAGCAAGATGAAGGTGATTCCGGGCGACAAGATCGTGACGGGGCCCTTCAACCTGGTGATCGGCGACGTGCCCACGCCGCTGGGCTTTTTGTTTGGCTTCTTTCCGATGCCCGACAAAAGCCGCGGCTCGGGCATCATCATCCCCACCTTCGGGCAGGCCCAGGACCGGGGCTACTTCCTCACCAACGGCGGCTATTACTTCGCGCCCAACGACAACATCGGCGTGCGCCTCACCGGCGACATCTACGCCGGCAACGCCCAGACTTTCGGGGGCTGGGGCGGCACGGCCGACGTGAGCTACCTCAAGCGCTACCAGTACCAGGGCACGTTCAACTTCCGCTACACCCAGCGCCCGGGCTCCCAGATTCTGTCCAGCACGTCGCTCAACACCAACCCCGAATACCTCAGGCCGGGCTCCAGCCAAACGTTTTGGGTCAGCTGGAGCCACGCCCCCGTGGCCCGGCCCGGCGGCGGGCGCTTTTCGGCCAGCGTGCAGGCCGGCAGCAGCACCTACCAGCGCATCAACAGCCTCACGCCGCGCACTTTTCTGGCCCCGGCGTTCAGCTCGAGCATTTCGTACTCGAAGCAGCTCCGCTACCTGCCCATCAACTACAGCATCAAGCTGAGCCAGAGCCAGAACACGCAAACCGGCGTCATGGCCTTCACGCTGCCCGACATCAGCGTGGGCGTGGCCCGGCAGTACCCCTACCAGTTGCTGGGCCTCAAGCCGCGGCCCTACTACGACCAGGTCAGCATCAGCTACAACGTGGTGGCCCAGAACCAGATCACCAACACCGTGGCGGCCCGCACCATCGACGGCAGCATCCCGCTGCTGGGGGGCACCACCGTGGCCAGCCAGATTCCGGTGGGCTTCAAAAACCTGGGGGCCCTGCTGCGCAACGCCCAGAACGGGGTGCAGCACCAGTTCGGCATCTCGCTGGGCACCTACAACGTGGCCAAGTTTTTCCACTTCAGCCCCGGCGTCAGCTACGCCGAAACCTGGTACGCCCAGCGCCTCGACTACAAGTACCTGCCCCGCGCCCAGGCCGTGCGCGTCGACACCGTCCGGGGCTTCAGCCGGGCTTATTCCTACTCGGCCAACGCCAGCCTGAACACCACCTTCTACGGCACGCTGGTGCGCAAAGGCACCCATAAAATCCAGGCCATCCGCCACAAGGTCACGCCCAGCCTCAGCTACAGCTACTCGCCCGACCTGACCCACGGCTCGGCGTTCGCACCGACGGATTTTTACCTCAGAGGCGCGGACAATAATATACTTGTTGACGCGGCGGGCAATAAAATCTCCGGGCTGCGCGACGCCAGCGGCCGGTTTCTGGACCCGCGCAAATTTTCCCGCTACCAGGGCTTCCTGTACGGGGCCCCCACCTCGGCCCGCGTGAGCCAGATTGGCTTCTCGCTCCAGAACGCGGTGGAAATGAAGGTGCGCGACTCGAAGGACACCACCGGCACCAACCCGTTCAAAAAGGTGAGCCTGATCGACGGGCTGGACTTCAACGGGTCGTACAATTTTTTGGCCGACTCGCTCCGGCTCTCGCCCCTCACGGTCACGTTCCGCACGCAAGTGGCCCGCAAGCTCAGCCTCCAGGCCAACGCTTCGTTTGAGGCGTACCAGCGCGACAGCTCCGGGCGCGCCATCAACCACTACTTGTTCGAGCAGTCCAAGCGCCGCCTGGTGCGCCTGGCGGCGGCTTCGTTCACGACCAGCTACCAGTTCAACCCGGTGGCGGGCAAGAAGAAAAGCGTGCTGCCCCGCCAGGTGGCCCCCACCAACGACCCAGCCCTCGGCACCTCAGGGCCCCCGGCGCAGTACGCCGACTACGTGGATTTTGAAATTCCGTGGGAGCTGAGCCTCAACTACACGGCCGGCTACAGCGCCATAACGCCGCAGCAACGCGCCGCCAACGCCCGCTTGTTGGTGACCAAGCCGCTGCTGGCCACGTCTTCGCTCAGCGTCAGCGGCAGCGTCAAGCTCACCGAAAACCTGCGCCTGAACTACAGCACGGGCTACGATTTCGCCAATGCCCAGGCCTCGTACACGTCCGTCAGCTTTTTCCGCGACCTGCACTGCTGGCAGGTGGCCGGGCAGTGGACGCCCTTCGGCCAGCTGCGGGGCTACAATTTCACCATTTCGGCCAAAAGCAGCCTGCTTCAGGACCTGAAATACAACCGCAGCCGCAACGTGCAGTACCGGTAGCGGCCGGCCGATTGGGTGCGCAGTGCCACCTTTGCCCCTCCATTGGGGCCCCGCCCCCTTCCCACCCGCCTTTTCCATGTCGCAGCACAAAGAAGTTAAGCTCGTCACCACCCACCAAATGCTGGCCATGAAGCAGCGCGGAGAGAAAATCTCCATGCTCACGGCCTACGACTACTCCATGGCCCAGATTCTGGACGGGGCCGGCATCGACGTGCTGCTCGTCGGCGACTCGGCTTCCAACGTGATGGCCGGCCACGAAACCACCCTGCCCATCACCCTCGACCAGATTATTTACCACGCCCAGGGCGTGGTGCGGGCCGTGAAGCGCGCTTTCGTGGTCGTGGACATGCCGTTTGGCTCCTACCAGGGCAACTCCTCGGAGGCCCTGCGCTCGGCCATCCGCATCATGAAGGAAAGCGGCGGGCACGGCGTGAAGCTCGAAGGCGGGGCCGAGATCAAGGATTCCATCATCCGCATCCTCACGGCCGGCATTCCGGTGATGGGGCACTTGGGCCTCACGCCCCAGAGCATCTACAAGTTCGGCACGTACTCGGTGCGCGCCAAGGAAGAGGACGAGGCCCAAAAGCTGCTCGAAGACGCCCGCCTGCTCCAGGAAATCGGCTGCTTCGGGCTGGTGCTCGAAAAAATTCCCGCCGCCCTCGCCAAGCGCGTGGCCGAGGAACTGACCATCCCCGTCATCGGCATTGGCGCCGGGCGCGACGTGGACGGCCAGGTGCTGGTTGTGCACGACTTGCTGGGCATCACCAAAGAGTTCAAACCCCGCTTTTTGCGCCGCTACGCCGAGCTGCACGACGTCATGACCGAAGCCGTGCAACACTACGTGGCCGACGTGAAAAGCCGCGAGTTCCCCAGCGTGGAGGAAGGGTACTAGCCCCCAGCCGCGCAGCGGCCCCGTACCAAAAACTTGCTTTAATTTTACCCCCCACAACTTCCCGTACTTTCGTGCGGATTGGGTGCGAACCGCCGCGGGCGGCTACTTTTTGGTAGTTGGCGGGAAGCCACGCCGGGCGCAAACCCTGGGCGAAGGCCTTTTTATTGGTTTGGGGGCCGGCACGGCCCCCGCTTTTTTCTTGAGTGACTGCGTGAACCGTCCGAATATTTGGGCCGAAGGCCGGGAGATTATTTTCGAAGATAACCACCTGTTGGTCATCAACAAGCCCGCCGGCCTGCTCGTGCAGGGCGACGCCACCGGCGACGAGCCCCTTTCCAAAAAAGCCGCCGAGTACCTGCGCTTCAAGTACAAAAAGCCCGGCGAGGCCTTCGTGGGCGTGGCCCACCGCATCGACCGGCCGGTGAGCGGCGTGGTGGTGCTGGCCAAAACCAGCAAGGCCCTGAGCCGCCTGAACGAGATGTTCCGCGACTCGCTGATGACCAAAACCTACTGGGCCCTCACCGGCAAGCCGCCCGTGCCCGAAAGCGGCACCTTGGTGCACTGGCTCGTGAAGGACACCATCCGCAACGTCACCAAAGCCTACCCCGACAAACACACCCAGGGCCTGCGCTCCGAACTGCGCTACGAGCTGCTGGGCCCGGCCGGCAACCGGTTTCTGCTGAAAATAAACCCCGTGACGGGCCGCCCGCACCAGATTCGGACGCAGCTGGCCACGGGCCTGGGCACGCCCATCGTGGGCGACGTGAAATACGGCTTCATCGCCCCGCTGCCCGACGTGAGCATCGCCCTCCACGCCCGCCAGCTGGAGCTGCAGCACCCCGTCACGAAAGAAGCCATGACCTTCGTGGCCCCCCTCCCCGACGCCCCCCACTGGGACGCGGCCCGCCGCTTTTACAGCGAATAGCGAACCGGCCGCGCATGCCGGCGCAACCAGCGGCGGAGCGCTTTAGAGCGGTTTTCGCTTCAGCCGGGAACCTCACGAGACGGCCTGGACGCCGGCGCGAAAACCCCGCCGGGCGCGGGCAAAACCCGCGCCCGCCGTTGCTTTACCCGAGCTGCCAGCCCGGCCGGTAGTCGCGCTTGACAAAGCGGTTGACTTCATCAAAATTGGTCACTTTCAGCAGCTTCGGGTCCCACAGCAGCTCGATGCCGCGGCCGGGGTAGTCCACGCCGGAGCCCGTGGCTTTGGGGCGTTGAAGGTCGTAGCCGCGAATGGCGAGGTTGGCCATGAGCAGCGCTTCGGTCAGGGGGCCGGCCAGCTCGAAGGGCGAGCTGACGGGGTGGTTGCCGTAGCCGGCCAGGCACGCCTCCACCCACTGGGCGTAGTGGCCCTCGGCG
>JANXOE010000217.1 GCA_025353745.1 Hymenobacter sp.
GGCGGCGGGGCTTTCGCCGGTGGCGGGCAGGGCGCGGTTCATCCAGCTCAGCAGGTCGGTGGTGACGCCGGGCAGCAGGCCGTGGAAGGCCGACAGCAGCTTAGCCGGCAGCGAGAGGATGATTTCGCCGTCGCCGCGCCGGGTGGCGTTCCAGATTTGGCGGGCGGCTTGCTCGGCGCTCATCGTGAGGCCAGGCAGGGCGTCGGCGATGCTGAACCAGGCAAACTCCTTCTTGTGCTGGCCCTTCACCTGGGCCTGGCCGGCGCTGCCGGTGCGCAGCAGGCCGGGGCACACCGTCGTCACGCGGATGCCTTCCTGCCGCAGCTCGGCCCGGAAGCCTTCCGACAAGCCCACGAGGGCAAACTTGCTGGCGCTGTAGGGGGCCATGTGCGGGATGGCCACCTTGCCGCCCAGGCTCGACACGTTGACGATGCGGCCCTCGCCGCGCCGGCGCATGCTGGGCAGCACGGCCTGCATGGCGTGCAGGGGCGCCCAGAAGTGCGTGTCCATCGAGTCCTCAAAGTCGCGCAGCTCCATGTTGTCGAGCGGGCCGGCGGTGATGATGCCGGCGTTGTTGACGAGCACGTCGACGGGCCCCAGGCGGGCTTCCACCTCGGCCACCATCGTGCGCACCTCGTTGGCGTCGGTGAGGTCGCGGGCCAGGGTGAGCACGTCGGCCGCGGCGGCCCCGTAAGTCAGCAGGTCGAGGCGGGCGCGCTCGAGCTCGGCCTCGTCGCGGGCGCAGATGGCCACCCGCGCGCCTTCCACCACCGCCTGCCGGGCCAGCACCAGGCCCAGCCCGCGCGAGCCGCCGGTGATGAGCACCACCCGGCCGCTCAGCTCGTAGCGGCCGCGGCGGTTGGCCCACAGCGTAGCGGCCACGGCGGCGGCCCCCAGGCCGGCGGCCAGCAGCCAGTTTTTGGAGGACGGACGGGGCGAAGCGGGGACAGAAGCGGCGGACGCGTGGTTCATGCCGCTTAGTATGGAAAGCACCGCCTAAAGGTTACATCCCGGCCCGATTTTAACCCCAAAAAAACCCGGCCTTGGCCGCTTCAAACGCCGCCGGGGCCGAATGCGCGCGCCCGGCCCACTTTTTTTGGCCCGATATTTACACGTTCGCGCCCGGCCCCGGATTTTGCCGGGGCCCTTGCCCGAGCTTATCTTGTTGTTATGAAGCGTGTACTGTTGATTCTGTTGTTGGCCGCGGCCGCCCCGGGGGCCCGGGCGCAGGCCGTGCTCAAAACCAAGGCCAAGGCCGACGGCCGCCCCGCCGTCAAAACCAAAACCCCGGGCCCCACCGCCCTGGCCCGGCCCGACGCGGCCCCCGCGCCGGCCAGCCCCGGCACCGAAGCCCGCGCCGCCGCCCTCACCGCCAACATGCAGCAGAACCTGGGCCTCTCGCCCCAGCAAGCGGCCAAGGTGGGGGCCATCAACCAGCGCGGCGTGGCCGCCGTGGAAAACGCCCGCGCTCGCTACCGCACCGACCCGCGCAAGCTCCAGGGCCTCATCGAAGGCATCGGGCAGTCGCGCCTCGAAGCCCTCAAGGACGTGCTCAGCCCCGCCCAGTTCGACAAGTACCAGCGCAAGCGCGAAGAGAAAATGGGCGTGCCCAACGTGCAGGGCGTGCAGGGCACCCCGCCCCCCGGCCTCGGCAACGGCGAGTAGCGGCCGGCCCCGGCCGGTTCGGCTTGAAGCCCGGACAAAGCGTCGCGCCGCCCGGCCCGGCGCTTTTTTTGGCGGGTTGGCTACCGCCGCTCCTGCGGGGAAAGTGGCCGCCGGTGGGATTCCGATTATGCGTCCGGCGAACCGACACCGGGGCCAAGGCCGGGCGCCGCCCGCCACCTAGGGCGTGTTCTCAATATAGGCAGCGGGTGATGGCGCGCAGTTGGACAAAGGCGGCAAAGGAATCGGCGAGCTTATCGTAACGCGTGGCCACGCGCCGGAACTGCTTGAGGCGGTTAACGAGCCGCTCGACCCGGTTGCGGTCGCGGTAGGGGAGCGGGTCGAGGCGGGGCGGTACGAGGCGGTTGGGGCGGGGTGGAACCACGGCCACCGCGCCGGCTTCGGCGATTTGGGCGCGCCAGGCATCCGAATCGCAGGCCGTGTCGGCCAGCACCTGCCGGGCCGGGGCCAGCAGCGGGGCGAGCAAGCCGGCGGCCTGGGGGGCACCGCCGGCCTGGCCCGCCGTCAGGGCGCAGGCCCGCCGGCCGCCGGCCCCGGCCACGTGCCGCTTGGTGGAAAAGCCGCCCCGGCTGCGCCCGAGCGCCGGCGGCCTTTTCGCGGCTGAAACGCCCGAACCTGCGGGGCCACCGGCCCAGGTGCGGGGGCAAGGCCCGCCAGGGCAGGCCCGGGCGCCCCACCCAGCGCACGGCCGCGGCAAAGCCCCGGTTGTCTTTGGCCCCCCCGCGCCGGCTGGCCCGGCCGGGAAGCAAAGGCGCAAGCAGGGCCCAACGGGCATCGGTGGGCAACGTGCGGTCGGCGTTCATCTTGAAAATAAGCCCATCACGGCGTTGCTGCCCCGAACGTTCTTGAGAACACGCCCTAGCCCAGGGCCCCGAAAAAGGCCTGGACGTCGCCGGCCAGCAGGGCGGGTTGCTCCGCCGCCGCGAAATGGCCGCCCGCGGCCATCGGCGTCCAGCGCTGCAGGTTGTAGCCGAGCTGGACGTCGGCGCGCGGGGGCGTGGGCAGCTCCTGCGGAAATTGGGCGAAGGCCACCGGCACCCGTACGTAGTCGCCCGGGCCAAACGCCAGCGGCCGGCGGGCGTTTTCCTTGTACATCGCCATCGACGAATAAATGGTTTGGGTCACCCAGTACAGGGTCACGTTGGCCAGCAACTCGTCGCGGGTGAAGGGCAGGCGCTGGGCCGCGCCCCGGTCGCTCCAGCCGTGAAACTTTTCCACGATCCAGGCGCAGAGCCCCGCCGGCGAGTCATTTAGCCCGTAGGCCGCCGTCAGGGGCTTGGTGCCGTGCAGGGCGGCGTACGCGCCCTCCCGGGCCGCCCAGGCCTGCTTGGTTTGCTGGTAGGCCGCGCTTTCCGGGGGCAGGGCCTTGCCCGGCGGGCGGTAGGGCGCGTACGAGCCGGGGATGTAGTTGAGGTGCAGCCCGATGAGGTGGGCCGGGTACGTCAGCGCCAGCCAGGTGCCGACGCCGGCCCCGATGTCGCCGCCCTGCGCCCCGTACCGCTCGTAGCCCAGGTGCTGCATCAGCCGGTGCCACAAGTGGGCCACCGCCAGCGAGTCGGGCCCCGGCCCGGGGCCCGGGGCCGAATAACCAAAGCCCGGCAGCGAGGGCACGACCACGTCGAAGGACACCGGGCCGGCGGCCGTCAGCAGCGGAATTATTTTCAGCATCTCCAAAAACGAGCCGGGCCAGCCGTGGGTGAGGAGCAGCGGCACGGGGTGGGGCCCCCGGCCCCGCACGTGCAGGAAATGGATGCGGTGCCCGTCGATTTCGGTCGTGAAATTCGGGTAGGCATTGGTTTCCGCCTCCACCCGGCGCCAGTCGAAGCCATCGGCCCAGTACGCGGCCAGCTCCTGCAAAAATGCGCGGCTGGTGCCGTATTCCCACCCGGCCGGGGCCGCGGGCCAGCGCGTTTGCCGGAGGCGGGCCCGCAGGTCGTCGAGTACGGCCGGGGGCGTGTGAGCCGTGAAGGCGTTGACCGGTGGGGGCATGGCAAGGGGGGAGAAGGGCCGGAAAAAAACAACGCGGCCAATTTACGGCCCCGCCCCGGCCCCGCCCAAACCGGGCCCGGAAATCTCGGGTTTCCGGGCCCGCCCCCTTTCGGGCCTAGTTGCCCAAAATGCGCACCCCGAAGCTCAGCACCTGCGTGTCGGGGCCCCGGCCGTCGCGGAACAGCTGGTTCAGGTTGTATTTGGCAAAAAAGCGCAGGTCGCCGAAGCCGACGGTGCCCTGCAGGCCGTACTGAAAATCCTCCAGGTTGTAGGGGCCGTGGTCTTTGTCTTTGTAGGTCGCGCCTTGGTTGGTGTACTTGAGCTTGGTCCAGGAGGCGAGGCGGTAGCCCACAAAGCCCCCAGCGGCCACCGAAAACCGGGACCGGTAGTGCGCGTCGTGCAGCCGGAGCTGGAGCATCAGCGGCAGGTTCACGGTGGCGGTGGCCAGCTTGGTTTTGTCGAACTGGCGGGCCGGGTCGGTTTCGCGCACGACGCTCGTCACGCCGTTCTGGCTCACCCACTTGTCGTTGCCGTTCAGCATGTAGTTGTTGAAGGCGAACTCGGGGCCCACCAGCAGGCTCACGGGGCTGCGCCGCCCGCCCAGGCGCTGGGTGTAGTCGAGGCCGAGGTTGACGTAGCGCGAGCCGCCGTTGCGCAGGTCGGCGGCCGCCTGGCCGGGGCCCGGTTTCTGGTTCACCAGCGCGTTCAGGCCCAGGTCGAACACGAACGCGCTGTAGTGGCCGTGCTCGTCGTGGTGCCTGGCGCGGGCCGAGTCGCGGCTGGCCTGGCGCTCGGCCTTCGACGAGCCGCCGGCGGTGTTGTACGACCGGTTGCCGTGCTGGTCGGTTGTCACCACCACGCCGAACCGTTTTTCCAGCAGCACCTCCACCTTGTTGGTCGGGCCCCCGGCGGCGGGCCGGTGCGTCGTCACCCGGATTTGCTCGGGCAGGCGCTGGCCGGGGTGGTCTTTGTCGGGGTAAAACTCCAGCGTCACCTGCTCCGATTTGGCCGTTTTGGCCGCCGCCTCGGCTTGGGCGATGTAGCCGGCCAGGCGGGTCGTGAGCGAGTCGAGGTGGTACTGGGGCAGCTCGCGCAGCTGGGCGGCGTCGCGCACCATCAGCGTGAGGGTGGCCTGGTTGGGCAGGCGCACCACAATGGTGTCGGCGGCGGGGGCCGGGCGGGCGGGCAGCCGGGCGGCGCGGGCCGCCGGGGCCCCGCCGCAGGCCGCGGCCAGCGCAATCAGCGAAAAATAAAAGCGTTTCATGGCGTAGGACAGCGTCAAAAGCGAGGTTAGAGTTGAATGGAGCGGGTGAGCGTGCGCCCGCCCAGGTTGGCTTGCAGCGTGATGGTTTCGGGGAGCCCGGCGGCCGCGGCCAGGCTGGCGCCCTCGCCCCGGGCCAGGCGGCCGGCCTGGCGCAGCAGGCCCCCGAGCAAGCGGCGGGGCGCCGGGGCCGGCGCGGCGGCCACCGCCCCGCCGTGCCGCACGTCCACCTCAATCACCTGCGCCGCGTCGGCCGAAGCGGCGGCAGGCGCCGCCGGGGCGGCCGCGAGGGCTCCCGCGTCCGGGGGCGGATTCGACGGGTTGGGGCCGGCGGGGGCCGTTTTCGGGGCCGGCCGGCCCGTGGCCACGGGCCGTTCCGGCGCCGGCCGGGTCCGCCGGGCAGCCGTTTCAGCGGCCCGCTTGGCCGCCGATGCACCACTAGATGCCAGCCGGTCGGCGGCGGTTGCCCGGGTCGAAGAAATATTATCCGAAGGTGTTAAAAGCGCC
>JANXOE010000269.1 GCA_025353745.1 Hymenobacter sp.
CCCCGCGCCGCCAAAAAAGCCCGGTGCGCCGGGCTTTTTGATGGAAATTCCGGGCTCAGACCCCGGCTGGCCGCCAAAAAAGCCCGGCGTTCCAGCCAAATAGCCCGGCGCACCGGGCTTTTTTGGCGGCGCGCCGCTGAAATAACCCGGCGCGCCGGGCTTTTTGACTGGAACGCCGGGTTATTTCAGCGGCGCGCCGGGGTCGGACCCCGGAACGCCGGGGTGCAACCCCGGAACGCTGGGGTGCGACCCTGGAACGCCGGGGCCGGACCCCGGCGCGCCGGCCGCGGGGGCGGCCTTCAAATCTCGTCGTAGCGCGCCAGGCGGATGCCGTTCCCGGCCAGGTATTCCGGCCAGGCCGCGTCGCGCCAAAACGCGTACTCCGCCACCCGGTTCAGGTAGGAATCTTCGCGGTTGGCCAGGCCCGGGTGGGTCATGAACTCCACCAGGGGCCCCCGGCGGAAGGCCCGCGCCAGGCCCTGGGCGAAAAGCGGCAGCGTGGCGTCCTGCGCGGCCGAGAAGTCGGCCGCCAGCGCGTTGGGCGATTGAAACCCGCGCAGGCCGTAGCGCGACGCCACCCCGAACGCGTTCAGCAGCTGGCCGCGCAGGGCGTAGCCGGGCTGGGTGCTCCAGCGGCGCAGCCTTTTGATGCCGTGCCGCCGCAAAATGCCCGTGAGCACGGGCCCCAGGCCGGGGTAGAGGTGCTGGTGCTGGTGGCTGTCGGCGTGCGAGACGGGGACGTCGAAGCGCGCCAGCCGGGCCAGCTGGGCCACCACCTCGGTTTCGAGCTCGCCAATGCGCACGCGGCCGCTGAGGAAGCGCGCCAGCAGCTGCTGGCCCTTGAAAAACTGGCCGTCGGGGCCCACCAGCGTGCGCACGGCCGAGGCCCGGCTCAGGGGCGCGCCGTCGATGAGGTTGAGGTGCAGGCCGGCGGAAACGTGGGGCAGCACGGCGCGCAGGGCCCGCAGGTCGGCGTCGGGGGCCAGGTTGGCCATCACCGTGGTGCTGCTGATGCGGCGGGCGGCGGCCAGCTCCAGGATGGCCTGGGTGGCGGGCGCGTCCCAGCCGTAGTCGTCGCAGTTGATGATGAGCCGGCGCATGGGTGGGGGCGGAAGGAGTGGAGGGCCGAACGGGCGGGGCCCCGGGTGCTACGCGCCCACGGCCACCGCCTGCGACGCCACCTGGCGCAGCACGTAGGGGCGGCGGTTGCGGCGGGCGTAGTAGGTGTAGGTGCCAATTTCGGCCAGCACCCCGAAGCTGAGCATGAAGATGCCGCCCATGATCAGGAACAGGCTGAAGATAAACTCCATCGGGAAGCGGGCCGAGATGTTGACGTGGAAAAACACCGACCCGACGAGGAAGCCCGTGGTGAGGGCCCCGCCGACGAGCAGGGCGGCGATGCCCACCACCCCGAACAGCCGGAACGGCTTGCGGGCGTACACCACGAAAAAGCGCAGGATGAGCAAATCGACGATGACCTTGAACACCTTGTTCAGGCCGTAGTGGCTGGTGCCGAACTCGCGGGCCCGGATTTCGATGGGAAACTCGATGTAGCGCACGCCCTGGCGCGCCACCAGGGCCCCCAGAAAGCGGTGGGCGTCGCCGAGCATCTCCACGTTGGTGAGCAGGTAGCGGCGGTAGGCCTTGTAGGTGGCCCCGAAGTAGGCCAGCTTCACGCCCGAAAGGCGGCTGATGAGGTGGTGGGCGCCGTTGGAAATCAGGGTTTTGAAGAAGCCCTCGGGGCGCTTGCTTTTGGCGCCGCCCACCATGTCGTAGCCCTCGCGGATGAGGCGCACGAACTCGGGCAGGTAGGCCGGGTCGTGCTGCAAGTCGCCGTCCATGGCCACCACGATGCTGCCCCGGGCCTGCTCGAAGCCGGCGCGCAGGCCCAGCGTCTGGCCGTAGTTGCCGGCCATGTCGAGGCCGACGATGCAGGGGTTGGCGGCGGCCAGGGCGCTGATGTGGCCCCAGGTGCCGTCGGCGCTGCCGTCGTTCACCAAAATCAATTCGTAGCGGAAGCCGTGGGCCTGCATCACGTCCACGATTTGGCCGGCCAGGGTGCGCACGCTGTCCTGCTCGTTGTAGAGCGGCACGACGACGGAAATCAGCTCGTCGGCGTCGAAGGGGGGCGGGGTGGCGGGGGCCATCGGGGGCGTGGGCATGGGCGGGCGGGGCGGCAAAACTGGGCGCGAAGGTACGGCCGGGCAACCCCACCCCCGGCCGTACCTTCGGCCCCGGTTTCCTGTACCCCTTCCCCTTTGCCGATGGCTGCTGTCGTTTCTGCTGCTTCTTCCGTTCGTTCCGCGCCGCTGTGGCAGCGGGCGCTGCCGCACGTGCTGGCGGTGCTGTTTTTTGTGGTGCTGGCCTGCGCCTACTTCGCGCCCATCGTGTTCGAGGGCCAGTCGTTGGCGCAGCACGACATCGCGCAGTTCCAGGGCGGGGCCCAGGAGGTGCGCGCCTGGACCGCCGCCCACGGCCACGAGCCGCTGTGGACGAACTCGATGTTTGCGGGCATGCCGACTTACCTGATTTCCATCCACTTCCCCGGCGACCTGCTGGTTTACCTGCAAAAGGCCCTGACGCTGGGCCTGCCCTCGGCGGTGTCCAACCTGTTTCTGGCGCTGCTCTGCGGCTACGCGCTGGGCGTGGCCCTGGGCCTGCGCCCGCTGGTGGCGGTGGCGGGGGCCGTGGCGCTGGGCTTTTCGAGCTATAATTTGGCCATTCTGCTGGCCGGGCACAACACCAAGTCGCTGGCCCTGGCCTACGCGCCGCTGGTGCTGGGCGGGCTGCTGGTCACGTTCCGGCGCGACAAATGGCTCGGGGCCGCGCTTTTCGCCGTGGGCCTCACGCTGAATTTGCGGGCCAACCACCCCCAGATTACCTACTACGTGGGGCTGCTGGTGGTCATTTACGGCATCATTGAGTTGGTGGCGGCCGTTCGGGCCGGGCGCCTGCCGGCCTTCGGGCAGCGCGTGGCGCTGCTGGCCCTGGGGGCCCTGCTGGCGGTGGGCGTGAGCTTCGGCCGCCTCTACACCACCTACGAGTACAGCAAGTTCAGCAACCGCGCGCCCTCGGAGCTGAAGGCCGCGCCCGGCGAGGGCGCCGCCAGCGCCGCGCAGCAGGACGAGGACTACGCCTTTGCCTACAGCTACGGCGTGGGCGAAACCATGACGCTGCTCGTGCCCAACTTCTACGGCGGCAGCAGCAGCATGGCCCTGGGCCCCGGCTCGAACATGGCCCGCGCCCTGAACGCGGCCGGCGCTTCGCCCGAGATGCTGGCCCAGATGCCCACCTACTGGGGCGACCAGGCCTACGTGGCCGGCCCCGTGTACCTGGGCGCGGTGGTGTGCTTCCTGTTCGTGCTGGGCCTGTTTGTGGTGGACAAGCGGACGCGCTACTGGCTGCTGGCCGGCACACTGGTGTCGCTGGTGCTGGCCTGGGGCAAAAACTTCGACAGCCTCAACAGCCTGATCTTCCATTACCTGCCCGGCTACCGCAGCTTCCGCGCCGTGAGCATGGGCCTGGTGATGGCGCAGCTGGCCGTGCCGCTGCTGGGGGCCCTGGCGCTGGCGCGCGTGCTGCGGCCCCGCGCCGCGGCGGTGCCCGCGGGGGCCGCCGGCCCGCCCGCCGAGCCCCTGCACCCGGCCCTGGCCAAGGCCGCCCGGGCGGCGGCCGGGGCCCCCGTGGCCGCGCCCGACGCGCCCGAAACCCGGCACCGCCTGCGCCAGCTGCTCTACGCCGGGGCCGTCACGGCCGGGGTGCTGGCGCTGGCGTGGCTGGCCAGCTTCGGCTTCGATTTCGCCGCACCCGTCGACGCCGAGCTCACCAAGCAGGGCTTCACGCCGCAGCTGCTGGGGGCCCTGCGCGCCGACCGCGCCGACCTGCTGCGCAACGACGTGTGGCGCGGGCTGCTGCTGGTGGGCCTGGCCCTGGGCACGCTCTATTATTACCTGAAAGGCAAGCTGGGCGCCAGCTCGGCCGCCGCCCTGGTGGCCCTGCTCGTGCTCGTGGACCTGTGGAGCGTGGACAAGCGCTACCTCGGCGAGAAAAACTTCCAGCCCGAAACCATCGCCCAGAGCTTCCAGCCCAGCCCGGCCGACGAGCTGATTCTGAAGGACAAAGACCTGAGTTACCGGGTGCTGAACCTGCAAAACCCGTTCAACGAAGCCCAGACTTCGTACTTCCACCACAGCATCGGCGGCTACCACGGGGCCAAGCTGCGCCGCTACCAGGACCTGATCGAGCGCGAGATTTCGCCCGAGATGCAGGCGCTCTTCGGCCCGGGCGGCGGCGATTTCAGCCGCTCCCACGCCCTCAACATGCTGAACACCCGCTACTACCTCACCGGCAACGACAAGCAGCCGGTGGTGCGCAACCCCGGGGCCCTCGGCAATGCCTGGTTTGTGCGCGCGGTGCAGCCCGTGGCCTCGCCCGACGCCGAGATGGCCGCCCTGGCCCGCATCAACCCCGGCCGCACCGCCGTGGTCGACAACGTGAAATTCCCCGCCGTGTCGGCCGCGGCCGTGGCCGACACGGCCGCCACCATCGCCCTCACCAGCTACGCCCCCGACGCGCTCGGCTACCGCTACAGCGCGGCCCGGCCGGGCACGGTGGTGTTCTCCGAGATCTACTACGCCGACGGCTGGAACGCCTACCTCGACGGCCAGCCGGCCCCCCACTTCCGCGCCGACTTCGTGCTGCGGGCCATGCAGGTGCCCGCCGGGGCCCACCGCATCGACTTCAAGTTCGAGCCCAAGGAGTTCGCCACCGGCAACGCCGTGTCGCTGGCGGCGAGCATCGGCGTGCTGCTGGTGCTGCTCGGGGCCGGGGTGTATGCGGGCAAGCGCCGGCCGGCCGCGGCGGAAATAGCCGCCGGTTAGCGGCCGCTCCGTCCGGGCGGCCGGCTTTTCGCCGGCTGCCCGGTAATCGCCAACGCCCCGGGAACCGACCGTTGCTGCGATTCAACGATTACCCGGCGGGCGGCGAAAAGCTGCCCGCCGGGGCCCTAAACTTTGCCGCTGCCGCCCGTGAGCCCTTTTCTCCAGGAACTACCCGAGCCAGCCGCCGCCGCCCGCGGCGTGCGCTTGCTGCTCTGGCGCGACGACCTCGTGTGCCCCGAGCTGCCCGGCAACAAGGCCCGCAAGCTCAAGTACAACCTGCTCGAAGCCCGCCGCCGGGGCCACACGCGGCTGCTCACCTTCGGCGGGGCCTACTCCAACCACCTGGCGGCGGTGGCCGCGGCGGGGCGGCTCCACGGCCTGGCCACCGTGGGCCTGGTGCGGGGCGAAGCCGCCGGGGCCTTCAACCCCACCCTGGCCCGCTGCGCCACCGACGGCATGGCCCTGCATTACCTCGACCGCACCGCCTACCGCCGCCGCGCCGAACCCGGTTTTTTGGCGACCGTCGAACAGGAATTCGGCCCCGCCTACCTGCTGCCCGAGGGCGGCACCAACGCCTTGGCGCTGCCCGGCGTAGCCGAGCTGGCGGCCGAAATCCGCCAGCAGGTGGCGTTCGATGCGCTGGCGGTGGCCGCGGGCACGGGCGGCACGCTGGCTGGCCTGCTCACCGGCTTGGCGGGCCCCGAGCGGGCCCTGGGCGTGGCCGCGCTGAAAAACGGCGGCTTCCTGCGCCACGACATCGACGCGCTGACGCGGGCCGCGGCGGGCCGGGTTTTCTCCAACTACGAGCTAGCCACGGGCTACCACTTCGGCGGCTACGCCAAACATTCGGCTGAATTGCTGGCCTTCATCCGGCAATTTGAAGACCGGCACGGGGTGCTGCTCGACCCGATTTACACCGGCAAGCTGCTGTTTGGGGTACTGGATTTGATCGAAAACGGGCATTTCCGGCCGGGCAGCACGGTGGTGGCCGTGCACACCGGCGGGCAGCAGGCGTGGGCCGGGTGGCGCGAGCGGTTCGGCGAGCGGTAAGGGCCTAGCCCGGCGCGCCTTCCGGCATTGGGTTATCCACATTTCCCCACTTTTTCCACACGCCCAGGGCCGCCAGCACGAACACGAACGGCAGCACCGGGGCCAGGAAGCGCACATCCCAGTCGTCGACGGTGAGCATCACCACGGCGGCTTGCAGCAGCGGCACGGCCCCCAGAAACACCCGCGCCGGGGCCCACACCGCCGGCTGCCGCGCCCCGCGCACCGCCAGCGCGTAGAGCGGCCAGAGCACCAGCACGCTCATCAGCCGGTGGCCCGCCGAATAGTAGGGCTTGATGCTGCTGAAAAACACGAACAGCTTGCCCGCCATCAGCCGCGCCAGAAACCCCGGGTTGTGGGCGGCGAAGTAAATAACCCGCGCCACCTGCCCCGTGCCGGCGGGCGGCATGTGCAGCGGCGCGGCCGGGTGCAGGGCCCAGGCCGAGGTGGCGAACATCAGCTCGCCCCGCTGGTAGGTTTCGACGATGAAATACGTTTCGAGCTGGTGGTCGAGGGCCCGCAGCAGCAGCGGCACCGCCAGCAGCAGCGCCCCCACCGCCGCCCAAAAGAGCCGCGGCCGGGCATATAGCCACAGCCCCGCCAGCCCGGCCAGCAGCGCCGCGCCCGCCACCACAAAGCCGTTGGGCCGCGCCAGCGCCGCGAGCGCCAGCAGGCCCAGCAGCAGCGCCCAGGCGGCCCACCCGCCGCCCCGCGCCCGCACCAGCGCCCAAAACGAGAGCACCGACAGGCTGGTGAACAGCGACTCGGTGAGCAGGTAGCAGTTGAATTGCTGCACGTCGGGCCAGGCCACCAGCAGCCCCGTGGCCAGCGCAGCCGCTTCGCAGCGCCCCCCCGCCAGCCGCTGCACCGCCCGGTAGAGGGCCCCGGCGGCCAGGCCGGCCACCGCCATCTGCGCCAGCACAATGCCCCACCGGCCCGCGTGCAGCCGCAGCCACACGCTCTCGAACCACGGGTACAGCAGGTAGCGCTGGGCGTGCTCGTACTGAAAATTGTCGGGCGCGCCGCCCGCCGGAGCCGTCGGCTCGGGCGCGTAGTGCCCGTGCGCCGCCACGTTGGCCGCGTATTCGAGGTAGCGGGCGCTGTCGTTGGCGAAGTGCGGGCCGTGGAATTTCAGCAGGTAGCCCGCCTGCACCAGCAGCCACAGCCCCAGCAACAGCCAACGGTGGTGGCGCCACAGTTGCCGGAGCAGGGGCGATGAAAAGCGAGACGAAGGCATAGTGCCGGCAAAGCTAGGCCCGCGCCCCGCCCAACGGCGCGCCCCGCCCGGCCGTATGCAGGGCCCTATGAACCTTGTTCGCCTCGTCCGCCGCCTCGTGCCGCTCGTATTTCTGGGGGCCCTGGGCTGGTTTCTGTGGAAGAAAATCGGCCCCGCCCTCGACGGCCTCCACCCCTTGACGCAGGAGCCGCGCGTGACCGTGACCCACAACACCGTGCTCACCCA
>JANXOE010000271.1 GCA_025353745.1 Hymenobacter sp.
CCGGTCACGCTGGCAATCATCAGGCCCACGATGAGCAGCACCACGTTGTCGCGCACCCGCGCCGACAGCGCCAGCACCAGGCCCAGCACCAGGGCCGCGCCGGCCGTGGCGGCCCCCACCAGCGCCCAGCTGCCGCCCAGCCCCAGCTGCCGCACGGCAAAGCCGGCCGCCCCGCCCCCGGCCAGCATCACCAGGGCCACGCCCAGCCCCGCCCCCGCCGTGAGGCCCAGCACGTCGGGCCCCGCCAGCGGGTTGCGGAACAGCGTTTGCATCTGCAAGCCGCTCACGGCCAAGCCGCTGCCCACCAACAGGGCCGTCAGGGCCTTGGGCAGCCGGATTTGGTGCACGATGAACGCCGCCGTGCCGTCGGCCGGGCCGGCGTGGCCCAGCAGCAGGCGCACCACCAGCGGCAGCGGAATGCGCACCGGCCCCAGCGCCACGTCGAGCACGAAGGCCCCGGCCCCCAGCACCGCCAGGGCCAGCAGCCACCGCCCCTGCCGCCGGGCGGCCCGCGCCTCGGGGCCCGCCACTCGTTGCGCCGTCGTCATTTCAGGGGCTGGTAATAGTAGAGGCGCCAGGTGGGCAGCAGCTCCGGGTGGAGGATTTTGATGAGGTCGGCGAGCACCAGATCGGGGCGCACGGCCCCGGATTCCCAGTAATCGTTGGAGCCCTGGGCGTTGGTGCGGCGCGTGTTGTTGAACACGCGCCCGGTTTTGACGGGCCCGAAGCCGGCGTAGCGGCCGTCCTGGGCCAGCAAGGCCGCTTTGGTGTCGAGGGTGCCGGTTTGTAGCCAGTAGTCGGCCGCCAGGGCCACCGGGGCCACGGCTTCGAAGGCCAGCGGGAGGCTGCCGCTGGGGGCCCGGGTGTGGTCCCAATAATACGTGCTGCCCGCGTCGTGCAGGAACTGCGCCACGTAGCTGCCGGCCGCCGGCACGTACCACACGTCTTTAAACGGCAGGCCCACCACCACCTTGGGGCGCCGGGCGGCTTGTTGGGCCACGGCGGCCAGGCGCTGGTAGTCGCGCGCCACCTGGCCGAATTTCTGGTTCACCAGGTCTTCTTTGTTGAGCAGCGCGGCCAGCACCTTCACCCATTCGGCGCGGGCCAGGGGCGTGGTTTCCACCCACTCCGAGTTGATGAGGACCGGCACGCCGGCGGCGGCCAGCGTCTGGAACTGCCCCAGGTCCTCGCCGGGCCAGCCGGTGGCCATCACCAGGTCGGGGCGGCGGGCCACGAGCAGCTCGTTGTTGAGCGCGGTGCTCTGGCCGACTTCGTACAGGCTGCCGGCGGCAATGCGCCGGCGCACCCGTGGGGCCGAAACGTACTTGAAATCGCCCACGCCCACCAGCACGTCGGCGGCCCCCAAAAAATCGGCCAGCGCCACGTGCAGCGACGAAAGCCCCACCAAGCTGCGAATCGGCGTTTCGATGACCAGGGCCCCGGGGTAGCCGGGCGGGCGGGCCGCGCCGCGCGGCACCAGCAGGTAGCGCGCGGGGGCCGCCTGCGGCGCGAACGGGTTGCGGGTGGTGATGACCTTGCAGTTGCCCGCGTACTCGAGGGTGAACCCCTTGGCGTACTGCACCTGGGTGCGCCCGGCCCCGGCCCGGGGCCCCGGCACGGCCGGGCGCACCGGCGGCGCGGGAGCGGCCGCCTGGCCAAAGCCCGCCAGGGCCCCCGCCAGCAGCAGGGCCAGCGACGCGAGGCCGCGCCGGAACGAAAAACGAAGGAGTGCGCCTCCGGCACGGCCGGGGGGAAGCGGGAGTTGGGGCATGGTACGACGAGCCTTTCTGCCGAAAGCTGTGGCTGTATGTAGCAACGGCAGGTCTTCTGACTTCCCCCTCCGGCCGATGGCCTTCCCATCCCCGCAGGAACAGTGGCGCCACGTATCGGCCGGGTTTTGAATGGGGGTTACAGCAGCGGAGACTGTCCCGGATTTACACCGGCTTCCCTTTTAAAATCGCCCCGCACCGCGGAAACGATTACCCTTGCGGGGGCAAAGGTAGCACCGGCGGGCCGGTGCGGCGGGCCGGACGGCAACACTGCGCCGAAATGTGCGTTGATAAAAGCCGGGGGCCCCGCTTGCCGGCCCCAAATTTGCCCAGCGGCCGCCCGTCCACTCTTTCCGCTTGCCATGCCCGCCCTCACCGTCCACCGCCTGCTGCGCCCGTTGCTGGTGTGGCGGGCCCGCCACATCAGCGAGCGGGTGTACCTGCTCATCCTGAGCGTGTTGGTGGGGGCCGGGGCGGGCCTGGCGGCGGTGGCCCTGAAGACGAGCGTGCGCACGGTGGCCCGGCTCCTGCAAGAAGGCATCGCGGAGCCCAAGCGCGTGTTCGCGCTTTCGCTCTACCCCATCGTGGGCATCACGCTCACCGTGTTGGTTACCAAGTATTTTCTGCACGGAAAGCTGGGCCGGGGCATTGCGCCCATCATCTACAACACGGCCCGCGAGGGCAGCGTGGTGCCGCGCTCCAAGCTCTATTCGCAGCTGATCACGGCCTTTCTCACGGTGAGCTTCGGCGGCTCGGCGGGCACCGAGGCCCCCATTTCCGTCACCGGCGCGGCCCTGGGCTCGAACGCCGGCCGCGTGCTGCACCTGGACCGGCGCCGGCGGCGCCTGCTCACCGGCTGCGGGGCGGCGGCCGGCGTGGCGGCCATCTTCAACTCGCCCATCGCGGGGGTGCTGTTCGCCGTCGAAACCATTTTGCTCGAGCTGCCGGCGCAGTACTTCATCCCGCTGCTGCTCTCGTCGGCCACGGCCACGGTGGTGTCGAAGGCCCTGTACGCGGGCCAGCCGTTCGCGCTCATCACCACGAGCTGGCCCGTGGAGGCGGTGCCGTTCTACGTGCTGCTGGGGCTGTTCACGGCGTTTTTCTCGGTGTACATGATCCGCACCTACCACTGGTTCGAGCATTTTTTCGCCCGCTGGCCCGGCCTCGACTGGCGCAAGGTGCTGATGGGCGGCGTGGGGCTGGGGGCCCTCATCTTCCTGTTTCCCACGCTCTACGGCGAGGGCTACAACACCGTGGAGCTGCTGCTGGCCGGCAAATCCGGCCACCTCACCGACGGCAGCATTTTCTCGGTCTACCAAGACCAAAACCCCTGGCTGCTGTTGGTGTTGGTGCTCTTCAGTATGATGCTGAAGGTGGTGGCCACCAGCATCACGGTGGGCGCGGGCGGCAACGGCGGCATGTTCGGCTCGTCGCTGTTTGCGGGGGCCCTGGCGGGGTTTTTCTTCGCCCGCCTGCTGAACATGAGCGGGCTGGTCCACATCCCGGAAATCCATTTCGTGGTGCTGGGCATGGCCGGCACGCTGGCGGGCGTCATCCACGCGCCGCTCACGGCCATCTTCCTCATCGCCGAAATCACGGGCGGCTACGCGCTGTTCGTGCCCCTAATGGTGGTGAGCAGCTCTTCTTACCTGATTACCAAATACTTCGAACCCTATTCGGTGTACACCCGCAAGCTCACCCTGCAGGGCGTGGACGTGTACGCCAACCGCGACCGGGGCCTGCTGGCCCAGCTCGACCCGCGCAAGCTGCTCGAAACCGACTTCGTGGCCGTGCGCCCCACCACCACGCTCGGCGAGCTGGTCGATATTTTTCGCCACGCCTCGCGCAACCTGTTTCCGGTGGTGGCGGCGGGCGGGCGGCTGCTGGGCGTCATCAGCCTCGACTCGGTGCGCGACGCGCTGTTCGACGACGGCCACTACGCCACCATCCTGGCCCGCGAGCTGATGGAGCCGCCCCTGGCCATCGTGGGCCCCGCCGATGACCTGGAGCACACCCTGGCCCTGCTCGACCGCCACGGCGCCTGGGCCCTGCCCGTGTGCGAGGAAGACGGCCGATATTTGGGCTTTATTCTGAAATCGGCCATCCTGGCCCGCTACCGCCGCCAACTGATTCAGGAAAGCGAAGCATAACCTCTAAGTAGTCATGCAGAAGTAAGCGTATTGAATTTAGAACGTCATGCTGAGCTTGTCGAAGCATCTCTCCCGCAGTAGTAAATCAATCGGAGGTCGTTAGTTACGCGGGAGAGATGCTTCGACAAGCTCAGCATGACCGCCTTTTTTGCTACGATTACTTTTGCGCGACTGCTTAGTGGGCCATTCAGGGGCCCCACGCGGTCGTGCTGAGCGCCTGGGGCCCTGAACTGCCCACTGATAATCGATAACTGCTCACTGACTTGAAATGATAATTGTAATCGGCGGGGGCCCGGCGGGGCTGATGGCCGCCCAGCGCCTGGCCGAAGCCGGCCACCGGGTACGCCTGTACGAGGCGCAGGCCACCGTGGGGCGCAAGTTTTTGGTGGCCGGGCACGGGGGCTTCAACCTGAGCAACGCCGAGCCCGACGCCGCCCGGTTTGCCGCCCGGTACGGGGCCCACGCGGCGCGGTTCGGGGCCCTGCTGGCGCATTTTTCGGCGGCCGATCTGCGCGCCTGGGCCGCTGGCTTGGGCATCGAAACGTTCGTGGGCACCAGCGGGCGCATCTTCCCCGTGGCCGCCCATAAGCCCGCCGATTTGCTCCGCGCCTGGCTGGGCCGGCTGCGCGAATTGGGCGTCGAAATCCACACCCGCCACCGCTGGCTGGGCTTCGCCGGCGCGCGGGGCCTGCGCCTGCGCGACGAAGCCACCGGCACGGAGTTCACCGCCGCGCCCGCCGCGACGGTGCTGGCCCTGGGCGGCGCCAGCTGGGCCAAAACCGGCTCCGACGGCGCCTGGGCCCCGCTGCTGCGCGCAATCGGCGTCGAAACCGCGCCCTTCGCGCCGGCCAACTGCGGCGCGGAAGTGGCGTGGTCGCCGTTCTTCGCCCAGAAAACCGGCCGCGCCCCGCTCAAAAACATCGCCCTGCGGGTGAACGACGGCCCCGACGTGCGCGGCGAAATCATGCTGACCGCCTACGGCCTGGAAGGCACGCCCGTGTACGCCCTCACGCCCCCGCTGCGCGCCGCCCTGGCCACCAGCGGCCCCGCGCTGCTGCACCTGAACCTGAAGCCCGACCTGTCGCCCCCGGCCTTGCTGGCCAAGCTGCACCAGCGCCGGGCCGGGGCTTCGCTGCCCGATTTTCTGCGCAAGGCCCTGCACCTGGGCCCGCCCGTGCCCACACTGCTGCGCGAGGCCCGGCCCGACGCGGGGGCCCTCGGCCCGGAAGCGCTGGCGGCGCTGCTGGCGGCCGTGCCGCTGCCCGTGGCGGGCCTGCGCCCGCTCGACGAAGCCATTTCTACCGCCGGCGGCATCGTTTTTTCGGCCCTCACCGAGCACCTGATGCTGCGGCAGCGGCCGGGCACCTTCGCGGCCGGCGAAATGCTCGACTGGGAGGCCCCCACCGGCGGCTACCTGCTGCAAGGCTGCTTCGCCACGGGGGCCGCGGCCGCAGCGGGCGTCCTTCAAGAGTTGGGCTGAGCGCTGGTTGTTTGCTTCAGGGCATGCAGCCAGGTTCCGAAGCCGTGTAGCCGACTCGGGCCCCAAAGGAGGCAAGACCCGGTTTTATACGTTGTGAACGATTGTCAGCAGCGTGTGAAAGCAGAATCCCATAAGCGCTTACAGTTTGCTGTCAAAACGGCCCTGCGTCACTTTCAGCGTATCGCCTTTCGTGTTGACGCTGGTGAACTCAAAGGTGCCGGCAATCACGCCCGCCTGCTCGTCCAGCCGCGTAATGACCAACTGCCCGTGGCGGTATTTCAGGCCCCCGTCATTATCGAAGTCGCCAGCAGGACCCGTGTACCAGCCGGAGGCTTCCACCACCGGTAGACCAATGGCGAACGTGTGCTTTTGGAGGGGCATGGCCCACCCGCAGTACAGGTTCATGTCCTGGTAGCCGCCGTCTTTTCGATAGGTGAGAATGTTAAACCCCGACTTCTGAACGCCTGGTTCGTAGAGCAGGACGAAGTTGGGCGTGCCATTATTCCCCTGGGGGATGTACGCTTTGCCGTTGACGAGGCAGCCGAACGTGTTGGCCCCGGTTTGGGTGGCCGGGGGCAATTGGTTGACGGGGGCGGGGTCGTTTTGCTTGCCGTGGCCGCACCGCGTCAACAGCACCAGGCTGGCGTACAGCAGCCAGCGCGGGGCGTGCGGAGCAGTTAATGACAGCATGAGCAATGGGACGGGGTAAGGGTAGCTTGACCGTCCAGGGCGATTACTTCTTCGACCAAATGTAGTTGATAAGCAGGAGTATTAGCAAACACGTTCTGGTATCATTTGCACTACTGGTCACACTTAATGTCAACTAGTTAACTGTAGCAGCAGAAAAGATGAAAAATAACATGTAAATATTACATTTAATAAATATGATAAAAATCCACAAATCATTAGTTGTTTAAAAGCAGTGTGCTTCCCAGATGGGAATTAGTAAGCACTCTTATGTAAAGCAACTTTTTTCAGGCAATAAGGGAGTAGATCACCTTTCCGCACCGCCGCACGGAAGCCCCGCCGGATGCGGCCTTTGCCAAAGTGATCCACGGCTGGGGGCTCGCGCAGGCGCAGCCAGCCTTCGTGCCTGTTTTTCACCGAACCATATTTTGTCAACGCGGCACTGGCCGGGCGGGTGCTGCCGGCGCTATTCTTCTTTGACGGCTTTGCTTTGTTCGGCGGCGCGCAAAATCAGGCGGGCCTCGGCCAGCAGGCGGCGGCCGGGGTCGAGCTGCTCGCGCAGGATGAGGGCCGTGAGCAGGAAGAAAGAAGCCAGCGGCAGCAGCCAGCCCAGCGCAAACCACAGCCAGAACGAGCGGCCGTAGCTGTGCGCGCAGTACCCGGTGAGGATGGGAATAAACGAAAGGGCCACCGCCAGGGCCAGAATCATGTCGATGAAGAGCATAGGCGCGGGGGTGGGCAGGGGACGGACAACCGGGCAGGCCTCGTGTATGTTCGAAGATACAACGCAGGCCCGACATTTGCAGGGGCCGGCGAAGCTATTTTGCCACGGCCCGCCACTCAGGAGGGCTTTTTTACGTAGGCTGGGGCACTGACGGGGGCCGTCGCCGCCTTTGCCATCTTTTTTCTGCCCATGTGGGAGCACCAAAGTCTGTTTCGGGTTTCGGCCCAACTGTTTGCCGAAGGCGTTTTCAACCTGCTCGACCGCAGCCTGCGGCCCGAAGTTTTTTTGCTGGGCCTGGCCTCGGCCCGCGAAACCGACGAGCCGGCCGGGGTCGTCGTCGAGCCCAGCAGCACGCGCTATTCCCCGCAGGATTTTGCGGGCATCAAGGCCCGGGCGGTGGCGTTGGAGGCCGGCGCCGGCCCCCGCGACGTGGTGTACCACCTGCACCCCAACGACCACGACCGCTACGAGAAGCAGCGCTGGTACGAGCTGGTGTGCCAGGCCACCGAAACCACCCTGCGCGAGCTTACCCAGGAGCGCCGCGAAAACCGCCGCTCGTTTTGCTCCGCGCCCGTGAACCTGCAGGGCTACCTCGTGACGGTGGTGCTGCAAGTGGCCGCCGACTGCTACGATAGCTACTACGCCATGCCCAAGTCGGGGGGCCAGCGGCCGGCCAACCTGCCCCACGCGGCGGTGCTGGAGTTTTTGCACGACTGCACGAGGGCCCTGCGCGAGGCCGACACCGCCGACAACGAGCAGCCCGCCCTCGACCGCGACCACAACGAGGTGCTGCGCAGCGCCGGCCGCCGCCTGATGCTGCGCGCCGCCCCCGCCGGCACCCAGGGCCTCTACGACGCCTGCAACGGCGTGGCCGCCCTGCGCCACGAGGGCAGCGAGGGCGTGGGCACGCTGCTGGTGGCCCGCCGCCAGCACCCGGCCATCGTGCCCGTGCTCACCCTCGAAACGCCCGTGACCCTGCGCGACCACCGCTCCATTCGCAAGCTGCTGGAGCTGAGCGAGGACGCCACGGCCCTGGTGTCGGACGCCTCGCACGTGTTCGGGCTGGGGCAGCTGCTGCCCGCCCACGACGCGCGCTACGAGGCCCTGGTGACCGTCAACTTCACCCACCACTACAGCTGGGAAATGAGCCACGCCGGCCACGTGCTCATGCGCGTGGTGAGCAACACGCCGCGCCTGCCCCAGGGCCGGGTGGCGGCCGACAACTTTGCCCGCGTGGTGAGCCGCGTGTTTCCCAAGCTCGACGCCGACAGCGTGGACTACCTCTGGGAGCTGACCAGCCGGGCCAGCACCCAGCCCACGGGCACCATCCTGGTGTTCAGCGCCGGGGCCGCCCAGGAAGCCCAGCGCCTGAGTCGCCAAAGCTTCCGGGTGGCCCCGCGCATCATCACGCCCTCGGTGCTGCGCTTGGTCACGAACATCGACGGGGCCGTGTTCATCGAGCCCTCCGGCGTGTGCCACTCCATCGGGGCCATCCTCGACGGCCTGGCCACCGAAAAAGGCGATTCTTCCCGCGGCTCGCGCTACAACTCGGCCGTGCGCTACGTCAACAGCAGCCGCTACCCCTGCCTGGCCGTGGTGGTCAGCGAAGACGGCTGGATTGATTTATTGCCCAACCAGTGAGGCATTTAACGGCTACCAATGAATAGCTGTTAAATGCCAATGAACCGCCTTACCCGTTCACCGTGCCCATCATGGCGGCGGGGTAGCGGGTGCCGGCGGCCACGCCTTTGGGGGCGATGTCGTCGAGGTGGGCGCGCTCGGCG
>JANXOE010000274.1 GCA_025353745.1 Hymenobacter sp.
GAAATTGCGGGCCGGGTGGCCGGGCAGTAGGTAGAAGTAGTCGGCCGTGAAGGCGATGCACTTGGAGAGTTCCCGGCGCAGGGCCCCGCCCAGCGCGTACACGTCGTTTTGCTCGGCCGGGGTGGCCACGTAGTTGCGGTGGACGAGCGTGGGCATGAGCTGCACCGACAGCTCGGGGCTAAACTTGCGGGCGATGAGGGCCTCTTGGGAAGTATGAATAAAAATCGCGGCCCCGCCCGGTGCCCGGCGCCGTTTCTTTTCGGTTGGGCGTGTACGTTTGAGGGGCCGTCCGCTGCCCGCTCTTTCCATGGCTGTTACCCTTCCTCCTTTTTCTTTGCTGCCCGACGACGAAGCCGAGCGCTTGCAAAGCCTGCGGTACTACGACATCCTGCACTCGCTGCACGAACCCGTGTTCGACAAGTTCGTCGCCCTCACGGCTCGGATTTTCGGTTTGCCCATTTCCCTCATCGCCCTCGTCGACGAAACGGAAGTGCACTACCCGGCCAACCACGGCATGCCGGGCAACCCCGGGCAACCCCGCGAAGAAGCGCTGTGCTCCACGGCCATCTTGCACAACAAAGCCGTGGTGTTTCAGGACCTGGCCGCCGCCGAAGCCCCGGCCATCACCACCGCGGCCGCCCGCGAGGCCCGCGCTAAGCAACTGCGTTTCTACGCGGCGGCGCCCCTGCGCATGCCCGACCAGCGCAACATCGGGGCCCTGTGCGTTATCGACCGCGAGCCCCGTCCGTTCAGCCTCGGCGAGCGGCACTTGCTCGAAGAGCTGGCCGACCTGGTGAGCCGAACGGTAGCCGTGCGCCACGAGTGCCGCCGCCGCACGCCCGACGGCGAGCGGCAGTGGCTGGCCCTGCGCGCCCAGCTGGCCGAAGAATTGCAGGCCCTGCGGGCCCTGGTGCGCTACCTATTTGTGCGCCAGGGCCCGCAGGTTCCGGTGCCGCCCGAGCAGCTGGCCCAGGTAAGCCGGCGGCTACACGACCTGCACGAGGTGCTCGACCAGCCCCCAGGCCAGGGGTGAGGGCCCCCGTTGCCAGCCACAGCGAAGGGCCCGGAAACCCGCTCTGCCCACGCACCAAGCAGCGCTACCGCTGCCGTGAGGCCGTAGCGGGCCGCTCCCCCGCGGCGATTTCCTGCTCCAGGGCCCCGGCATCGGCGGCTTTGGCGGCCGGCACCCGCGCCACCGATACCGGGCAGCGACGCCGCCTACAAAGCCCGCGCTGCGGCGCTACGACGCGCTCAATCCAACTGCCAAACACCAGAACTTAACGTTGCTTTTCCGGCCAAAACCGCACCTTTGTGCGCCGCTTACCGCGCCCCAACCCGTTCGCTTCTTCATGAAAACTTTTTTTGCCCTGGCCGCTGCGCTCGGCCTGCTGGCCGCCCGCCCGGCCGCCGCCCAAGTGCCCGCCGACGACCCAAAAGCCGCCAAAATCCTGCTGCCCAACGGCTGGTCGCTCACGCCGGCCGGGGGCCCGGCGCTGCCCCTCGGCGATTTGCCGCTGAACATGCAGCTCTCGGCCTCGGGCAAGCTGCTGGCCGTCACCAACAACGGCCAGAGCACGCAAACGGTGCAGCTCATCGACCCGGTTGCCGGGAAAGTGCTCGACGAAAAAACCATCGGCAAGGCGTGGTACGGGCTGGCGTTCAACGCGGCGGCCGACAAACTGTACGTGTCGGGCGGCAACGACAACATCGTGCTGGCCTACCCCGTGGCGGCCCGCAAGCTGGGGGCCCCCGACACGCTGCGCCTGGGCCGGCCCTGGCCGACGGAAAAAATCAGCCCCACGGGCCTGGCCGTCGACGGCCCCCGGCGGCGCCTTTACGTCGTCACCAAAGAGGACAACGCACTCTACGTGCTCGACCTCAAAACCAAGCGCACCCTGAGCCGGCTGCCCCTCGGGCACGAAGCCTACGGCTGCCTGCTGGCGCCCGACGGCAACACGCTCTATATCAGTCTGTGGGGCCACGACGAGCTGCTGGCCTACGACCTGCGCACCGGGAAAATCGCCCGGCGCCTGGCCACCGAGAGCCATCCCAACGAGCTGATCCAGACCCGCAGCGGCCGCTACGTGTTCGTGGCCAACGCCAACGATAACTCCGTGTCGGTGGTGGACGCCAAGGCGTGGAAAGTGCTCGAAACCATCTCCACGGCCCTGTTTCCCACCAAGCTGGCCGGCTCGACGCCCAACGGCCTGGCGCTCTCGCCCGACGAGAAAACCCTCTATATCGCCAACGCCGACAACAACTGCCTGGCGGTGTTCGACGTGGCCACGCCGGGCAAAAGCGCATCGAAAGGGTTCATTCCGACCGGCTGGTACCCAACCGTGGTGCGCACGCTCGGGCGTAAAATATTGGTGGCCAATGGCAAAGGCTTTTCGTCGCTGCCCAACCCCCGGGGCCCTCAGCCCGTGAAGCGCACCGACAACAGCGGCTACCAAAAGGGCATCACGGGCGGGCGGGAGCAGTACATCGGCGGCTTGTTTAAGGGCACGCTCTCGTTCGTTTCGGTGCCCGACGCGGCCCGGCTGAAGGCCTATTCGCGGCAGGTGTACGCCAACACGCCCTTCACGCCGGCCCTGGCCCAGGAGGCGCGGGGCGAAGCCGGCAACCCCGTGCCGCGCCGCGCCGGCCAGGCCTCGCCCATCAAGCACGTTTTCTACATCATCAAAGAAAACCGCACCTACGACCAGGTGCTGGGCGATGTGCCGGCCGGCAACGGCGATTCCACGCTCTGCATCTTCCCCGAGCGCGTGACGCCCAACCACCACGCCCTGGCCCGCGAGTTCGTGCTGCTCGACAACTTTTACGTGAACGCGGAGGTGAGCGCCGACGGCCACAACTGGAGCATGGCCGCCTACGCCACCGACTTCGTGGAGAAAACCTGGCCCACCAGCTACGGCGGCCGCGGCGGCGAATACGACTACGAGGGCACCCGCAAAGCGGCCTACCCCCGCGACGGCTTCATCTGGGACTACTGCCAGCGCGCCGGGCGCAGCTACCGCAGCTACGGCGAGTTTGCGGAAGACGGCAAAACGCCCCTAAAATCGCTGGAAGGCCACATTTGCCCGAAGTCGCCGGGGTTCGACACCGACATCACCGACGTGGAGCGGGTGCGCATCTGGCGGCAGGATTTTGACTCGCTGCTGGCCCGCGGGGCCGTGCCGCAACTCAGCACCATCCGCGTCAGCAACGACCACACCAGCGGGCAGCAGCTGGGCAAAATTGCGCCCGTGGCCGCCATGGCCGACAACGACCTGGCCCTGGGCCAGCTCGTGGAGCACATCTCGCAAAGCAGCATCTGGAACGAATCGGTCATTTTCGTGCTCGAAGACGACGCCCAGAACGGCCCCGACCACGTGGACGCCCACCGCTCGCCGGCCTTCGTCATCAGCCCCTACACCCGGCGCGGCACCGCCAACCACGCGCTCTACACCACGGCCGGCGTGCTGCGCACCATGGAGCTCATCCTCGGCCTGCCGCCCATGAGCCAGTACGACGCCGCCGCGCTGCCGCTCTTCGGCTGCTTCCAGGCGGCCCTCAACGCGGCGCCGTACCAGGCCAAAGCCGCCCGCGTGCCCCTCGACGCCCGCAACACCGCCTGGAACCAAAGCGCCGAGCGCTCGGCCAAGTTCAACCTCGCCCGGGAGGACGCCGCCCCCGACCGCGACCTCACCGAAGTGGTCTGGAAAGCTGTGAAGGGCGAAAACGCGGTGGTGCCGGCCCCCCGGCGCGGGGCCTTCCTGCGGGCCACGCCCAAGCGCAAAGACGACGACGACTAACGGTCTGGCCGAGCGCCGGTTGTCGGCCAACCGCGGGTTGTCATTCCGAACGCAGTGAGGAATCTGGGTTAATCGTCAACCCAGATTCCTCACTGCGTTCGGAATGACAACGCGTGAGCGGCCTGACAGCCGGGCGTTTCCGAATGGCGGCTTTTCGGAATGAAAGCTTGCTGGAACAAAAGCTGATCAGTCGGAAGAAAGCGTGGCGACAAACGGGCGCAAGTCTTTGCCGTTTTTCTATCAGCACCGGTGCGGCGCGCAAGCGTTCTTTTGCACCATGAAATACTTGCTCGGCTACGACCTCGGCAGCTCGTCCATCAAAGTTTCGCTGCTCGACGTTGCCACCGGTCGCTGCGTGGCCGCCGCCGCCTCGCCCCAAACCGAGATGGAAATCGATGTGCCGCGGCCCGGCTGGGCCGAGCAGGGCCCCGGGCGCTGGTGGCAGGAAGTGGTGAATGCCACCCACCGGCTGCGGGCCCACTACGCGTTCGACCCCGCCCTGGTGGCCGGCATCGGCCTTACGTACCAAATGCACGGGCTGGTGCTGGTGGACGCGCGCGGCCACGTGCTGCGCCCGGCCATCATTTGGTGCGACAGCCGCGCCGTTGATATTGGCAACCAGGCGTTTGCTGACTTGGGCGAGGCGTTTTGCCTGGAAAACCTGCTGAACTCGCCGGGCAATTTCACCGCTTCCAAGCTGAAGTGGGTGCAGGACAACGAGCCGGCGGTTTACGCCCGCATCCACAAGGTGCTGCTGCCCGGCGACTACCTCGCCTACCGGCTCACGGGCGAGCTGCAAACCACGGTTTCGGGCCTGTCGGAAGGGGTGCTTTGGAATTTTCGGCGGCAGGCCCTGGCCCGGGAGCTGCTCGACTATTACGGCATCAGCGCCGATTTGCTGCCCGAAGTGGTGGACACCTTCGCGGTGCAGGGCCGCCTCACGCCCGCCGCCGCCCGCGAGCTGGGCCTGGCGGCGGGCACGCCCCTGGGCTACCGCGCCGGCGACCAGCCCAACAACGCCTTCTCCCTCAACGTGCTGAACGCGGGCGAAGTGGCGGCCACGGCCGGCACCAGCGGCGTGGTCTACGGCATCAACGAAACGGCGACGGCCGACGCCGGCTCGCGCGTCAATTCCTTCGTCCACGTCAACAGCACCCGCGAACGGCCCAAAACCGGCGTGCTCATGTGCCTCAACGGCACGGGCATCCTCAACAGCTGGCTGCGCAAAAACCTAGGACAACTCACTTACAGCCAAATGAATGCGCTGGCAGCCGAGGCCCCGGTGGGGGCCGGCGGGCTGCTGTTCCTGCCGTTTGGCAACGGGGCCGAGCGCATCCTTGAAAACCGGCCGGCCGCGGCGGCCCTGCTCGGCCTGCAATTCAATGAGCACGGCCGGGCCCACGTGCTGCGCGCCGCCCAGGAAGGCATCGTGTTCGCCCTGAACTACGGCCTGGACATCATGCGGGCCGCGGGCGTGCAGGTGCGCACGGTGCGCGCCGGCCACGCCAACATGTTCCTGAGCCCGGTGTTCCGCGAGGCGTTCGTGAACTGCGGCAACGTGGCCCTGGAGCTCTTCGACACCGACGCGGCCCAGGGCGCGGCGCGCGCCGCGGGCCTGGGCGTGGGCGTGTACGCCGGCCTGGCCGAGGCGTTCCGGGGCCTGGAGCGCCTCGGCACCGCGGAGCCGGCGCCGGCGCTGCAGGCGCAATACCGGGAGGCCTACGCCCGCTGGCAGGCCGCTTTGCAGCGGGTTGTTTTGTCAGAATAACGTACAACCGGCTCCGGGGCCCCGGCTTCCCCCGCGTACCAGGCAAATTGGTGTTCCGAGCGCAACGAGGAAGCTGGGGGCCCTCAATCCGACTTTTTTAGGTAAACTTTTAATTTTCCAACCACTCTTCCAATGGCAAACCAGGAATTTTTCAAAGGCATCGAGAAAATCAAGTACGAGGGCCGCGGGTCGGATAACCCGCTGGCGTTTAAGTGGTACGACGAAGCGCGCGTGGTGGCCGGCAAAACCATGAAGGAGCACCTGCGCTTCGCCACGGCTTACTGGCACACGTTTGTGGGCACCGGCGGCGACCCGTTTGGACCCGGCACCAAGCAGTTTGCCTGGGACCGGCACCCCGACATCATCGGGCGCGCCAAGGACAAGATGGACGCCGCGTTTGAGTTTTTTGCCAAGCTCGGCACGCCCTACTACTGCTTCCACGACCTGGACCTGGTGGAGGAGGGCCCCTCGCTGAAGGACTACGAACGCAACCTGGCCACCGTCGTGGACTACGCCAGGCAGCACCAGCAGGCGAGCGGCGTGAAGCTGCTCTGGGGCACGGCCAACGTGTTTTCGCACCCGCGCTACATGAACGGCGCCAGCACCAACCCCGACTTTGCGGTGGTGGCCCACGCCGCCACGCAAGTGAAGAACGCCATCGACGCGACCATCGCGCTGGGCGGCGAGAACTACGTGTTCTGGGGCGGCCGCGAGGGCTACATGACCCTGCTCAACACCGACATGAAGCGCGAGCTGGCCCACATGGCGCAGTTCCTGGCCCTGGCCCGCGACTACGCCCGCCGGCAGGGCTTCACGGGCAAGTTCTTCATCGAGCCCAAGCCGGCCGAGCCCACCAAGCACCAGTACGACTTCGACGCGGCCACCGTGATTGGCTTTCTGAAAGAGCACGGGCTGGAGAACGACTTCATGCTGAACCTGGAAGTGAACCACGCCACGCTGGCCGGCCACACCTTTCAGCACGAGCTGCAGGTGGCGGCCGACGCCGATATGCTCGGCAGCATGGACGCCAACCGCGGCGACTACCAGAACGGCTGGGACACCGACCAGTTCCCCAACAACCTCAACGAGCTGACGGAGTCGATGCTCGTCATCCTCGAGCACGGCGGCTTCACGCACGGCGGCATCAACTTCGACGCCAAAACGCGCCGCAACTCGACCGACCTGGAGGACATTTTCATCGCCCACATCGCCGGCATGGACGCCTTTGCCAGGGCCCTGGTGGTGGCCGACAGCATTTTGCAGAAGTCCGGCTACCGGAAATTCCGCGCCGAGCGCTACGCTTCGTTCGACCAGGGCCCCGGGGCCCAATTTGCCGGCGGCGGCCTCACGCTCGAAGATTTGCGCCAAATTGCCCATGCCCACGGCGAGCCCGTGCCCCGCAGCGGCAAGCAGGAATGGCTCGAAAGCCTTATCAACCAGCACATTTAATGCAAAATTTGCCCGCCGGCGCGGCGCAGGCGGCCCGCGCCGCTTTCCTTTGCAGCATCACTTTTCCGTTTTGAAACATGAGCAATCCCCAGATTTCAATTGACGAGCTGAGCGTCAACACCATCCGGCTGCTGTCGGTGGACATGGTGCAGCAAGCCAACTCGGGCCACCCCGGCCTGCCGTTGGGCGCGGCCCCCATGGCCTACGTGCTGTGGTCGCGCTTTCTGCGCTTCAACCCGCAAGACCCCAAATGGCCCAACCGCGACCGGTTCGTGCTCTCGGCCGGGCACGGCTCGGCGCTGTTGTACAGCTTGTTGCATCTTTACGGCTACGACTTGTCGATGGACGACCTCAAGCAGTTCCGCCAGCTCGACTCCCGGACGCCGGGCCACCCCGAGTCGCACATTACGCCCGGCATCGAGGTGACGACCGGGCCCCTGGGCCAGGGGTTCGCCAACGGCCTGGGCATGGCCATGTCGGAAGCCCACCTCGGGGCCCTCTACAACAAAGAAGGCCAGGCCCCGGTGCAGGACCACTTCACCTACGTGCTGGTGAGCGACGGCGACCTGATGGAAGGCATTGCCTCGGAGGCCGCCTCGCTGGCCGGCCACTTGCAGCTGGGCAAGATGATTTACCTCTACGACGACAACAAAATCTCGCTCGACGGCCCCACCAGCTTCGCCTACACCGAGAACGCCATGCAGCGCTTCGATGCCTATTACTGGCACACGCAGCACGTGCAGGACGGCAACAGCCTCGACGAGATTGAAAACGCCATCCGGGTCGCGCAGTCGGTGACGGACCGGCCGTCGATCATCGCCGTGCGCACCATCATCGGCTTCGGCTCGCCGCTGGCCGGCACCAGCAAGTCGCACGGCAGCCCACTGGGCCCCGACAACGTGAAGGCCACCAAGAAATTTTACGGCTTCAACCCCGACGAGTCGTTCCAGGTGCCGGCCGAGGTCTACGAACACCTCAAGCAGCCCGGCCTGAAGGGTGCCGCGCTGCAAAAGCAGTGGGAAAAGGACTTCGACGCCTACGCCAAAGCGCATAAAGACGAGGCGGCGATGTTCAAGCTTTCCTTCGACGGCCAGCTGCCCGAGGGCTGGGACAAAGACCTGCCGGTGTACACGCCCGCCGACGGCGAACTCGCCACCCGCCAGGCTTCGGGCAAGGCCCTGGATGCCATCAAGAAAACCGTGCCGTTCATGTTCGGCGGCTCGGCCGATTTGGCTTCTTCCAATGAAATGGACAAGTCGGGCGACGACAGCTTCCAGCCCCTGCACCAAGAGCGCAGCAACATCTGGTTTGGGGTGCGCGAGCACGCCATGGGCGGGGCCATGAACGGCATCGCCCACCACGGCGGCCTGCGCACCTACGGCGGCACGTTCCTCACCTTCTCCGACTACATGCGCGGCGCCATCCGCCTCACGGCCCTGGCCGAAAGCACGGCCACGTTCGTGTTCACGCACGACAGCATCGGGCTGGGCGAAGACGGCCCCACCCACCAGCCCGTCGAGCAGGTGCTCGCCCTGCGCACCGTGCCCAACATCATCGTGCTGCGCCCCGCCGACGCCAACGAAAGCACCGAAGCCTGGCGCATTGCCATGACCACGCCCAAATCGCCGGTCGTGCTCATTTTCTCGCGCCAGAAGCTGCCCATCCTCGACCAAAGCAAGCTGGGCTCGGCCCGCACGGGCGTGGCCAAGGGGGCCTACGTCCTGAGCGAAGCCACCGGCGGCGTCCCGCAGCTCATCCTCGTCGCCACCGGCTCGGAGGTGAGCCTGGCCATGCAGGCGCAAATTGTGCTGCAAAAAGACGGCACGCCCACCCGCGTGGTGAGCATGCCGAGCTGGGAACTGTTTGAGCAGCAAGATAAAGACTACCGCGAGCAGGTGCTGCCGCCCGCCGTGCGCAAGCGCGTCACCATCGAGGCCGGCTCGCCCATCGGCTGGCACAAGTACGCCACCGACGAGGGGGCCGTCATCGCCATGAACCGCTTCGGCGCGTCGGCCCCGGCCGAATTGCTGTTCGAGAAGTTCGGCTTCACGGTCGAGAACGTGGTGCGGCGGGCCAAAGCCGTGCTCGCCGGCCACCCCGAAGAGGAGCCGAAGAAAGAAGTGCTGTCGTAGGGCCCGGTTGGCTGACGATTGATTGCCGGCCGTCGGTTGCCAG
>JANXOE010000297.1 GCA_025353745.1 Hymenobacter sp.
AGAAGACAAGCAGGCCCTGAACGAAGTGGTGGTGGTGGGCTACGGCACCCAGGAGCGCCAGAGCGTGACGGGGGCCGTGGCCTCGGTGTCGGGCCGCGACATTGCCGCGCAGCCCGTGGCCGACCCGGCCCAGGCCATCCAAGGCCGGGCAGCCGGGGTGCAGGTAGTATCCAACTCGGGGGCCCCGGGCGGACAGGGCGGCACGTCCATCCGGGTGCGCGGCATCACGTCGGCCGGCAACAACTCGCCGCTGTACGTGGTCGACGGCTTCCCGCTGCCCGCTGCACTCGACGCCGGCGGCAACGCCACCGGCACGGAGATTAACTCCATCAATCCCAACGACATCGAAACCATCGACGTGCTGAAAGACGCGTCGGCCACCGCCATCTACGGCCTGCGGGCCGCTAACGGGGTGGTGCTCATCACCACCAAGCGCGGCAAGGCCGGCACCTCCAACATCAACGTCGACGCCTACGCGGGCGTGCAGAGTGTGTGGCGCAAGGTGGGTTTGCTCAACGCCCAGCAGTACGCTGAGCTCAACAACGAAGCGCGCAACAACTACAACGCGCAGTTTCCGAACGACAAGCGCGCCCTGAACTCGCGCTTTGACTCGCCCGCTAAAATTGCCGCCCTGCCTTCGACCAACTACCTGGACCAGATTTTCCGGCATGCTAAAATCCAGAGCTACTCGCTTTCAGCTACCGGTGGCAGCGAAAAGGCGCGCTATGCGGTGAGCGCGGGCTATTTCCAGCAGGACGGCACCATCATCGCCTCCAACTTCCAGCGCTTTACGCTGCGCACCAACGGGGAAGTACAGCTGAGCAAAATTCTAAAGGTCGGCAACACCTTGGCGCTGAGCCACCAGGAAGAAAAGCCGCTGCCCAACGAAAACGGCGAGGTTGGCGGCCCCATTCAGCTGGCCTTGCAGGCTCCGCCCTTCCTTCCCGCCTACAATTCTGATGGCAGCTTTTATGAGTATGGCAGCACCGCGGAGGATAACTTCGGAGAGGAAAACCCCCTCGCGGCGACCCTGCGCCCCATCAACAAAAATAACCGCAACCGCGCCACCACCACCTTCTACGCCGAGCTAGAGCCGCTGACCGGCTTGCGCCTGCGCAGCAGTGTCGGGGCCGACCTGCAGTTCAACCAGAACGACCAGTTCTATGGGTCCATCGTTGGCTCGTCCAAGTACCCCGCTGAGAAAGCCTCGGCCAGCAGCGGATCGAACTACGGCCCGAGCTACCTGATTGAGAACACGGCCACTTACAGCCACCTGTTTGCCGCCAAGCACCAGGTAACCTTGCTGCTCGGCCAATCGGCCCAGCAGTTCGACAACTTTTACCTGGGCGGCAGCCGCACCGGCTACGCCACCAACACCCTCCAGATTCTGGACCAGGGCCCCATCAACACTCAGATTAGCAACTACGGCGGCAGCAGCCGTAGCCGGCTGCTCAGCTACTTCGGCCGCCTGAACTACGAGTTTGCCGGCAAATACCTCTTCCAGGCCATTGCCCGTTTCGACGGCTCGTCGGCCTTTGGGCGTGCCAACAGCATTGGCTTCTTCCCCGGCATCTCGGCGGGCTGGCGCCTGTCGGAAGAAAGCTTCCTCAAGGACGTGAGCTCGATTAGCAACCTGAAGCTCCGCGTCGGCTACGGCAAAGTAGGCAACCCCCTGAATGCGGGCACCTTCGCCTACACTTCCCTCATCAATTCCTCGATAAGTAATTACGGCGTAGTCGGCACGGGCTACGTATTCGGCACGGGCGCCCAGAACACGGTGACGGGCGGCGTACCCACCCGCCTGCCCAACCCCGGCATCGCTTGGGAAAATAACGAGCAGTACAACGTGGGCGTGGACCTGGGCCTGTTCCAAAACCGCGTGAGCGCCTCGCTCGACTTGTATCAGCGCACTTCGCCCAACCTGCTGCTCTACGTGCCGTCGAGCTATATCTCGGGCACCAGAGACGCCGTGCCGACCAACGCGGCGGCGTCCAGAAACCGCGGCATCGACCTGTCCGTCACGACCAATAACTTCGTGGGCGCCGACAACGGTTTCAGCTGGAGCACCACCCTGAACGTGTCGGCCTACCGCAGCCGGATCACGGACCTCGGCATCGGCAAGCCTTTCAGTGGGCAAGGCATCCGGGGCGGCGAAACCCTGGTGCGCTACGACAAGGGCCAGCCGCTGGGCTCGTTCTACGGTTATGTAGCCGACGGCATTATTCAGTCGGCTGACGAGCTGGCTAAGCTGAACGCGGCTTCGCCGTCCAAGTTTTACCAAAGCTCCGGCACGGCCCCCGGCGACATCAAGTTCAAGGACCTCAACGGCGACGGCGTGGTGAATGATAACGACCGGGCATTCATCGGCAATCCCAACCCCAAGTTCACCTACGGCCTGAACAACACTTTCGGCTTCAAAGGCTTTGACCTGAACGTCTTCCTGCAAGGCTCGCAGGGCAACGACGTGTACAACCTGAACCGCTACTACCTGGAAGGCGGCCTGGCCGCGGCAACCAACGCCGGCACCATTGCGCTGGACCGCTGGACGCCGACCCACACCGACACTAACATCCCACGCGCCGTGTTCAACGATCCGAACCAGAACAACCGGGTGTCGAGCCACTACGTGGAAAACGGTTCCTACATGCGCATCAAGCTGCTCACGCTGGGCTACACATTGCCCGCCGGCATGCTCAGCACCCTGCACACCCAGCGCATCCGCGTGTATGTGAGCGCGCAGAACCTGGTCACCGTCACCAAGTACAAAGGATTTGACCCGGAGTTGGGCAACCAGGGCAACAGCTTCGGCGTCGACCGCGGCATTTACCCACAAGCCCGCGTCTTCCTGGCCGGTGTCAACCTCGGCTTTTAAACAGTGACTTGCCAATGGTGATTAGTGGCGGAATGCCACTAATCACCATTGGCTTTAGTCCCCCTTCTTCACTTCTGACCTCTATTTATCATGTTGATGAACCCATTATTTCTGAAAAAACGCACCCTGGGCGCTGCCCTGCTTACGCTGGGGCTGCTCGGCAGCGGCGGTTGCACCAAAGACTACCTGGATCTGCAGCCGCGTAATGCCGCGTCGACCGAGACGTTTTACAAGAACCAGACCGACGCCATTCAGGCCACCAACTCCGTCTATGCCCAGCTTCAGCAGGCGGGCATGTTCAACCATTCGCTGTGGGCCATGGACATCATGGCCGACAACTCTTTCGTGGGCGGCGGCGGCGCGGCCGACGGTATTGAGTTCCAGCAGCTCGATAACTATACGATTCCGACCAGCAACCCCGTCATCACCGACCACTTTCAGCGGCCTTACATTGGCATCGGAGCCGCCAATCAGGTGCTGCTGCACGTGCCAAGCATCATGATGGACGAGGCCGTCAAAAAGCGGTGTTTGGGCGAGGCTCAGTTTCTGCGGGCCTTATATTACTTCTACCTGGTGCGGGCCTACGGCGACGTGCCCCTGGTGCTGACGCCCGCCAGCAGCCCGGCGGAGGCGGCCAGCGTGAGCCGCGATCCGGCGGCGAAAGTATACACCCAGATTGTAACCGACCTAAAAGCGTCGATCGATAATTTGCCCCTGCCCTCCACCTACAAGGGCGACGACGTGGGCCGGGCCAGCAAGCTCTCGGCGATGGGAATATTAGCAAAGGTTTACCTCACGCAGGGCGACATGACCAACGCCGCCACGCAAGCTGATGCGACGATTGCCGCCGCCTTAGCCGATGGCAAAAAGCTGTGGGCCAACTACGGCGACAACTTCAAGCTGGAAAACGAAAATGGCCAGGAATCGCTGTTTGAGGTGCAGTTCGTAAGCGGCTTGAATGGCTACATCCTCGACGGGCCTGGCTCAGCCATCAACGAGTTCTGGGGCGCCCGCTTCTACACCGACAATTCCACGCCAGAGCTCAAAGCCAAGGGCTACGTGGTGAGCGGTGGCGGCTATGGCTTCAATATTCCCGAAAAGGAATTTGTGGATGGCTACGAAGCCGGCGACCTGCGCAAGGGCCCGACTGTCTTCGTGCCCGGCGACAAGTACCCCGATGGCCAGACGCAGCCCAATAAGCTGGAGGGCGACCCCAATGGCTACAACGTCCGCAAATTCTTTGCCGGCAAGCTGTCCACCATCTGGGATTCGCCGCTCAACGTGCCCGTGCTGCGCTTAGCCGAGGTGTACCTGATCAAGGCCGAAGCAGCTAACAATTTAGATGCCCTTAACGTCGTGCGCAAGCGCGCCGGTCTGCCCGATGCAGCTGCCATTAACCAATCGGTTGTACTCAAAGAGCGCCGCTACGAGCTGGCCTTCGAGATGGACCGCTGGTACGACCTGAAGCGCACCAATACGCTCCTCACCAATCCCAACTTGGTGGCTAAAGGTATTAAACCCTTCAACGTGGTACTGCCCATTCCGCAGGCCGAGCGCGACGTGAACCCCAACCTGACTCAGAATCCGGGTTATTAACCA
>JANXOE010000018.1 GCA_025353745.1 Hymenobacter sp.
CTGGCTGGCCACGTTCACCCGCACCGTGTTGCGCTGGTAGTTGCTGAAGGCCTTAATCACGCCTTGCTGGTTCAGGTTGCCGTAGCTCACCAGGAAGTTCGACCGCTCGTTGCCCCCGCTCAGGCTGATGCTGTTGTCCAGATAATGCCCCGTCTGGAACACGTCCTGGGTGTGGTCGTAGGTGTCGCGGGCGTTTTTGCCGCCGTGCGGGTTGGCCGCCGTGCCCGGCGCGATGGCGTAGCGGCGGCTGCCGTCCGGAAACGTGAGCACGCCCTGGTAGCCCGGCGCGCCCGGCGTGGTAATGTACGTGTCGGCCCCGCCCGTGCGGTCCGCAATCAAGTCGCCGAAGCTGTTGCGGTTGCCTTGCAGGTAGAAGCCGCCCGTGCCCTGCCCGTAGCTGCGCTGCAAGGCCGGCATCTTGTTCACGCGGTCAAACGACACCGTCGATTTCACGGTGATGTTGACCTTGCCCTTGGAGTTCTGGCCCTGTTTGGTGGTGATGACCACGACCCCGTTGGCCGCCCGCGTGCCCCACAGCGCCGCCGCCGACGCGCCCTTGAGCACCTCCATGCGCTCGATGTCCTCGGGGTTGAGGTCGTTGATGCGCGACTGCTGCACGATGCCGTTGCCGCTGGCCGTGCCCGTGCCCAGGTTGTCGCTGGCGTTGCTCACCGGCACCCCGTCCACGATGAACAAGGGCTGAATGTTGCCGTTGATGGTGTTCTGGCCCCGAATCTGGATGTAGGCCCCCGCGCCGGGGTCGCCGCCGTTGCGGGTCACGAGCACACCCGAAGCCTTGCTGCTCAACCCCGTCAGCAGGCTCGTTTCGCCGCTGCGGGCCACGGCCGGCCCGTCGAGCGTCGTCACCGACGACGCGAACCGGTCGCGCTGGGTTTTGGTGCCAATGGCCGTAATCACGACTTCGTTCAGCTGCTTGGCATCGATGTTGAGCCGCACGTTGATGGCCGTGCGTGCCCCAATCACCTCCTCCACGGTTTGCATCCCCACCGCCGAAAACACCAGCGTCGTGGCCGTGGCCGGCACCGCCACGCGGTAGGCACCCCTGACATCGGTGGCCGTGCCGACGGCCGTGCCCTTCACCACCACCGTGGCCCCAACGTAGCCGCCGGGGCCTTCCTCCGAGCTCACCACTCCGGTGATGGTACGTTCCTGGGCCCGCAACGAGTTAACCGCCAGCGTAGTAAATAACAGACTGGTCAATAAAATTTGCTTCATATTCTTCCTTAGGACCTTGCTTGAGCGCATCGCCCGTGAAAAGGCCCAGGAGCCGGAAAATGTTTGCTGGTTTTCGGACAGCAAACAAAACCAGCGGGTTGGCGGCCCCGTCACCAACCAAAACGGCCGCCCCGGAAACCGGGGCGGCCGTGGCTGCTTAGGCGGCTGGTGCTGTTCGCTTACTTCTGCGAAAACTGGGCACCGCCAGCTTCTTTCAGCCGAATCAAGTTCAGCGCCGAGCCGGCCTTGAACCACTCGATTTGCCCTTCGTTGTAGGTGTGGTTCAGCGTGATGGTGTCGGTGTCGCCGTCGGCGTGGTGCAGGCGGGCTTGCAGGGGCTGGCCTTCGGCGAAGGTGGTCAGGCCCAGGATGTCGATGGTGTCGCCTTCCTCAACCAGGTCGTAGTCGGCCTTGTTGGCGAAGGTGAGGCCGAGCATCCCCTGCTTCTTGAGGTTGGTTTCGTGGATGCGGGCAAAGCTCTTCACAATCACGGCCCGCACACCGAGGTGGCGGGGCTCCATGGCGGCGTGCTCGCGCGAGCTGCCTTCGCCGTAGTTCTCGTCGCCCACCACCACGGTGCCGATGCCCAGGCTCTTGTACGAGCGGGCCGACTGCGGCACGGTGGCGTAGGCATCGCCCTGCACCGCGAAGTTGCGCACCGAGTTGGCTTCGCCGTTGAAGGCATTGGTGGCCCCGATGAGCATGTTGTTGGAGATGTTGTCCAGGTGGCCGCGGTACTTGAGCCACGGGCCGGCCATCGAAATGTGGTCCGTCGTGCACTTGCCCTGGGCCTTGATGAGCAGGCGCAGGCCCGTCAAATCAGTGCCTTCCCAGGCCTTGAAGGGCTCCAGCAGCTCCAGGCGGCTGGAGGTGGTGCTCACCAGCACCTGCACCCCGGAGCCGTCGGCGGCGGGAGCCTGGAAACCGGCATCCTCCACGGCAAAGCCCTGCGGCGGCATCTCCACGCCCACCGGCTCGTCGAATTTCACGGGGCCGTTGGCACCGGGCAGCGTATCGGTGAGGGGGTTAAACGTGAGGTCGCCGGCGATGGCGAAGGCCGTCACGATTTCGGGCGAAGCCACGAAGGCGTGGGTGTTGGGGTTGCCGTCGTTGCGCTTGGCAAAGTTGCGGTTGAAGCTCGTGATGATGGAGTTCTTGCGCTTGGGGTCGTCGGTGTGGCGGGCCCACTGCCCGATGCACGGGCCGCAGGCGTTGGCCAGCACCACGCCGCCCATGTCGGCAAAGGTGTCGAGGAGGCCGTCGCGGGCCACGGTGTAGCGCACCAGCTCCGAGCCGGGCGTGATGGTGAACTCGGCGTTCACGGTCAGGCCCTTGGCCACGGCTTGCGCGGCAATGGAGGCGGCGCGGGTAATGTCTTCGTAGCTCGAGTTGGTGCACGAGCCGATCAGGCCCACTTCCAGCTTCTCGGGCCAGCCGTGCTCTTTCACAGCGGCGGCAAACTCCGAGATGGGCCACGCCGCGTCGGGCGTAAAGGGGCCGTTCACGTAGGGTTCCAGCGTGTTGAGGTCGATTTCGATGAGCTGGTCGTAGAACTTCTCGGGCTGGGCGTACACCTCGTCGTCGGCGCGCAGGTGGGCGGCCACGGCGGTGGCGGCCTCGGCGATGTCGGCGCGGCCGGTGCCGCGCAGGTAGTCGCCCATCTTCTCGTCGTAGGCAAAGAGCGAAGTGGTGGCCCCAATTTCCGCGCCCATGTTGCAGATGGTGCCCTTGCCGGTGGCGCTCAGGCTTTGGGCCCCCTCGCCGAAGTACTCCACGATGGCCCCCGTGCCGCCCTTCACGGTGAGGATGCCGGCCACTTTCAGGATCACGTCCTTGGCCGACGTCCAGCCGCTCATCTTACCGGTCAGCTTCACGCCGATCACCTTCGGAAATTTCAATTCCCACGGCATGCCGGCCATCACGTCCACGGCATCCGCGCCGCCCACGCCGATGGCCACCATGCCCAAGCCCCCGGCGTTGGGGGTGTGCGAGTCGGTGCCGATCATCATGCCACCGGGGAAGGCGTAGTTCTCCAGCACCACCTGGTGGATGATGCCCGCGCCGGGCTTCCAAAAGCCGATGCCGTACTTGTTCGACACCGAGGCCAGGAAATCGTACACTTCCTTGTTCTCGGTGTTGGCCTCGGCCAAATCTTCCACCGCGCCGTCTTTGGCCTGGATGAGGTGGTCGCAGTGCACGGTGCTGGGCACGGCGGCGGTGGCCTTGCCGGCCTGCATGAACTGGAGCAGCGCCATCTGGGCGGTGGCGTCTTGCATGGCCACGCGGTCGGGAGCAAAATCGACGTAGGAAACGCCGCGCTCGTACGCCTGCTTCACGTTGCCACCGAAGAGGTGGGCGTACAAAATCTTTTCCGTGAGGGTGAGCGGGCGGGCCACGGCAGCGCGGGCCGCCTCGACGCGGGCCCCCATAGTGGCGTACACGCCGCGAATCATTTCCAGGTCGAAAGCCATAGGAGTGTCTGTAAAAGGTGGTGGTGCAAATGTAGCATACCCGTTAGGTTGCGCCTAATTCCGGCGGGCGGGCCTCGCCTCGCCTCCGGGCCCGGCCTCAACCGCTGCTTTCATAACTAACTTGGTCCGGCCCGTGTTGTGGGGCCTTCACGTTTGCTTTTTTCCGTTGCCATGAACAATGCTGTGCTCGCCCTGCTCGCCGGGGCCGCGCTCAGCCTGGCGGGCTGCCAGGCCAATTCCACCAAAACCGAAGCCGCTGCGGGCAGCGCGTCGGCCGCGGCGCTGCTCACGCCGGGGCCCTGGCGCGGGGCCCTGGCCACGCAGGGCCAGGAAATCCCGTTTTCGTTTGAGGTGAAAACCGAAGCCGGCCAGCCGGTGGTGTACCTCGTTAATAAGGGCCTGAACGGCGAGGAGCGCCTGCGCTGCCCCGAAATCACGGCCGCCGGCGATTCGGCCACCATCCGGCTGCACGTGTTCGACGCGGCCCTGGTGGTGCGGGCCGACGGGGCCGGCAAGCTCAAAGGCAACTGGGTGAAGTACGACGCCAAGGGCCCCTACCGCGTGCCGCTGACGGCCACGGCCGGCGCGCAGCCGCTGTTCGGGGGGCCCTCCGCTGGCCAGGCGCAAGCCTTTGCCGGCAAGTGGGCGGTGGAGTTTACCGGCGATGACGGCCAGCCGTACCCGGCCGTGGGAATATTTCAGCAGAGCGGCCCCAGCGTCGTGGGCACCTTCCTCACCACCACCGGCGATTACCGTTACCTGGCCGGCCAGGCCAGTGGCGACCAATTGAAATTGAGCACGTTCGACGGCAACCACGGCTATTTTTACGTGGCCACCAGAACCGGCCCCGCGCAGCTCAAAGGCAATTTTTACTCCGGCAAATCGGGCCACGAAACCTGGACGGCTGTCCTCGACCCCAAAGCCAAGCTGCCCGACGCCGACGCCCTCACCTCCCTCAAAAAGGGCGAGACGCGGCTGAGTTTCAAGTTTCCGAGCGTCGCGCAGGGCGGCAGCATCTCGCCCACCGATGCCAAGTACCGGGGCAAGGTGCTGGTGCTGCAGCTGATGGGCTCGTGGTGCCCCAACTGCCTGGACGAAACCACCTTCTTGGCGCCCTGGTACGAGAAAAATAAGCAGCGCGGCGTCGAAATCATCGGCCTGGGCTACGAGCGCAGCGCGGCCTACGACAAGGCGGCCCCGCGCCTGCGCAAGCTGCAAGACCGCTACCGCATCGGCTACGACCTGGCCGTGGCCGGCGTGTCGAACAAAGATTCGGTGGCCAAATCGCTGCCGCAGCTGGCCACGTTCCTGGCCTTCCCCACCACCGTTTTCATCGACAAAAAAGGCGCGGTGCGGAAAATTCACACCGGCTTCAGCGGCCCCGGCACGGGCAAGTACTACGCGGAAGAAACGGCGGCCTTCAACCAGGAAATCGACAAGTTATTGAAAGAGTAGCGCCCAAGCCTGGGCCCCGGCGCCGGCTTGCGGCGGCCGCCAGGGCCCCGCTCCCAGCCGCCGGGGCGCTGGCCATTAGCGCAGGCGCAGGCGCACGTCAAAATCGCCCCTCGGCCGCAGCGTGATGAGCGGCTGCCCGGCCACCGGCGGCTGGCCGGCGGGCCATTCTACCTCGAATTTTCGCAGCAATTCCACGGCCACCAGCTGCATTTCGGTGAGGGCAAACTGCAGGCCCACGCACAGGCGGGGGCCCCCGCCGAAGGGCGCGTAGGCGAAGGGCGCGAGCGGGCGCGGCGCGTCCGGCGCGAAGCGGGCAGGGCGGAATTCGGCGGGTTCGTCCCAGTGCCGGGGGTCGTGGTGGAGGCCGTAGAGGTAGAGCGAAAACAGCGTGCCCTTGGGGATGCGCAGCCCCTCGTAGTCGTCGTCGGCCAGGGCCACGCGGTCCACCATCCAGGCGGGCGGGTAGAGGCGCATGGTTTCCTGCACGGCGTACAGGGCCCTCCCGAGGCGGGGCAGGTCGGCGAACGTGGGGGCCCGGGGGCCCAGCACGGCAGCGGTTTCGGCCTGAATGGCCCGCGCCTCGGCCGGGTGGCGGGCCAGCAGGTAGAGCAGCCAGGTGAGGGCGTTGGCACTGGTTTCGTGGCCGGCCACGAGCAGGATGAGGGCCTCGTCGAGCACCCGGGCGGGGGCCATCGGCTCGCCGCTGTCTTCGTAGCGGGCATCGAGCAGCATTTGCAGCAGGTCGTCGGGGGGCGGGGCGGGGGCCCCGGGCGCGGCGCTGGCCGCCTGGCGCTGGGCAATGTAGCGGCCCAGCAGCGCCCGCAGCTCGGCCGTGAGGGCGTCGTGGTAGCGGAACCGGCCCCGCAGCCGCCGCCACCAATTCAGGTAAGGCTGGCGGATGGTGCCCACGAAAAATGCCTGAATTTCGGTAAGCAGCCGGGCCAACCGGTCCAGCTCGGCCTCCGCGAAGCTGGTGCTGAACACCGAGCGCGCGATGATGCGGAACGTGAGCCGCGTCATCAGGGCGTGGGCGGGCACGGCCACCGCCCCGCCGTTTTGGGCGGCCTGCCGGGCCAGGGGCCCCAGCGCGTCGGCCACGATTTCCTGCATCAGCCCCGCGAGGCCCGCCACCCGCTGCCGGTGGAAGCCGGGCTGAACAAGGCGGCGCTGGCGCAGCCAGTCGGGGCCGTCGTTGGTGAGCAGGCCGTGGCCGATGTAGCGCGAGAAACCCCGCGTAAAAGCCGATTTAGCGTAATTGCGGTGGTTTTTCTGCAACACGTGCTGCACCAGGCCGGGGTCGCGGGTGAGCACGCTGGGCTGCACGCCGCCGATGTAGAGCCGGGCCGTGTCGCCGTAGCGGGCGTGGATGGCCCCGAGGGCCCCGATGGGGTCGGCCGCCAGCTTCAGCGAGTTGCGCAGCGACTGCCAGCGCGGCACCTGGGGCAGGACCCGCGGCGGGCGGGCTTCCAAATCATCGTCGGCCATGACGTAAAACTAACGCCCCGGGGCCCTGCCGGCCGCCGGGGCCCCGGGGCGGGGGCCCATCCTTTTCGCGGGCCGCCGCGTAAGCTGCCCAGGCCCCGCCCCGGGGCCCTACCCCTTCTCCAAAACCAGCCCGCCTGCCCATGTGGATTACCCAGAAACCCGACCAGAACGCTCCGCTCGAAGAACTGCAAGGCCGCGCCGTGGGTCTCAAGTTTGAGTGCAACCACTGCCACACCGAAGTATTTACCGACTTGCTCGGCGTGCCCACCCCCGACCCGATGGCCGACTCGCTGGCCGACACCGACCAGTACGAAAAAGAAGAAGTGAAATGCCCCAGCTGCGGCCTGGTTCACACCCTGGAAGTCGATGCGACCTTCGACGGCGTGAAATTCAGGGTGAGCGACGTGGCCCCGGGCAGCGCCATCAGCTACCAGGTGGCCCCGCTGAAGGGGTAGCAAAGCGCGCGCCGCCCTATTTTTCCCGCTCGATGGTGTAGTTGATCAGCTGCTCGAGCGACGTGCGGCTGGCCGACTCCGGAAACGTGTGCAGGATGGCCAGGGCCTCGTCGCGGTACTGTTCCATGGTCCGGATGGCGTAGGCCAGGCCGCCCGACCGCCGCACGAACTCGATGACCTGCTGCACCCGCTCGCGGTGGCCCTCGTTGTTTTTGACGTTGAAAATCATGCGGCGCTTTTCGAGCCAGCCGGCTTGCTGGAGGGCGTAAATCAGCGGCAGCGTCATCTTTTTCTCCTTGATGTCGATGCCCACCGGCTTGCCGATTTCGGCCGTGCCGTAGTCGAACAAGTCGTCTTTTATCTGGAACGCCATGCCCACCTTCTCGCCGAAAAGGCGGGCCCGCTCCACGGTTTCCTTGTCGGCCCCGGCCGAGGCGGCCCCCACGGCGGTGCAGGAGGCGATGAGCGAGGCCGTTTTCTGGCGGATAATGTCGAAGTACACGTCCTCCGTAATGTCTAGCTTGCGGGCTTTTTCGATTTGCAGCAGCTCGCCCTCGCTCAGCTCGCGCACGGCGTTGTTCACGATTTTCAGCAGGTCGAAATCGTCGTGGGCCAGGGCCAGCTGCAGGCCCCGCGAGAGCAGGTAGTCGCCCACCAGCACGGCGATTTTATTTTTCCAGAGCGCGTTGATGGAAAAAAATCCCCGGCGGTAATTGCTCTCGTCCACCACGTCGTCGTGCACCAGCGTGGCCGTGTGCAGCAGCTCAATCAGCGTCGCGCCACGGAAGGCGGCCTCGGGCAGCGGGCCGGCGGCGTCGGGCAGGACCAGGCGGGCCGAAAAGAAGACGAACATCGGGCGAATTTGCTTGCCTTTTCGCTTCACGATGTAGCCCATGATCTTGTCGAGCAGCATCACGTTGGTGCGCATCGACTGGCGAAATTTGTGCTCAAACTCGCCCATTTCGGCCGCGATGGGGGCCTGAATCTGGTTGAGGGAAACGGAAGGAAACTGCGGCATGACGCGGCAATGATACGGCACAACCGCCAAGGCCGGGGCCGGGGCCAGGGCAAAACCTTTGGGCCGCGAATGCCTTAATTGCGGGGCCGTCCCGCGCCCGGCCCCGCTTCCCCCGCCCATGCTCGTCCACGCGTCCTTCATTCTCACCGGCTTGCGCCACGGCCGGCCCTTTGCCGCCGACGCCACCTACCGCGCCGACGGCCGCGCCAAGCCGGTGGTGGTGTTCGTCCACGGCTTCAAAGGATTTAAAGATTGGGGACACTTCCCGCGGGTGGCCGATTACTTCGCGGAGCACGGCTTCGTGTTCGTCAAGCTGAACCTGTCGCACAACGGCGTGGTGGTCGGCGGCACCGGCGATTTGGAAGATTTGGACGCTTTCGGCCGCAATAATTTCAGCCTAGAGCTCGACGACATTGGCCAGCTGCTGGACGCTCTGTTCAGCCCCGGCGCCACGCCCCTGCCCCCGGCCGAGCTGGATTTGGCGCGCCTGTACCTCGTGGGCCACAGCCGCGGCGGGGCCCTGGCGCTGCTCAAAGCCGCCGAAGACGCGCGGGTGGGGGCCGTGGCTACCTGGGCCGCCATCGCCGACATCGACCAGCGCTGGCCCCAGCCCCTGCTCGACGAATGGCGGCGCACCGGCACGCTGCTCGTGCCCAACACCCGCACCGGCCAGGACTTGCCCATGTACTACCAGATTTTTGAGGATTACGCCGCCCACCGCCCGCGCCTCGACGTGCTGGCCAACGTGGCGCGCCGCCTACCCCAGCCCCTGCTCATCGTGCACGGCGACGCCGACGAAACCGTGCCCCTGGCCGCGGCCCACGCGCTGCGCGCCGCCAAGCCCGACGCCGAGCTGCTGCTGGTGCCCGGGGCCACGCACATGTTCGGCGGGGCCCACCCCTGGGCGGGGCCCCTGCCGGCACCGGCCGGCTTCGTGGCCGCGCAAACGGCCGCGTTTTTTGCCCGGCTGGCGTGAGCGCGCCCGTTTTGGCCTACTTGCTGCTGGGCGGCAACCTCGGCGACCGCGCCGCCTACCTGCGAGCGGCGCGGGCCGCGCTGGCCGCGGCCGGCGAAATCACGGCCGCGTCCGGCCTTTACGAAACCGCCGCCTGGGGGCGCGCCGACCAGCCCGCGTACCTCAACCAGGCCCTGGCCCTGCGCACTACGCTGGCCCCGGGGGCCCTGCTGGCGCACTGCCTGGCCACCGAAGCCGCCGCCGGCCGCCAGCGGCACGAGCGCTGGGGCAGCCGCACGCTCGATGTGGACATTCTGCTCTACGACGCCGCCGTCGTCGACGCGCCGGGCCTCGCCGTGCCCCACCCGCGCCTGCCGCTGCGCCGCTTTGCGCTGGTGCCGCTGGCCGAAATTGCCGCCGCCGCCGTGCACCCGCAGCTGCACCAGACGATCGGCGAGCTGCTCCGCCGCTGCCCCGACCCGCTGGCCGTGCGGCCGTGGGCCGGCCCCTGAGCAACCGGGGCCGCCCCTACTGCACCGACGCGGCGGTGGCCGCGGGCACAATTTTCCTCACCAGGCCCTGGAGCACTTTGCCGGGGCCGCACTCCACAAAGTCGAGGGCCCCATCGGCGGCCATTTGCTGCACCGACTGCGTCCAGCGCACGGGGGCCGTGAGTTGGGCCAGCAGGTTGGCTTTGATGGCGGCGGGGGCCCGGTGGGGCCGGCCGTCCACGTTTTGGTACACGGGGCACTGCGCTTCGCTGAACGTCGTTTTTTCGATGGCCTCGCCCAGGGCCGTGGCGGCCGACTGCATCAGCGGCGAGTGGAAAGCGCCGCCCACGGGCAGCAGCAGGGCGCGCTTGGCCCCCGCCGCTTTCAGCTGCTCGCAGGCCCGCTCCACGCCGCGCACCGTGCCCGACACCACCAGCTGGCCGGGGCAGTTGTAGTTGGCGGCCACCACAATGTCGCCGTCGGCGCTGATTTCCTGGCAGATGCGCTCCACCACGTCGTCGGCCAGGCCCAGGATGGCGGCCATCGTGCCGGGCTGCTCCTCGCAGGCGGCCTGCATGGCGCGGGCGCGGCGGGCCACCAGGCGCAGGGCGTCGGCGAAGGTGAGCACGCCGGCCGCCACCAGGGCCGAAAATTCGCCCAGCGAATGCCCGGCGGCCATGCCCACCGCCCGGCCGGGCACGGCCACGAACTGCGCCACCGAATGCACAAAAATCGCCGGCTGCGTCACGTCGGTGCGGCGCAGGTCCTCTTCCGAACCGTTGAACATCAGCTCAGTGAGGGAAAAGCCCACGATGTCGTTGGCTTGGGTGAGGAGCTGGCGGGCGGCGTCGCTCTGCGCGAACAGCTCGCGGGCCATGCCCGGAAACTGGCTGCCCTGGCCGGGAAAAATAAAAGCTGTCTGAACCACGGATTTAGCGGATTGGTCGGTTGGCACGGATTGCGGGGCCCTCAGCTTTAAAAAATCCGACGGCCCCAATAAAGCCGCAAGCTGCACACAAACCGCCGTTGGCACAAAAAAAGAGGAAGCCGGCGGCCCCCTCTTTTTCGTTTCCTTTCACCCAAATCTGCAGCGAACAACCTGCTTTAAAGCCTTTACTACCAGGGCCCCAGGGCTTGCCCCGGGGCCCTGGCCCGGCTTTACCGGACGATTTGCACCCAGCCTTTATAAGTGCGCCGGGTGTTGGCCGCATCGGCAAACTCCACCTCGGCCAGGTAGTAGTAGATGCCGTCCGACACCTTGGCGCTGGTGCCGGCCTCGCCGGAGGCCCCGCCGCCGTCCCAGTTGATGAAGGTGCGGGCGGTGGTGGTGTTCTCAAAAACCTTCACCCCCCAGCGGTTGAACGCCTGGAAGTGGACGCTGCGCAGCGGGCTCGCCGACTTGGGCCGGAAAGTGGCGTTGAACCGGTCGCCGTTGGGCGTGAAGATGTTGGGCAGCAGGAAGAACAGGCATTCGTCCTGGCAGGCCACGTTGCTCAGGGCGCTGCGCACGCCGGCCGCGGTTACGGCCTGCACGGCGTAGCAGCCGGCCAGCGCCGGCAGGTTGCGGTGCACGTAGCGCAGGGCCGTGGTCGAGTCGAGGAGCGCGAGGGGCCCGTCCGGCGTGCGGCGGTAGAAGATGCGGTAGTAGCGCGCCGCCGCGCTGCAGCCCGTGGGCAGGGTGCCCGTGGTCCAGCGCAGGAAATTGGTGTAGCGCTGCGTGCTGGTGGTGTCGTTGGCCAGGCTGTCGCAGTTGGCGGGGGCCAGCGTCAGCACCGGCACGCAGGGCTGGTCGACCAGCGTCACGCAGTACACCTGGCTTTTGTTCAGCAGCGAGCTGAGGTAGCCGGTGGGGGCGTACTGGCCTTCGGTGAGCACGTAGTAGCAGTAGCTGTTGCCCTTCACCAAGGCGGGGTCTTGGTCGACGAAGCTGCCGCCGGTGGCCGTGGTGGGGGCCGTGCCTACCTGGGTAAAGGCGGTGCCGGGGTCGTTGCGCCGGTACACGATGACCGGCTTGGGGGCATTGTTCCACGGCACTTGGTAGGTCCAGCGCACGGCCACCGTTTTGGTCAGGCCGTCGGGCACGGCGGTGGTGCGCACGCTGCTGGCGGTGCCCTCCGGCTCCACTACTTCGTTGGTGCTGCCGGGGGCCGAGGCGTAAAACAGGTCGAGCTTGTAGGTGTACTGGGTGTCGGCGGTGTTGAGGTTGGTGTCGACGAACACCGAGTCGGTGAGGGCAAACGACTTGGTGCGCACCAGCGCGTAGGCCGTCGGGGCCAGGCCCACGCCGCGCGAGAGGCGGTAGCCCGAAGGCGTGTTCAGTTTCTGCGTATCGCTGAGCTTGGCCGGCGTCCAGCGCACGGTAATCTGGCCAGCGGTGGCGCTGGTTTGGTCCACGTCCACATTTTTGAGGCGGGCCGCCGAGCCGCCGAACGTGACGCACGCCTCGGCCGAGGCGATGCTGGCCCCCAGCCCCGGCAGCGGAAAATCGGCGTAGATGCGGTAGCAATACGTCTTGCCCCGTTCGAGGCCCCGCCCGCCGTTGTCGTCTTTGAAGGCCGACAAGTCCGCCGTCACCGAGCCGATGAGCGCATAGCCGGCCCGCGCCGGAATGCCCGTTTCGCAGGGCCCCGGCACGAAGTTCGACGAGTTCTCCCGGCGGTAGACGCGGATGAAGCTGGCGTTGGCGCACGTGTAGCGGTTCCAGGTCAGCGTCACTTGGTTGGTGGTGGGGGTGGCCACCAGGTTCTGGGGCGGGGGCCCCACCACGGTGATTCGCCACACCTGCTCGTCGACGAGCGGAAACTCCGGCGCCGGCGGGCTGTCCTGGGCTTTGAACACCACCGAGTACGGCTCTTTGGCCACGTTGCGGCACTCGGTCGGCCAGGTGAAAGTGCCGACGGCCGTGGGGGGCCCCGTGGTGCTCTGCACGAACGTGGCCGGCGGAATTATCCCCGCGAACGCCGACAACGTGACGGGCGTGGGCGCGGCGCGGCCCGGCGCGCTGCCGTCGGTGGCCGTGATGGTGCGGGTGAGGGTGGTACCGGCCACCACGCACGTGTCGTTGGGGATTTTGAGGACCGGCCGCAAGTTGTTGGTGGGCTTCACGATAATTTGCATGTCGCGAATCACCTCCCCGATCTTGCGCGGGCCAAACTCGGTCCGGCGCCACTCCTCCACCACAAACGCCACGTTGTATAAGCCGACTTGTAGCGGCGAGTTCCACGTGAGCTGGCCGGTGTAGCCGTTCTGCACGAAGATGGCGGGGGCGCCGGGCTGGCCGGCCGGCACGCCGTTGTAGGCCACCTGCTTGGCCGCGGCGTTGACGACGGCTTCTTGGGGAAAGACGAACCCGGTGCAGGGCACCGGCGCCGGCGTGTTGTTGGGGCCCGGTTCAGCAGCCTGCTGGCTGGAGCGCAGCCGAAAAGCCAGGGAGTCGCCGTCGGCGTCGTAGGCCCCCGGGTTGTGCAGAAACACCTGGCTTTGCCCGGCCTTGTCGACGGCCGGGGCCGTTAGTACCGGGGTGTGGTTGAGGCCCAGGGCGGGGTCGATGGTGAGGCGGGTGCTGATGTAGAAAGACTGGTTGATCGAGTTGATCATGTTCAACACCGCTTCGTTTCGGTTTTCGCCAATGAAGCTGACCAGGTAGCTGCCGGTGGCCGGAAACGTGTGCTCGAACAGGTACACGTTCAGCCCGGTATCGGGGTTTTTGGCCAGCGGCACCGCATCGAGCGTGGTGCGGGGGATGCCTTCTTGCTTCGTGCCGTCGCCAAAGTAGATGGTGACGACGGGCTGCTTGACGGTAACGTTCGGGGATAGGTCGGTGTAAAGCACCATGCGAAAGAAAATCCGCCGCGGGTTGTGCCCGGCCGTGGTGTCCACCTTTGCCCCGATGTTGCCGGCGCGCAGGTGCGTGGCCCGCGCCGTGCCGGGCAGCAGCACCCCCAAAGCCAGAAATAGCCCCAACCCAGCCACCCAATTGCGCCCAATAGTGAAAAGTGCCATCATAGCCGTTTGTTGTAAAAAGACAACCACCGGCCCGTCTGTCCGGGGCCGTAATAAACCTGTTTGCTAAGCTAACTTTTTTTTGCCTTCGCGGGTTATTCGGATGCCCCGCAACGTTGCCAACGACGGGGCCGGCCGATAAATTTCACGGCCATCGCAGCAGCAGAGCGTACCGGCCATTTTTTTGCCCGGTTGGCCCCCCGGCCCTATCTTTGGGCAGCACAAACCTACCATTTCTCCGCCGTGCGGACCGTTTTATGAGTTGGATATCCAAAACTTTTTCCAGTAGCATCGGGCGTAAGATTGTCATGTCCCTGACGGGCCTTTTCCTCTGCACGTTTCTGGTGGTGCACCTCGTGGGCAACCTGCAGCTATTTAAGCACGACGGCGGGGCGGCGTTCAACACGTATTCGCATTTCATGGGTACCAACCCCATCATCCGCACCATCGAGTGGGGCTTGGTTCTGGGCTTTGGCTTCCACATCTACGAGGCCCTGCTCCTGACGCGCCGCAACCAAAGCGCCCGCCCCCAGAAGTACGTGGTGAACCACGCCGAGCAAAACTCGCAGTGGACCTCGCGCAACATGGGCATCCTGGGCAGCATCATCCTGATCTTTTTGATCGTCCACCTCTACAACTTTTTCTGGCACGCCCGCTTCGGCACACTCGATCCGGACATCAACAACAACGACGACCTCTACACGCTGGTGGTCAGCTCCTTTAAGCAGTGGTGGTACGTGCTGCTGTACGTGGCCGCCCAGGTTTCGCTCGGCTACCACCTGTGGCACGGCTTCGGCTCGGGCTTCCAGACCCTCGGCCTGAACCACCGCAAGTACACGCCGCTCATCAAAGGCATCGGCTACGCATTTGCCGTGGTGGTGTCGGCGGCTTTTGCCGCCATGCCGCTGTATTTCTACCTGTTCACCAACGACAAAGGCGAGTTAACGTCGGCCGTTGCGCCCCTGGTCCATTCCCTCACGCTAGCCCTGAAATAATGTTTTTGGATTCAAAAGCTCCCGAAGGCCCCCTGGCCGAGAAGTGGGACCAGCACAAGTTCAGCGTCAAACTCGTCAACCCGGCCAACAAGCGCAAGTACGACGTGATTGTGGTGGGCACCGGCCTGGCCGGCGCTTCGGCCGCCGCCTCGCTGGCCGAGCTGGGCTACAACGTTCACGCCTTCACCTACCACGACTCGCCGCGCCGGGCCCACTCCATCGCGGCCCAGGGCGGCATCAACGCGGCCAAAAACTACCAGAACGACGGCGACTCGGTGTTCCGCCTGTTCTACGACACCATCAAGGGCGGCGACTACCGCGCCCGCGAAGCCAACGTGTACCGCTTGGCGCAGGTGTCGGTGCAGATCATCGACCAGTGCGTGGCCCAGGGCGTGCCCTTCGCCCGCGAATACGGCGGCCTGCTGGCCAACCGCTCGTTCGGCGGGGCCCAGGTGAGCCGCACATTTTACGCCCGCGGCCAAACCGGACAGCAGCTGCTGCTGGGGGCCTACTCGGCCCTGAGCCGTCAGGTGGCCTACGGCAAGGTGCGCCTGCACACGCGCTCGGAAATGCTCGACTTGGTGGTGGCCGACGGCAAAGCGGCGGGCATCGTGACGCGCAACCTGCTCACGGGGGCCATCGAAAACCACGCCGCCCACGCCGTGGTGCTGGCCACCGGCGGATACGGCAACGTGTTCTACCTGAGCACCAACGCCAAGTATTGCAACGTAACTGCCGCCTGGCGGGCCCACAAAAAAGGCGCGTATTTCGCCAACCCCTGCTTCACCCAGATTCACCCCACCTGCATCCCGGTGTCGGGCGACTACCAGTCGAAGCTGACGCTGATGTCGGAGTCGCTGCGCAACGACGGCCGCGTGTGGGTGCCCAAAACCAAGGAATTGGCCGAGCGCCTGCGCAAGGGCGAAATCAAGGTAAAAGACCTGAAAGAAGACGACCGCGACTACTTTCTGGAGCGCAAGTACCCCGCTTTCGGCAACTTGGTGCCGCGCGACGTGGCCTCGCGCAACGCCAAGCAGATGTGCGACGAGGGCCGCGGCGTGGGCTCCACCGGCCTGGCCGTATACCTCGACTTTGCTGACATCATCCAGCGCACCGGGGCCGAAGCGGTGAGCCAGAAGTACGGCAACCTGTTTGCGATGTACGAGAAAATCACCGACGAGAACCCCTACGAGCTGCCCATGCGCATCTACCCGGCGGTGCACTACACGATGGGCGGCCTATGGGTCGACTACAACCTGCAAACCACCATTCCCGGCCTGTACGCCACCGGCGAGTGCAACTTCTCCGACCACGGCGCTAACCGCCTCGGGGCCTCCGCCCTGATGCAGGGCCTGGCCGACGGCTACTTCGTGATTCCGTACACCATCGGCGATTACCTGGCCCGCACGGCCCCCAAGCCCGTCGACACCAGCCACCCCGCCTTCGCCGAAGCCGATAAGGCGGTACAGGAACGCACGGCCAAATTGTTGGCCATCAAGGGCAACCGGACGCCCGACCAGTTCCACAAGGCCCTGGGCCACATCATGTGGGAATACTGCGGCATGGCCCGCACCGCTGAAGGCCTCACGCACGCCAAGGCCGAGATTCAGAAGCTGAAGCGCGAATTCTGGCAAGACCTGAAACTCGCCGGCGCCAACGAAGAGATGAACCAGGCCCTGGAAAAAGCCGGCCGCGTGGCCGACTTCATCGAGTTGGGCGAGTTGATGGTGGACGACGCCCTGGACCGGAACGAGAGCTGCGGCGGCCACTTCCGCGAAGAGTACCAGACGCCCGAAGGCGAGGCCCTGCGCGACGACGAAAACTACGCTTACGTAGCCGCTTGGGAGTACATGGGCGACAACCAGCCCGAGCGCCTCAACAAAGAGGAATTGCAGTTTGAAAACGTGAAGCTGACCCAGCGCAGCTACAAATAAGGTTCAATGAACAATTAGCAGTGAGCAACGAACAAGTTTCGGCGTTCTATAAATGGCTTTTGCCAATTGCTCGTTGTTAATCATTAATTGTCAATTGATATAAAAATGGCCGGTTCCAACCCCAACGCTAAACCGATGAACCTGACCCTGAACGTGTGGCGGCAAGCCAACCGCAACGCGCAGGGGAAAATCGTCGAGTACCACGTGAAGGACATTTCACCCGAAATGTCGTTTCTGGAAATGCTCGACGTGCTGAACGAAGACCTGCTGCACAAGGGCGACGACCCGGTGGCGTTCGACCACGACTGCCGCGAGGGCATTTGCGGCTCGTGCGACTTGTTCATCAACGGCCGCTCGCACGGCCCCGAGAAGGGCACCACCACGTGCCAGCTCCACATGCGCAAGTTTTCCGACGGCGACACCATCACCATCGAGCCCTGGCGCGCCAATTCTTTCCCGATCAACAAAGACCTGAGCGTGGACCGCTCGGCCTTCGACCGCATCATCCAGGCCGGCGGCTACGTGAGCGTGAACACCGGCGGGGCCCCCGACGGCAACGAGATTCCGATCCCGAAGGACATCGCCGACCGCGCTTTTGAAGCCGCGACTTGCATTGGCTGCGGGGCGTGCGTCGCGGCTTGCAAAAACGCTTCGGCCATGCTGTTCGTTTCGGCCAAGGTTTCGCAGCTGGCCTTGCTGCCCCAGGGCAACGTGGAGCGCAAAACCCGCGTCGAGAACATGGTGGCCCAAATGGACAAGGAAGGTTTCGGGGCCTGCACCAACATCGGCTCGTGCGCAGCTGAATGCCCGGTGGGCATCTCGCTGGAAAACATTGCCATTCTGAACCGCGAGTTCCTGGCCGCCAAGGCCACGTCGAATAATTTGGCGTAGCGGCTCGATTCCCACAAAAAAAGCGCAACGGGTGACCGTTGCGCTTTTTTTGTGGGAATTGGGTTGTCGCACGGCTTTACTTGGTTGCTCGCTTCCAATACCTTTTTAAATTGTATTTTTAATTATAAATCGGGAATTTATAACGCCCCCGGCCCTATGGAGGGCCCTGATGCGTCGCTGACTTCTTCCACTTTTTCATTTCTCATGGAAACGCAACTTGACCAGATTCGCGAACAGCAAAAGCAGTCCTGGGATAAATTCTCCACCGGTTGGCAAAAATGGGACATTCATACGATGGGGCTTCTCAAACCCGCGGGCGACGAGATTATCCGCTGCCTGCACCTGCGCGACACCGACGTAGTGCTGGACGTGGCCACCGGCACCGGCGAGCCCGGGTTGACGATTGCCGCGCTGGTAAAAGAAGGTAAGGTCATCGGCATTGACCTTTCCGAAGGCATGTTGGCCGTTGCGCAAGCCAAAGCGGCCGAGCACGGGGTGCTGAACTACGAAGTTTTGATGGCCGACGTGTGCGAGCTGCCGTTTGCCGATGCCAGCTTCGACGCCATCAGCTGCCGGATGGGCTTTATGTTTTTTCCGGACATGGCCTTGGCCGCCCGCGAGCTGTACCGCGTGCTGAAGCCCGGGGGCCGGCTGGCAACGGCGGTCTGGAGCGGGCCGGAGCAGAACGCTTGGGTGACGACGATTATGGGGCCCATCGCCAAAAATGTGGCGTCGCCCCCTCCCCCGCCCGGCGCGCCGGGAATGTTCCGCTGCGCCGCCCCGGGTTTTCTGGCCGGTTTGCTGGGGCAGGCAGGGTTTGAAGACGTGACGGAGCAGACCGTAACGGGCACGGTGGAATACGGGACTCCCGACGTTTACTGGCAAATAATGAACGAGGTAGGCGCGCCCATTGTCGCGGCGATGAGCACGGCCGACGAGGCCACCAAGGCCGCTATCAAAAGCCAAACCTTTGCCGGCATTGGTCTGCAATGCCCCGATGGCAGCGCAACCCTTGGCTTCGGGGCCCTGGTGCTGTGCGGGAAAAAGTGAAGCTAGCTGGCCCGTCCTGTTGCTGCTTGCCACTGCCCTTCGCCGTGCCCGGGCTGCGCCGTAACCAACGCGACTCGGAAGCGGTTTAGCAGCAAATCCTTATTCCTCTCCGCCCGCATCTTGATTACTCTACTCGTCGGCACCAACCGCCCCAATTCCCGTGCCCGCTTCGTAGCCGCCTTCTACGCTCCGCTGCTGAACGCATTGGGGGCAAAAACCCAGTTCCTGGACCTGGCCGACTTACCGGCCGACGCCCTTGAAGGGGCCCTCTACCACAATGGCGGCAAACACGAGGCTTTCAACTCCCTTGCTGCTCGCCTCGACGCCAGCGAGAAAGTAGTGTTCTTCGTACCCGAGTATAATTGTTCGTTTCCGGGGGCCCTAAAAGTGTTTATCGACGGCCTGCCGTACCGGGGCGGCCTACGCGGCAAAAAAGTGGCCCTCGTGGGCCTGGGAACCGGCAGCCAAGGCGGCAGCCTGGCCCTGAGCCACCTCACCGATATCCTGATGTACCTGAATTCGGCCGTGCTTCCCTTGCGCGTTCGCCTGCCCTTTATCGACAAGGAGCTGACCGCCGAAGGACAGCTGGCCACCCCGCTGCTGGAGCAGCTGCTGCGCGAACAAGCGGCCGCGTTCGTGGCGTTTTAAGTATTTGCCCCGGTCGCTTCCAGCTGCGCTTAAGTTAAGCGGCGGCTAGTCCCCGGCCCGGTTAGCTCCCAGCAAAAAGCCTGCTCCGAATGTATTCGGAGCAGGCTTTTTTAAACGCAATTCACTGATAATCATCTAGTCCACGTTGTCGTGGAGAAAGCGATTATCACCCAACAGCTCATTGTCGTCGGATAGATTGAAGCGCGAAATGTTTTGCTCCGAGCTGGGCACTACGGTTTCCAGCTTCACCTGGCGGCGCAGGTAGGCCGGGGCGTCGTATTGCGTCACGGCATCGGGAGGCAGGCCGTGGCTCAGCTCTTGCAAGCGGCGGCGGCGCTCCTCGGCGTGGGCATCGAGCGGGCGCGGACGGGCCGGGGCCACGGGGCCGTTGGCCGGCAGCAGCACCGGCTCGCCGGGCGCGGCGGCGGGCTGGCCCGTCAGCGGGGGCGTATTGCCGGGGGAGGCGGGGCCGTTCAAATCGAAGCGCACCCGGGCCGGCTCAACCACCGGCGGACCGAAGCTGGGCACAAACGGCGCATTGGGGCCCGCAGCCGCACCGGCAGCCGGCTCGGGCTGGCGCTCGGCCGGCTCGGCGCTCGCCTCGGGGGCCGGAGCGGCGCGCTGACCCGGCGTGGTGATGGTGTGCGCCTCGCGGGCAAAGCCGGTGGCAATCACCGTCACCCGAATGCTCTGGCCCAGCGTCTCGTCCACGCCGTGGCCGAAAATCATCTCCGCGTCCTGCCCGGCTTTGTCTTGGATGTACTCGGTAATTTCCGTCAGCTCGTCCATTTCCAGCTCGTGCTCGGCCCCCGACATGATGGAGAGCAGGATCTTCTGGGCCCCGTGGATGTCGGTGTTGTTGAGCAGCGGCGAGTTCAGGGCTTCTTCGGCGGCGCGGCGGGCGCGATTTTCGCCGTCGGTGATGCTGCTGCCCATCACGGCGGCCCCCGACTGCTTCATGGTCGTTTTCACGTCCTCGAAGTCCACGTTCACGTCGCTGGTCACCGTAATGATTTCGGCAATCGACTTGGCGGCCGTGGTCAGCACCGTGTCGGCCTTGGCGAAGGCAGCGCTCATCGTCAGGTTGCCGTAAATCTGGGGCAGCTTATCGTTGAGGATCACCAGCACCGTGTCGCAGTGCGCGCTCAGTTCCTTGATGCCTTCCTCGGCCTGCAAGCGCTTCTTTTTGCCTTCAAACAGGAAAGGAGCCGTTACAATCCCTACCGTCAGGATGCCGAGTTCCTGCGCCACTTGCGCAATCACAGGGGCCGCGCCGGTGCCGGTGCCGCCGCCCATACCGGCCGTGATGAAGAGCATTTTCGTCCCTTGGTTCAGCAAATCGCGGATTTGCTCTTTGCTTTCCAGGGCCGCCTGCCGGCCGCGCTCGGGCTTGGCCCCCGCGCCCAGGCCCTCGGTGAGGTCCACCCCGATCTGGAGCTTGTTGGGCACCGTCGAGCTTTGCAGGGCCTGCTGGTCGGTGTTGCAAATGATGAACTCCACATCCTTGATGCCCTGCTTGTACATGTGCTTCACGGCGTTGGAGCCACCGCCGCCCACCCCAATCACCTTGATGATGGACTTCGTCTGGGCAGGAATATCGAATTTGTAATTCATAAGCTTCATTTAACATTTAACAATCAACCTTTAACATTTTCAGCCCAGACGAATGCACCTAAAACCAAGAACGTCTACTGTTAAATGATAAACGATATTTGTTAAATGATTTAATAAGATTTGTCGTCGTAATCGTCGATCAGCAGCCCTTTGGTGCGGCTGAGGATGTCTTTGAAGAAGCGGCTGGCAGCACCGGGCTCCTTGGGTTCCTTTTTGGGCTCCGGGGCCGGAGCGGGGGCCACTGCCGGGCGGAACGGCACGGCGGCCACCGCAGCCGGCGCGGGGGCCGGGGCTGCCTGCGGCACCACGTAGGCGGCGGGCTCGTGGTCGTAGAGCGGGCGCGGGCTGCGCTCTTCCAAACCGTGGTAGCCCGAGAGCACGAGGCCCACAGTGGTGGCGTACATCGGCGACTTCACGGCCTCGATGCGGCTCTTGCCCAAGTGCTGGTTGGGGTAGCCAATGCGCGTGTCGAGGCCGGTGATGTACTCGGTGAGTTGCTCCAGGTTTTGGAGCTGCGAGCCGCCACCGGTGAGCACAATACCGGCCGAAAGCTGGTCGTGCAAGCCCATGCGGTAGATTTCGGCGTACACCAGCTCCATGATTTCCGACATCCGGGCCTCGATGATGTAGGCCAGGTTTTTCAGCGAAACTTCCTTGGGCGGGCGGTTGGGCAGGCCGGGAATGCTCACGATCTCGTGGTCGCTGGCTTCCTCGGCAATGGCCTTGCCGAACTTCACTTTCAGCTGCTCGGCCTGGCCGGGAGCCACGTTGCACCCCTGCTTGATGTCCTGGGTGATGATATTGCCCCCGAACGGCAGCACCGCCGCGTGGCGAATAATCCCATCCTTGAAAATCGCCAGGTCGGTGGTGCCGCCCCCGATGTCAATCAGCGCCACGCCGGCCTCCTTTTCCTCTTCCGAGAGGATGGACATGGAGCTGGCCAACGGCTCCAGGATGAGGTCGGCAATTTCCAGCCCCGCCTTGGTCACGCACTTGTTGATGTTGTTGATGGCGGTGCTTTGGGCCGTGATGATGTGGAAGTTGCCTTCCAGCCGCACGCCCTCGTAGCCCACGGGGTCCACGATGCCTTCCTCGTAGTCCACCTTGTAATCCTGCGGCATGACGTGGATGATCTGCGAGCCGGGCTGCGTCACGAGCCGGTACATGTCCTGGGTGAGGCGGTTCACGTCGTCGGGGCCGATGGTGTCGGCCGAGTTGCGCGTGATGCTGCCGTTGTGGCGCAGGCTCTTGATGTGCTGCCCGGCGATGCCCACGTTCACCACCCCAATGCTGATGCCCGACTGCTCCTCGGCTTGGCGGATGGCGCGGCGAATAGCGTCCACCGTCTTGTCGATGTTGAGCACAATGCCCCGTGAAACCCCCTCCGACACGGCTTTGCCCATGCCCAGAATCTCGAGTTTGCCGAATTCGTTTTTGCGGCCCACAAGGGCGCATATTTTTGTGGTGCCGATGTCGAGCCCGACGACGATTTTATCCTGTTGCATGAGAGGGGTGCCTGGCGAAAGTAGTGGGGGCGAGTAGAAAGAAGAACGGGCACTGGCCCAATGTAGCTATATATCAGCGAATTACTATTCGCAAATGATTTGATTTTGGTACTCGACGTTCACCCGGTGGTACGTGTCCCAGCCGAGTACGGAAGGAATTTGGCGGTAAAATACCATAAGCTTAGCAAATTTTTCGGGAATGTTGTCCGGCAAGCCAAATTCGACCCGCTGGTCGCCCACTTGCTGGGTGAAAGAAAGGCGGCCATCAGTCCCAATCACCACCTCTGCCACCTGCGCCCGCCAGAAGGGGTGTTCGTCGACGAAACGAAGAAATTCGAGGCAGCGTTGCCCCGTGCTGTCCCGAAAAAATCCGGCCGGCAGGGCTGCCCCGCCCGGCCGGGCCACCGTGGCCACCCGCGCCGTGTAGAGGGGCGAAAGCGGCAGCGGCAGGCCGGCGGCGTCCACATAAGTATCAAGGCGGGCGTCGGGGTGCGTGAGGCGGGCAATGGGGCGGTTCTGCGTCACGTCGGCGTGCAGGTTGCCGGCCAGGTCGCGGTACACTTGGGCGGTGCGCACGAACGGGTGGGCCGCGAGGCGCGCCTCCAGCTCGCGCAGCCGGGGGCCCTCGGGGCGGGTGCCCAGCACCGGCTCCTGGCCGCCCTTGGTGAGCAGGGCCGTCACGCCGCGCGCGCTAATGAAATAATTGTCGAACTCGTTGGCAATGCGCACGTTCACGGCTGCCACCGGCCGGTGGGCCTGCCGCACCGCGGCAAATACGCCCAGCGCACCCAGCACCAGCAGGCAAACGAAAGCAACTAAAAAATTACGCAGGGTGCGGTGCATACGAACAATTAAATCAGGCAAAATAGATAACGAATCGCAAGCGGATAATTATTGTCTATCTAAAAAACGGTTGCTGTTCCAAAAGCAGCTGTCATTCCGGGCGCAGCGAGGAATCTGGCTGGGGCCCTCGGTGCAGCAAGCCAGGTTCCTGGCTACGCTTGGAATGACAAATTCTTATTCCATCGCTCGTCAAAAATTAACTTCAATTCCGGCACCAGCGTATCGATATCGCCGGCCCCTACGGTGGCCATCACCTCAATGGCATCGGTTTTAGCGGCGGCCAGCACCTGGGCTTTTGTTTGAATGGATTTAACCGGACTGGTGATGTTGGCCAGAATAATTTCCGACGTGACGCCGGGCAGCGGCAATTCGCGGGCGGGGTAAATATCCAACAAAATTGCCTCATCTGCAATACTTAAGCTGCGCGCAAAGCCTTCGGCGAAATCCCGCGTGCGGGTAAACAAGTGGGGCTGAAACACCACGCGCAGCCGCCGCCCCGGGTAGAGCGCCCGCACCGAACGCAAAAACGCCTCGATTTCGCGCGGGTGGTGGGCGTAATCGTCCAGGTACACGCGCCCGCCGGGGCCCGTGGCCACGAATTCGAAGCGGCGCTTCACGCCCCGGTAAGCCGCCACGGCGGCCACGAGCGGCGCGGCGGCCACGCCTTCGAGCTGCGCCACGGCGGCGGCGGCCAGCATGTTTTCCACGTTGTGAAAGCCCGGCACGGCCAGCGCCAAACCGGCGAGGGCCCCCAGCGGGCCGTGCAAATCGAAATGAAACGCGTGCCCCTGAACCGCCACGTTCGCGGCAAATAAATCGATTTCCGGCCCCGCCGCCAAGCCGTAGCGGATCACGCGGGTGCCCGCCGGCGCGGCCGCCGCCACGCTGGCGTCGGCGGTGTGGTTGACGAGCAGCGTGCCGCCGGGCTTGATTTGCGCGACGAACTGCCGGAACGAGGCAATCAGCGCGTCCTGGTCACCGTAAATGTCGAGGTGGTCGGCGTCGGTGCTGGTCACGATGGCCACGTCGGGGCGCAGCGTGAGGAAGCTGCGGTCGTACTCGTCGGCCTCGACCACCACGGGGGCCCCCGGCGACTGCGGCAGCAGCAGGTTGCTGCCCAGGTTCACGGCGATGCCGCCCAGGAAGGCCCCGGCGTCGTGGCCGGCGTGGTGCAGCAGGTGGGCCACCATGCTGCTGGTGGTGGTTTTGCCGTGGGTGCCGGCCAC
>JANXOE010000039.1 GCA_025353745.1 Hymenobacter sp.
GTCGATGAAAATGATGCACGGGGCCTTGGCCTTGGCTTGCTTGAACAAGTCGCGCACCCGGGCCGCGCCCACGCCCACGAACATCTCCACGAAGTCGGAGCCCGAGAGCGAGAAGAACGGCACGTCGGCTTCGCCGGCCACAGCCTTGGCCATCAGGGTTTTGCCGGTGCCGGGGCCGCCCACCAGCAGGGCCCCCTTGGGAATTTTGCCGCCGAGCACGGTGAACTTGCTCGGGTTTTTGAGGAACTCGACGATCTCCTGCACTTCCTCCTTGGCTTCTTCCAGCCCGGCCACGTCCTTGAAGGTGATTTTCACCTTGTCGCCGCCCTCAAACAGCGCGGCGCGGCTCTTGCCGATGCTGAAAATCTGGCCGCCGGGGCCCCCGGCGCCGCCCATGCGCTTCATCATGAACAGGAAGCCCACCACGAGCAGGGCCAGCAGGCCCCACTTGCCGATGAAGTCGCTCATGCCCTCGCGCGATTCGATGTTGAGCGCCAGCCGCTGGGCGGAGGGCACGGTCTTTTGCAGCTCGTCGAGGTTTTCCTGGAACAGCTTGGCGTCGACGATCGGGAAGTAAAACTGGGCGTCGCCGCTCACGCCGAACGGCGACTTGCGCACCAGCTCGCGCTGGTAGTCGGCCTTGCGCAGGGCGGCCGGCGTGAGCGACACGTCGACCTCCTTCTCGTTGACGAGCGTTATTTTTTCGATATCATTGGCGGTCAGCATCTGCTCGAACCGCTGCTGGTTGATTTTGGCGGGGGCGTTGACGTTGCTCACGAACATCGCCCCGAACATGAACACCAACAGGCCGGCCAGCACCCAGAGCTGCACCCCGGGCCGGGGCGTGGGGTTGGGCAGCGGCTTTTTCCGCTTGTTGGTGCCGTTGGGCGTTTTATCAGACATAAGACACTGGGTTAGAAAGCACGGGTTTCACGGGTGGCGCAGCGCAGCGCCCACGGGGTAGACGCCGGGCGGCCGGTTTTATTTTGCGTAAACCGGCCGCCCGGCGTTTCGTTGGCGGCGCCGCTGCCCGTACAACACGGGCGGCGGCAAAATCCATCCCGGAAAGGCTCAAAAAGAAGCGTATAGCCGTGCTAGGCCGCTACTTCTTCGATGTACGAAATTTGGGCATCGCCCCACAATTCCTCCAAAGAATAAAATTTCCGGCGGTCGCGCAGGAAAACGTGCACCACCACGTCCACGTAGTCGAGCAGCACCCACTCGCGGTTGGTGCGGCCCTCGGTCTGCCAGGGAAACTCGCCGGTCAGCTTTTCCACTTCTTCTTCCACCGAGCGGGCCACGGCCTCAATTTGGGTATCGGAGTTGGCCGAACAGATGATAAAATAGTCGGCAACGGCATTTTTCAGCTCTTTCAAGTTGAGTACGACGATATCGGAGGCTTTTTTCTCCTGCATGCCGCGCACTACGATGTCTGCCAATGTGTCCGAATCCTGCCGGACCAAGGTGCTTTTCATAAGGTATAATTAGGTTTGAGCAACGGTTGAGCCGTTGCCCTCAATGCAAGTTACACAACAAAGGTGATGGAAATTCGTCCCCAAACCCTATTCACGGGCCAACAATTGGTCTGGTTGCCCGCCTGCGGCTCCACCAACGCGGAGGCCCAGCGCCTGCTTGGCGAAAACCGGGCCAGCGAAGGCTGCACCGTGGTCACCGGCCACCAGACCGCCGGCCGGGGCCAGCGCGGCAACCAGTGGGAAGCCGCCGCCGGCGAAAACCTGACGTTTTCCGTCGTGTTGTTCCCCACGTTTCTGGCCGCCGACCAGCAGTTTTTGCTCAGCCAGGCGGTGGCCCTGGCGGTGCACGACTGGGCCGGCGCCCTGCTGGGGCCCTCCCCCGCCCTGCGCCTGAAGTGGCCCAACGACCTCTACTACGGCCCCCAGAAGCTGGGCGGCATCCTGATCGAAAACGCCCTGAACGGCCAAAAAATCCAGCACAGCGTGGTGGGCATCGGCCTGAACGTGAACCAGCTGGCTTTCGGCGTGCCCACGGCCGCTTCGCTGGCCGGCCTCACCGGCCGCGCCTACGACCTGGCCCCGCTGGCGGCCCACCTGCTCGAATGCCTGGAGCGCCGCTACCTGCAGCTGCGGGCCGGGCAGGTGGGGGCCCTGCGCCGGGCCTATTTGCAAGTGCTCTACCGCTACCAGGAGCCCCACGCCTACGAAGTGGCCGGCCAGCGCGTGAGCGGCCAGATTGTCGGGGTGGGCGAAGACGGCCGACTGGCCGTGGAAATCGCGGGGGCCGTGCGCCGGTTCGGGCTGCAGGAAATTCGCTACGCGTAGGCAAACCGGCGCACGGCCCACATCTTTTCAGTTCAGCCCGGGGCGGCAGCCAACGAATTTATAGCCCCCGAACAGCCTCGAATGAACCCCGGCACGGTGCTTGAATAAATGCACGTAAATGCACGAGTCCCAAGATAAAATTAATGCAAGAACAATAAGATTTTAGAGGTAGGTTTTCGTATATTTAATATATAAATTTAATACCATCCGTTTTTTTGTTTTTGCGATGAAAATTTTTACCCGGTTTTTTCTGGCAATGGCCGTGGCTGTACTGGGGATGGCCCCGGCCCGGGCAGCCGACTTCACCATCTCGGTGATCGACAACGAGTACACCAACGGCACCATCACCATCAAGGCAGGCGACGCCGTGACCTGGGATTACGCCACCGGCAACTCCAGCCACCCCACCATGTCGGACAGCTCACCGGCGGCCTGGGACACATTTCCGCTGAATTCCACCAACCGCACCAAAAAAATCATCTTCACCACGGCCGGCGTGTACCCCTACCATTGCATGGTCCACGGCTCCGCAACCGGCGGCATGCGGGGCGTCATCACGGTGCAAGCCACGCCAACGGCCACCGAAGACGCCCGGCTTACCGCCCTGGCCCTGAACATTTTCCCAAACCCCAGCCGCGGCTTCGTGACGGTGCAGCTGCGCCAAAAGCCGGGGCCCGACTATAAGCTGCGCCTGAGCAACGTCATCGGCCAGGAAATCCGCTCCCTGGCCCTGCGCCCCGACCTCACCGTGGCCGGCTTGCCCCTGAACCTGAGCGACCTGCCCGGGGGCGTTTATTTCTACAGCCTGGTCGTCGACGGCAAAGTGGCCAGCACCAGGCGCCTGGTTTTGCAGTACTAGCAAAAATCCGCCGGCGCGGCCAACTCCTTCTTTCTTAGCCACCCAAAAGCAGCCCCTGGCTGCTTTTGGTGTTTATGGCCCGGGCGCTCGTTCGGCACCAAGGGGGCGGACGGCACCGCCGCCGTGCCTACTTTTGAACTTTCCTGGCCGCACCCTGCCCTTTTTGCTTTGTCCGCGGGCCCCGACGGTACGGGCCGCTCTACTTTTTTTATGCGTTTCCAACGATTAAACAACCTCGTCGGGTGGCTCGTGTTCGCCATTGCCGCCGCCACCTACCTCAGCACCCTTGAGCCCACGGCTTCGTTCTGGGACTGCGGCGAGTTCATTGCCTGCGCCTACAAGCTGCTGGTGCCGCACCCGCCCGGGGCCCCCACCTTCCTGCTGCTGGGGCGGCTGTTTTCGCTGTTCTCGTTCGGCGATACCACCAAAGTGGCCGTGCTCGTCAACGCCCTGTCGGGGCTGAGCAGCGCCTTCACCGTGCTGTTTTTGTTCTGGATCATCACGCGCATGGCCAGCAAGCTGGTGCTGCGCCGCTCGGCCCTGAACACGCCCGCCGAGGAGCCCACCGGGGGCGAAACCCTGCTCATTCTGGGCGCGGGGGCCATCGGGGCCCTCTCGTTTGCCTTCACCGACTCGTTCTGGTTCAACGCCGTGGAGGGCGAGGTGTACGCCATGTCGTCGCTGTGCACGGCGGCCGTGGTGTGGCTCATGCTGAAATGGGAAGGCCACGCCGCCGAGCCCGACTCCGACAAGTGGATCGTGCTGATTGCCTACGTCATCGGCCTGAGCATCGGCGTGCACTTGCTCAACCTGCTCACGCTGCCGGCCCTGGGCCTCATCTACTACTACCGCCGCAACGCCAACCCCAGCCTCAAAGGCATACTGGCGGTGATGGGCGTGTGCCTGGTGCTGCTGGCGGCCGTGCTGGTGGGCATCATTCCGGGCCTGCCCACGCTGGCGGGCTACTTCGAAGTGTTCTTTGTGAACACCGTGCGCCTGCCCTTCAACTCGGGGCTGGTGATTTTCGTGGCGGTGCTCGTCGGGCTGGTGGTGTACGGGTTCCGCCTCTCCTTCCGGCTCAAAAGCCAGCTGCTGAACACGGCCATGCTGTGCTTTACCTTCATCCTGATCGGGTATTCGAGCTACCTCATCGTGCCCATCCGCTCGTCGTACCACCCCACCATCAACGAGAACAACCCCGAAGATGTCCTGAGTTTCGTGAGCTACCTCAAGCGCGAGCAGTACGGCTCGCGGCCCTTGCTCTACGGCCCCCAGTTCAACGCCCAGCCCGACCACTACGAGGAAGGGGCCCCGCGCTACGCCCGCAACGCCGCCACCGGCACCTACGACGAGGTGCTGCCCCGCCAGCAGGAGCCCGGCTACCGCGACGAGGACAAGATGCTGCTGCCGCGCCTCTACAGCTACGAGCCGGCCCACGTGCAGGAATACAAGAAATGGGTGGACATCCAGGAAGGGGTGAAGCCGACGATGGGCCAGAACCTCTCGTTTTTGTTCCGCTACCAGATGGGGCACATGTTCTGGCGCTACTTCATGTGGAACTTCGTGGGGCGCGAGTCGGACGTGCAGCAGGCAGGGGCCCTCACGCCTTTTAGCCCGGGCCGGGCGGCCCTGCCCGAGCGCATCGGCCAGAGCCAGGCGCACAACAACTTTTTTGCCATCCCGCTGATTCTCGGGCTCATCGGCTTGTTTTTCCAGAGCCGGCGCGACAGCAAGGACGCGCTGGTGGTGGGGCTGCTGTTCCTGCTCACGGGCCTGGCCATCATCGTCTACCTCAACCAGCCGCCGCTGGAGCCGCGCGAGCGCGACTACACCTTCGCCGGGGCCACCTTTGCCTTCGCCATCTGGATCGGGCTGGGCGTGCTGGGCCTGGCCGATTTGCTGCGCTCGGCGGTGAAGGCCGACGGCCCCCGCGCGGCCATCGCCCTGGCCCTAAGCCTGCTGGCGCCCGGTATTTTGGTGGCCCAGGGCTGGGACGACCACGACCGCTCGGGCCGCTTCAACTCGGTGGACTCGGCCAAGAACCTGCTCAACAGCTGCGCCCCGAACGCCATCCTGTTCACCAACGGCGACAACGACACCTTTCCGCTCTGGTACGCCCAGGAGGTGGAAGGCATCCGCACCGACGTGCGCGTGGCCGTGCTCAGCTACCTGAACACCGACTGGTACATCCAGCAGATGAAGCGCCGCTCCTACCTTTCGCAGCCGCTGCCCATCAGCATGCCCGATAAAGCGTACGCGCAGGGAACCAACGACTACATGCCCTTCGCCCAGAACCCGGCCGTGAAGGACGTGGACGCCAAGCAGTTCATTCAACTGGTGCAGCAGAACAACCCCCTGCTGCAAGTGCAGTACAGCGAGAACGGCCCCAACGTGATGTCGTTCCCGACGCCGAACTTTTACCTGCCCGTCGACACAACGGCCTTTAAGCAGCTCGGCCTGATCCCCACCGACCGCCGCAAGCAGCTCGTCAGCCGCATGGAGTGGAGCATGGGCAAGCGCGGCATCGAGAAGAAAAACCTGGTGATCCTCGACATGATTGCCACCAACAACTGGAAGCGGCCCATCTACTTCAGCTCCACGGTGGCCCCCAGCGACTACATGAACCTGCAGCCCTACTTCCAGCTCGAAGGGCTGGCCTACCGCCTGCTGCCGCTGAAGGACCCCAACTACGCGCCCCAGGGCGACGAGGGCTTCGTGGAAACCGACCTCAACTACCAGAAGCTGGTGAAGCAGTTCAGCTACCGGGGCCTGACCAACGACAAGATTTTTTACGACGAGAACAACCTCAAGTTCCCGTCGAACTACCGCGACAAGTTCGCCCGCCTCGCCAACACGTACCTGGACCGCGGCGACAAGGCCAAGGCCAAGGAAGTGGCCGATTTTTGCTTGCAGGTGATGCCCGACAAGGCCATTCCCTACGATTACTACTCGCCGCTGCTGGTGCCGGCCCTCATCGCGGGCGGCGAAAAGGCGCGCGCCGACGAAATGCTCGACACCATGACGCGCCGCGCCACCCAGATGCTGTCCTTCTACGCCGGCCGGCCCGACGGCAGCCTGTTCGACTACGACCAGCGCCTGCACCTGATTAACCTCCAGAACGTGTACCGCGCCGCCCAGCAGGCCGGCGACACGGCGCGGGCCCAAAAGGCCTTCGCCGTGCTGCAGCCCTACCTGCAAGACCGGCGGTAGCCGTTTGGCACACAACGAAAAAGGCCGGCTTGCAGCGATGCGAACCGGCCTTTTTATATTTTTGATTCCTCAACTACGTTAATCCCGGCATGAACCGATTTTTCTTCTGGAAGCTGGTCCTGGCCGCGCTGCCCTTGCGGGCGGCCGTGGCCCAGTCGCTGCCCCGCCCCGACTTTGCCGGCCTCTACCGCGACGTGCCGCGCGTGATGGCCGACGCCCGCCGCGAGGGCGACAGCCTCCGCGTGTACGTGCGCCTGCCCGCCGGGGCCCTCGCCGTGCCCGGCCGGCGCCTGCGCGTGGCGGCGTGGGCCGGCTACGAAGCCCCGGCCCCGCTGTGGCAGGACAGCGTTCCGCGCCGGCAGCAGCACCTGCGGCCCGACGCCACCGGGGGCACGCGGGCCAGCTTTTGCGTGGCGGCGGCGCGGGTGCCGGCCGGCGCCGTGCTGCAAATCCAAACCGGGCCCGTGGGGCCGCCCGCCACCGCCCAGGACGCCGCCGCCGTCACTTGGCTGGCCCTCCCGGCCGAGCGCCGGGAGCGGCCGTTCGTCCTCGCCGACTCGGCGGGGCTGCCGCTGCTGCGGACCTACGTGCGGGCCGGCGAAACCTTTCGGATAGATAATTACGGCCTGATTCAGCCCGTGCGGCTGCGGCGCTACGCCGTGCCCCCCACCCCAGCCCTGCCGCCCATGACCAACCCCGCCACCGCGGTGGGGGGCCCTCCCACCCTGCCGCTGCTCGATTCTGTTTTCGTCCGCACCGGCCAGCTGCTGCGCTGCGACGAGCCGAGCCTGGTGGCCCTGCGCGTGGGCGGCGTCGGGGGCCAGGCTCCGCGCACCTTGGCCCTGCTGGTGGCCAACGAAGACTACCCCAACCTGCGCACCGCCAGCCAGCTCATCGAGCCCCTGCGCTACCTCACCGGCACGGCCGAGCACCGGCGCCTGGCCGGCACCGCCGACCCCAAGCGCGCCGTGGACGAGTTCTGGCTGGGGGCCGCGCGCGACAACCAAGTCACCGGCAAAGCCCTCATCCGCAAGTACTACGGCCGCGTGGCAGCCGCCAACCGCCTCTTCGCCGCCCACAAGGCCGGCTTCCTCACCGACCGCGGCCTGCTGTACGTGGTGCTGGGGCCGCCCCAAAGCGTGCGCCGCCTGGCCACCGGCGACGAGCAGTGGGATTACGCATCGGCAGGCCCGGCCGGGGCCCTCACCTTCAGCTTCCGGCCCCGGCCGAGTACCTTTGCGCCTGATAACTACGAATTAGTGCGCCGCCCCGAGTACGAAAAACCCTGGTACGGCGCCGTGCAGCAATGGAGAACAGGACAGACCGCCCCGAGCGCCCCAACCGACCCCAGCGGCCGGTAGCGGGCCGCCGCTTTTACGACGCCGACAACCGGCCCGTCACGCCCAAGCAGTTCCGGCCCGACCGCGACGCCGCCCCCGGGTTTGCCGACGAGGCCCGCGCCCGGCCCCGGGGCCGCGGCGGCAGCAACAACCGCGACGACCAGCCCGCCGGCAGCGGCTACGAGCGGCGCGACGCCGCCCCGCGCCCGCCCTACCGCCAAAACCCGCAAACCGAGCGCGGCGACGACCGCCCCCGCTACGAAAACCGCGCCCCGCAGCCCGACCGCAGCATCGACATGCTGTTCGGCCTGCGCCCCATCCTGGAGGCGCTGAACGCGGGCCGCACGCTGGAAAAAATCTTCCTGCTGCGCGGCACCAAGAACAGCCTCGTGGGCGACATTTCGACCCTGGCCCGCGCGGCCGGCATCCAGGTGCAGCAGGTGCCGGTGGAAAAGCTCGACGGCCTCACCCGCAAAAACCACCAGGGCGCGGTGGCCTTCGTCTCGCCCATCGACTACGCCCCGCTCGACGGCCTGCTCGCCGGCTTGTTTGAGGAAGGCAAGGTGCCGTTTCTATTGCTGCTCGACCGCATTACCGACGTGCGCAACTTCGGGGCCATCGCCCGCACCGCCGAGTGCCTGGGCGTGCAGGCCCTGGTGGTGCCCAGCCACGGCGCCGCCCAAATCAACGGCGACGCCCTCAAAACCTCCGCCGGGGCCCTGAACATCCTGCCCGTGTGCCGCGAAGCCAACCTACAGGAAACCATCCGTTTCCTCCAGCAATCGGGCGTAACGGTGGTGGCCTGCACCGAAAAAGCCGACGAAGCCGTGGGCGCCGCCGACGTCGATTTCTCGGGCCCCGTGGCCGTCCTCATGGGCTCGGAAGAAGACGGCATCGCCCCGGAATTGCTTCGCTTGGCCGACGTGCGCCTGAAAGTGCCGATGACCGGCCAGATTCAGTCGCTGAACGTGGGCGTAGCCGCGGGCATTATGCTGTTTGAGGTGGCCAAGCAGCGGGTGGCAACGGAGTAGGCAGGCGATGAACCGGGCTTCCGTTGGATGCATGGGTAACTCACCAACAAAAAAGCCCGCTGACCAGCAGGCTTTTTTGTTGGTGAGTTACCTCGTACTTCTGGAAAAGGGCTGGGGATGAGGCCTGGGGCGCGGCTAAAAAGCGGCATTTGAATTAACAGTTCCCCGCGTGTGCTGTGGAAACGCATCTTTGCTTCTCGGATCAGGCCGAAATCGGGCAGCGATTGAGACGCAAAGATGCGTCTCAATGCACGGGAGGGCCCTGAAACGCAAGAAACTGTTTAGGAAGTCGAAACAACGTCGTGCCGATTTGATTTGGACGACTTTCTGAACAGCTTCTAATGCAAACCGCTCTTTAATTATACCCTGCGCCCTTTTTTGCCTTCACATCGGCCACGAATTCCTTCACGCGCTGCTCTTCGCTGCGCTTGCAGATGAGCAGCACGTTGTCGTACTCGGCCACGATGTAGTCTTCGAGGCCCTGCACCACCACGAGGCGCTCGGAAGGCGTTTTGATGACGCAGCCGGTGGTGTCGTAGAGCAGCACATCGCCGCTCACCACGTTGCCGTTGGCGTCGTGCCGGCCGATGCGGTGGAGCGAATCCCAGGTGCCCACGTCGCTCCAGCCAAAGTCGGCGGGCAGCACGTACACGTTGTCGGCCTTTTCCATCACGCCGTAATCGATGCTGATGTTGGGGCAGCGCGAGTAGGCTTCGCTGATGAATTTTTCTTCGCGCGCGCTGCCCAGGGCCGTCGCTCCTTCCTCAAACACCTCGGCAATGTCGCCCAGGTACTGCCGAAAAGCGTGCAGGATGGTGTCGGCCCGCCACACGAACAGGCCCGAGTTCCAGAGGAAATCGCCGCTGTCGACGAACATCTTGGCCAGCTCCAGATTGGGTTTTTCGGTGAAGGTCTTCACCTTGTGCAGCTCGCGGCCGGGCAGGCCCTGGCCGTCGATGTACTGGATGTAGCCGTAGCCGGTGTCGGGCCGCGAGGGGTGGATGCCCAGCGTTACGAGCACGTCGTGGTGGCGGGCGGCGTCCACGGCCAGGGCCATCACGCGCCGGAACTCGTCCTCGTTGAGCACCGCGTGGTCGGCGGGCGTCACGATAATCGTGGCCTGGGGGTCGCGCTGGGCGATGCGGTAGCTGGCGTAGGCGATGCAGGGGGCCGTGTTGCGCCCGATGGGTTCGCCCAGAATCTGGTCGGTCGGCAGTTGGGGCAGGTGCTCGTGCACCAGGGCCGTGTAGTCGCGGTTGGTTACCACAAACACGTTTTCGGGCGGGCACAGGCCAGCGAAGCGGTCCACCGTCACCTGCAGCATGGAGCGGCCGGTGCCCAGCACGTCGTGGAATTGCTTGGGGTAGTTGGTGCGGCTGAACGGCCAAAACCGGCTGCCGATGCCCCCGGCCATTACTACGAGATAGGTCGAGTTCATGATTTTAATAGCCTATGAATATTGCGGCGGTAAGGTAAGCCGGTTTAGACCAGCCCTTCCCGCAGCAGGTCGTGCAAGTGAATGAAGCCCGCGAACCGCCCCTGCTCCAACACCACGAGCTGGGTGATGTTGCGGGCCTGCATCCGGGCCAGGGCCTCGGCGGCAAATTCGTCGATGCCGACGGTGGCGGGCGCGGGCGTGAGGATGTCGCGGGCGCGCAGGGTTTCCAGGTCGGCGAGGTGGCCGCCCAGCATGCGGCGCAGGTCGCCGTCGGTGATGATGCCGGCGAGGGCCCCGGCGGCGTCGAGCACGGCGGTGGCCCCCAGGCGCTTGCCCGAAATTTCGAGCAGCACCTCCTTCAGCGGCGCATCGAGGCCTACGTGGGGCCGTTGGTTTTGGCGGCTGAGGTCGCCCACGGTGAGGTAGAGCTGCTTGCCCAGCGTGCCGCCCGGGTGCAGGCGGGCAAAGTCGTGGGCCGAAAAATGTCGGGCTTCGAGCAGGCACACGGCCAGGGCGTCGCCCAGGGCCAGGGTGGCGGTGCTGCTGGTGGTGGGGGCCAGGTTGTTGGGGCAGGCCTCGCGCGCCACGGGGGCGTGCAGCACGTAGTCGGCTTGCTTGGCCAGGTACGAATCGGCGTTGCAGACCAGCGCGGCCAGCGGTACGCCCCGGCGGCGCAGCAGCGGCACGAGCACCTTAAATTCGGCCGTGTCGCCGCTTTTGCTGAGGGCGATGACGAAATCCTGGGACTGAATCATACCCAGGTCGCCGTGCAGGGCGTCGGCGGCGTGCATGAACAGGGCCGGCGTGCCGGTGCCGTTGAGCGTGGCCACGATTTTGCCGGCGATGTGGGCGCTTTTGCCCACGCCGGTCACCACCACGCGCCCGGTCAGGTCCAGGATGGCCGCCACGCAGCGGGCAAAATCGGGGGTGGCGGCGATGGCGTCGGCCACGCCGTAGAGGGCGGCGGCTTCTTCGTGCAGCACCTGGCGGGCGATGCGCAGCAAGTCGGCGGGGGCCAGGGCAGCGGAAGGAACGGAAATCACTAAGAATTTTTTCTTCAAAATTACCCGAAAAATTGTACGAAAACCGGCTCGGGAAAAACGCTTGTCCTTATCTTCGTTACCATCGCACTTCTCAACCCGATTCACCTGCCTTAATTACACTATGTCTGCACCTGCCCTGGCCGAAGCCCCTGAACGAGTGGCAACCCTCAAGCACACCCTGAAAGAAGTATTTGGCTACGGCCATTTTCGGGGCACCCAGGAGGCGGTCATTCACAACGTGCTCAGCGGCAACAACACGTTCGTCATCATGCCCACGGGGGCGGGCAAAAGCTTGTGCTACCAGCTACCGGCCCTGGTGGTGCCGGGCACGGCCATCGTCATCTCGCCGCTCATCGCCCTGATGAAGAACCAGGTAGACCAGCTCGGGGCCTTCGGCGTGAACGCCCAGGTGTACAACTCGACGCTGACCAAAACCGAGATGACGCGGGTGCGCAAAGACGTGATGAACGGGACCGTGCGCCTGCTCTACGTGGCCCCGGAAAGCCTCACCAAGGACGACACCATCGCCTTTTTGCAAAAGACGACCATCTCGTTCGTGGCCATCGACGAGGCGCACTGCATCTCGGAGTGGGGCCACGATTTCCGGCCCGAGTACCGCAAGATCCGCGGCATCATCGACAACCTGGGGGGCAACATTCCGATCATCGCCCTCACGGCCACGGCCACGCCCAAGGTGCAGCTCGACATCCAGAAAAACCTGCACATGGACGACGCCGGCGTGTTCAAAACGTCGTTCAACCGCACCAACCTCTACTACGAGGTGCGGGCCAAGCACAACACCAAGAAACAGCTGATTCAGTACGTGAAGCAGCACAAGGGCAAGGCCGGCATCATCTACTGCCTGAGCCGGAAAAAAGTGGAGGAAATCGCCGAGCTGCTGCGCGTGAACGACGTGCGCGCCCGCCCCTACCACGCCGGCCTCGACCAGCAGGTGCGCATCAACAACCAGGACGCGTTTCTGAACGAGGAGTGCGACGTGATTGTGGCCACCATTGCCTTCGGCATGGGCATCGACAAGCCCGACGTGCGCTTCGTGGTGCACTACGACGTGCCCAAAAGCATTGAGGGCTACTACCAGGAAACGGGCCGCGGCGGCCGCGACGGCCTGGAGGGCAACTGCCTGATGTTCTACAGCTACGACGACATTCTCAAGCTGGAAAAATTCAGCAAGGACAAGCCCGTAACCGAGCGCGACAACGCCCACCAGCTGCTGGCCGAGATGACGAACTACGCCGAAAGCGCGGTGTGCCGGCGGCGCCAGCTGCTGCACTACTTCGGCGAGGTGCTGGAAGAGGATTGCGGTTTCTGCGACAACTGCCGCCACCCCAAGGAGCGGTTTGAGGGCCAGGAGGCCGTGGGGCTGGCCCTGCGCGCCGTGGTGCAAACCGAGGCCCGCTTCAACCTGAACCACGTGGGGCAGGTGCTGCTGGGCCTGAGCAACCCCCACATCGAGAGCTACGCCCACAACGCCCTGCCGGTGTACGGCCAGGGCAAGGCCCTGGGCGACGCGCAATTTTGGCACTCGGTGCTGCGCCAGTGCCTGCTCAACGGCTTCATGGAGAAGGACATCGACAGCATTGGCCTGGTGCGGATGACGGACCGGGGCATGGATTTCATCGAAAACCCGCAGTCCATCACCCTCACCAAAGACCATAATTTCGAAGCCGAGCAGAAGGCCGACGAGGACAAGGAAGAAGTGCAGCAGGCCGCCGGCCACGACGAAGCCCTGTTTGCCCAGCTCAAGGAACTGCGCAAGCAGGTGGCCAAGCAGAAAAACCTGCCCCCGTACGTGCTCTTCCAGGACCCCAGCCTGAAGGAAATGGCCACCACCTACCCCACCAGCCTCAACGACCTTACGCACGTGGCGGGCGTGGGCCAGGGCAAGGCCCAGAAATTCGGGGGCCCCTTCGTGGCGGCCATCAAGAAGTACGTGGAGGACAACGACATCGAGACGGCCGACGACGTGGTCATCAAGTCGGCGGTGAACCGCTCGAAGATCAAAATCTACATCATCCAGCAGATTGACAAGAAGACGATGCTCGACGACATTGCCGCGTCGAAAGGCATCGGCATGGCCGAGCTGATGGAGGAAATCGAGCACATTTGCTACGCCGGCACCCGGCTCAACCTCGACTATTACCTCCAGGAAGTGGTGGACGAGGACAAGCAAGACGAGATTTACGACTACTTTATGACGGCCAGCACCGACAACATCGCCGCGGCCATGCAAGCCCTGGGCACCGACGACTTCACCGAGGAAGAGGTGCGGCTCGTGCGCATTAAATTTTTGAGCGAGGTGGCCAACTAACGGCCCAGGTTAGGTCGGATTCCGCAAATTTCTTTTTTGCCCTTGAAAAGCCGCTCCCCTTACGGGAGCGGCTTTTTCTGTTGTTGCCAGGGCCCTCTCAACCAAAAAAATAACCGCGACCCTGCCACTCCGCAACGCGGCTGGAAGCAGAACAGCAAGGAACCAAAGTGACATATATTTTAATCCAAATAATTGATAGTCTTGTAATAAATCTTAATTTAGCCCTCATAATCGGGCCGTTTTGGCTGGAGCTTCGGCGCATTTGCGCGGGGCTTTCACACCCATTTTCTTACCATGGCGAACCACGGACTCACCTTTCCCCGGCGGACTTTTTACGCAAGGATTTTGGCAAAATGGCTGCTGCTGTGCGCCCCTTTTTTCACCTTGGGCGCGGCGGCGCAAGGCGTTTCCGTCGTGACGCAGCACGGCGATTTGGCGCGCACCGGCTGGAACAACAAAGAGGGGGCCCTGACCGTGGCCAACGTCAACAAAAGCACTTTTGGCAAGGCCTATAGCGTGAGCGTGGACGACCAGCTCTACGCGCAGCCTTTGGTGGTGAGCCGGGTACCCATCGCCGGCGGCCAGCACAACGTGGTGTACGCGGCCACCGTCAACAACACGGTGTACGCCATCGACGCCGACAAAGCGTTGGTGTACTGGTCGAAAAACTACACGCCGGCCAGCCAGCGCCCGCCCAGAAACACCGACATGACGGGGGCCTGCGGGGGAAATTACAAAGATTTCAACGGCAACATCGGCATTGTGGGCACGCCGGTCATCGACTCGGTGAGCCGGACGATGTATTTCGTGGCCCGTGGCACGGACGGCACAAATTATTCGCAGTACTTGCACGCCGTCGACATCACGAACGGGGCGGAGCGCGCCGGCAGTCCGCAAAAAATCGCGGCTACGTACGCAGGCACCGGGGCCGGGAGCGTGAACGGCGTCATTTCCTTCGATTCGCAGCGGCAGAACCAGCGGCCCGGCCTGCTTCTGCTCAACGGCATCGTGTACATCGCCTTCGCCTCGCACTGCGACTGGGGGCCCTACCACGGCTGGGTGCTGGGCTACGACGCCGGCACGCTGGCTCAAAAAGTGGTGTACAACGACACGCCCGATGGGCGCAACGGCGGCATCTGGATGAGCGGGGCGGCCCCCGCCGCCGACGAGCTGGGCAACATTTACCTGTCGGTGGGCAACGGCAGCGCCGGGCTGAACGGCGACTTCAACAACGTGCGCAATCGGGCGGAAAGCGCGCTGAAGCTTACTCGCTCAGGCAACACCTTGGCCGTGAGCAGCTTTTTTACCCCCAAAAACTACCAGGACCTGGAAAACGCAGATTTGGATTTTGGCACCAGCGAGGTGATGCTGCTGCCCGACACCAAACTGGCCATCACGGGTTGCAAAGACGGCAACATCTACGTGCTGAACCGCGACAACATGGGGCGCTTCAACGCCGCGGCCAACCAAGTGGTCCAGACCATCAGCCTGGGGTCGTATAAAGGCCTGCGGTCCTCGTTTGCCTACTACCGAAACGCCAGCAAGGAATTTTTCTACACCTGGTCGGAAAACGCGGCCCTGAAAGCGTTTCCATTCAACCGCGGCACCGGCACCTTCGACGTGGGCTCGGTGGTGACCGGCAACGCCCAGGGCCCCACCGGGGCCTCCGGCGCGCTGATGGCGGTGTCGTCCAACGGCACCACGCCGGGAACGGCTGTGCTGTGGGCCCTGCACTCGGCGGGCGGCGACGCCAACCAGTCGACGCGGCCGGGCATTCTGCGGGCATTCGACGCGACCGACGTGACCAAAGAGCTGTGGAACTCGTCGCAAAACGTGGCCGACAACATCGTCGGCTTTGCCAAGTTCGCGTGCCCAACCATCGCCAACGGCAAGGTGTACGTGCCGACATTTTCCAAGCAGCTGATCGTGTACGGCGTAACCAACCAGGCCCCCCAAACCTGCACCGCCACCACCAACGTGGCCTTGAACAAGCCCGCCGTGGCCTCGTCCAGCGAAAACGCAACGCTCACCCCGCCTTCGGCTGCCTTCGACAACAGCGCCGCCACGCGGTGGGCCAGCGCGCAGGGCATCGACCCGCAGTGGATTTACGTGGACCTGCAAGGGCAGTACGACCTTTGCCGGGTGGCCTTGCGCTGGGAAGCGGCGTTGGGCAAAGACTTCCAGATTCAGGTGTCGAACGATGCCCAGGCCTGGAAAACCGTCAGCACCGTGACGGGCAACCTCTCGCTTTCCAACAGCTTGCCGCTGCAGGCCACGGGGCGCTACGTGCGCCTGTACGGCACGGCCCGCGGCACCGGCGCGGGCTATTCACTGTACGATTTTCAAGTGTTCGGCACCCCCAGCAGCGGCAGCAGCTGCGCGCCACCGGCCAACCTGGCCGCGGCCAATCCGTCGCGCACCGGGGCCCTGCTGACCTGGGACGCCGTGCCCGGCGCCAGCAGCTACAACGTTGCCTACAAGGACCTGAATGCTGCGTCGTACACCACCGTTGCCGTTGCCACCAACAGCCTCACCCCAACCACACTCAGCTGCGGCACCGATTATTTATTCAAGGTGCAGGCGGCGTGCAGCGCTACGGCAGTCAGCGCGTTTTCGGGGGATAAGGCCTTCAGCACTTTGGTGTGCGACGCCAGCTGCGGCTTCTTGCCCACGCGGTGGCTCACGCAGGACGTGGGGCCGGTGGGCATTCCCGGCCAGGCTTGCTACAACAGTGCCGTGTACCACGTGAAGGCCTCGGGCGCGGACATCTGGGGCAGCGTCGACGGGTTCCGCTACACTTACAAAACCTTTAACGGCGATGGCCAGATAGCGGCCCGCGTGGACAGCCTGGACAACGTGAATGCCTGGAACAAGGCGGGGGTGATGTTCCGCGAAACCGTCGACGGCAATTCCCGCCACGCCTTTATGGCCCTCACCAGCGGCAACGGCGCGGCGTTTCAGTACCGCCAGGCCACGGGCGGTGGCAGCACCAACAGCAACGTGGCGGGCATCCGGGCGCCGTACTATGTGAAGCTCATCAAGCGCGGCACGCGCTACACCGGCTACGTGTCGCAGGATAGCCTGACGTGGAAGCAGGTCGGCACAACCGTGGACCTGGGCTTTGGCAGCGGGCCCATCACGGCCGGCATCGTGCTCACCAGCCACGCCAACGACCGCCTCTCCAGGGCCGTCTTCAGCCACGTACCCATCGTGCTCAGCGCCGACACCACGACGGGCAATCCGGCTCCGGGGGGCCCGGGGGTTCCTCCGGCCAGCTGCCCGACGGCCAACGTGGCCCTGAACCGGCCCGCGGCCTGTTCTTCGGTCCTCAACCATGACAACGCCTATTACGAACCTCGGGCTTTCGACTCCAACGCTACTACCCGCTGGGCCAGCGCCGGCAGCACCACTCCGCAGTGGCTTTACGTGGACCTGGGCCGGCGTTACGCCCTTTGCCAAGTGCGCGTGAAATGGGCCGCCGCGCTGGCACAAGCTTTTGAAGTTCAGACATCCAACGACGCGCAGAACTGGACGGCCCTGGCAAAGATTACGGGCAACCAATCGGCCCTCAATGCCCTTGCGGTGAATGGCACGGGGCGGTTTGTCCGGGTGTACGCCACGGTACCGGCCACTGCCGCCGGCTATTCTATCAACGAGCTAGAGGTTTCGGGCACCCCCGAACCCAACCAGCTGCCCAACATTGCATTGGGCAAACCGGCCACGGCTTCTTCCACCGAAAGCGCGGCGTATACCCCGCCTTCGGCCGCCTTCGACAACAGCGGCACCACCCGTTGGGCCAGCGTTCAGGGCGTGGACCCCTCGTGGTTGCAGGTAGACCTGGGCAGGACTTATCAACTCAGCCAAGTAGTGCTGGATTGGGAAACGGCGCTGGGCCAGGACTTTCAAATCCAGCTCTCAAACGATGGGGCAACGTGGACTACCGCCAAAACAGTAACCGGCAATACCCTGTACAGCAACGTGCTGGCCGTAACAGGTACGGCCCGCTACGTACGCATGCTGGGCCTCAAGCGGGGCTTCCCGGCGGGCTACTCCCTCTACGAGATGGAGGTGTACGGCACGGCCGTGCTGGCCGCTGCCACCGTCAACAGCTACGAAGCCGAGGATGCGGTAAGGTCGGGCGTGGAGCTGTCAGCGGCGTGGCCCGGACACTCCGGAAAGGGCTTCGGCACGTACGTCAACCCCACCGGTGACTACCTGGAGTGGCGGGTGACCGTGCCCACGGCCGGCAGCTACCAGCTCGGCTTCCGCTACGCCCTGGGCGACGGCGACGACCGGCCGCTGCAAATCAAGGTCAACGGGGCCGTGGTTAGCAACGCGCTGTCATTCCCCAACACGACGAATTGGACCAACTGGCAAACGGTGAGCACCACCGCCACCCTTGCGGCGGGCACCAACGTGGTGCGCGCTACGGCCATCGACCGCAGCGGGGCCAACGTGGACCGCCTGGAGGTGAGCCCTCCCGGACAGAACGGCGCCGTTGGTGCAACGCCAAAGGCCAATGCACCGGTCGCAACAGAAGAAATGACCCTCTACCCCAACCCTGCCACGCGCTCGGTGACGGTGACTTTGCCCCACGGCCAGGCCGAGGAAGTGGCCGTGCGCGACGTCAGCGGCCGGGTGGTCAGGCACCTCGGCCAGGTAATCGGCCAGGCGCAGGTGGTCATCCCGCTCAGCAACCTGGCCGCGGGCATGTACACGGTCTTCATCCGCGACCACAACCAAGTGTACGTAAGGCGGTTGATGAAGCTTCAGGAATAACCCCGCCGCACACGCGCATTTATTTTACGTGCCAAGCGGCCCCGGCTTCCACCAAAGTCGGGGCCGCTTGGCGCACAGCGTTACCAGCCTACGCCCGCATAGCAACCGCCTCCCGTGCAGGGCCCTGCCGCCGGGCGATGCCCCGCATCTCGCCGCCGATCAACGCATTGCCGACGTTTTTGAGGGCCCTGGCAGCGGTGTTTACAAGGACGAAACGGCTTGGCCGGGCAGCGCCGGGGCCCTGCCCGGCCAAGCCCGCCGCAAAGCCGAGCACCGGCAATGAGAACGGCCGCTCCAAAATCGAAGCGGCCGTTCTCGTTTACGAAGCCAAATCCTTGGTTTTCATACCTTTTGCAGAAAATGTTTTTGAAACCAGCCGGTTGCGTTGTCCACATCGGCCTGCGTTAGGTTGTGGCCCGCGGCCGTGTCTGCCCGCGTGAGGGCGAAGCCGGCGGCCGTGAGCAGGGCCGCGTACGCCTGCGTGGCGGCGGGCTGCACGGTGGGGTCGTGCGTGCCGGGGCTAAACAAAACGGGCTGCCGGCGCGTCGTGGCAAACCCGGGCACTTCCCGGGTCAGCGGCTGCATCGGGCGCCAGAGCACGGCCCCGGCCAGCAGCTCGGGGTAGAGCATGAGGACGCTGCCCGCAATGTTGGCCCCGTTGGAATACCCGACCGCCACCAGCTGGGCCAAGTCGAACGCTTCCTTTTGGCTGGCATTCCGAAGAAACTCCACCAGCTCGTGGGTACGAAAGCGCACGTCGTCTTCGTCGAAAACGCCCATGCCCAGGCGGCGAAAGAAGCGCGGCATGCCGCCCTCCTGCACGTTGCCGCGCACGCTCAGCACGTTCACGCCGGGGCCGAAGCGGGCAGCCAGGGGCAGCAAATCCTGCTCGTCGCCGCCGGTACCGTGCAGCAGCAGCAGTGTCGCGGCGGCCGGTGCGGCGGCCGGCTGGTAGATGTAGTGCAGGGGCTTATAGGACGCGGCGCTCATACAATTTTCGGTAAGTGGGCCTCGATTTGCGTCCGGCGGGCTTCGTACTGGGGCGGCAGCAGCAAGTGCGTGCCCAGCTCGGCCAGCGGCTCGTCGACGGTGAAGCCGGGGTTGTCGGTCGCGATTTCAAACAGCACGCCGCCCGGCTCGCGGAAGTAGAGCGAATGGAAGTACTGGCGGTCAATCTGGGGCGTGATGTTCAGGCCACGCCGCTCGATGACGGCGCGGAAGCGCATCAGCGTGGCGTCGTCCTTCACCCGAAACGCAATGTGGTGCACCGAGCCCCCCGCCACCACGCCCGGCGCCTCGCCGGCCACCTCCACCAAATCCACGATGCCGGCCCCCTGCACCGTGTCGGTGGCGTAGCGGTAGCGGTTCACGTGCTGCTCCACGAGTTGGTAGCCAAACACTTCGGTTAGAATATCGGCCGTGGCCTGCCGGTTGGCCAAGGTCAGGGTCACGTTGTGGAAGCCGCGGATGGCCCCGTCGGCCCCGACCTCCGGGGTGGTCCAGGGCGTGCGCGGGTCGGCGCTTTTCGAGACGATGAGTTCCAGCTTCAACCCGTCGGGGTCGAGAAAAGGCAAGTACTGCTCCCCGAACCGCTCGCTGGGCTTGTTGTAGATGACGTTGTGCGCGTCGAAGCGCTTCATCCAAAAATCGAGGCTGCCGGCGGGCACGGAGTAGCCGATTTCGGTGGCCTGCCCCGTGCCGCGCCGGCCCGCCGTGATGTGCGGCCAGGGGAAAAAGGTGAGGATTGTGCCCGCCGACCCCACCTCGTTGCCGAAGTAAAAATGGTAAGTCCCAGGATCATCGAAATTGACGGTCTTTTTGATGAAGCGCAGGCCCAGGACTTTGGCGTAAAAATCAAAGTTGCGTTGGGCGGCGCTTGCAATGGCCGTGACGTGGTGCAGGCCCAGAATACGATCTTCCATGCGGATAAACTTAAATGAGCAAAAAACACGCTAAATTTCTAAAAACCAGAAAATTACTTACCTGCAAAATTTAAAGCACGGCGGTTGCTCCTGATCGATTTTTTTACCTAATCCAAGTACGAATCTATAAAATGTACCGCAAATTGTGGCCTTGATTACGACGCCCTGGGGCCGACGCCAGCCTTTGCCCGCGCCAACGGCA
>JANXOE010000049.1 GCA_025353745.1 Hymenobacter sp.
TGATTTACTATTGAGGTAGAGATGCTTCGGCTGCGCTCAGCATGACGGTCACTTTATACGCCCCTACAAATACCCTAATACCCTATACGTCAGCCAGCCCGTCACTTCGTGCACCAACAGGCTGAAATTGGCCATTGCGTCGGGGTTGGGTACCAGCAGGGCTTCGGGCGAGAGGTGGCGGTCGGCGCTGCGGTAGCCGGCCGGAAAGCCGACGGGGTGCAGCCCCACTTTGGCGAAGCAGCCCATGGCCCGCCGCTGATGAAAAGCCGACGTAACGAGAATGAGCGTGTCCAGTTCGGGCCGGACGGCCACCAATGTTTGCGTGAACAACGCGTTTTCGCGGGTGTTGCGGCTCTGGTCTTCCTGCAAAATAGCGGAGTTGGGCACGCCGGCCAGACGTAGCAGCGTGGCCAGGTCGCTGGCCTCGGTGTGCGCCACCGCGCTCACGCTACCCGAACCGCCCGAGATGATGATGCGGCGCACCCGGCCGGCCCGATAGAGCCACAGCGCGCTCGTGACGCGGTCGGCCCCTGGGCCGAGATACACCCGGTCATGGGGCGACTTCCCGACGTTGGTGATGCCCGTGAGCAACACGGCGGCATCGGCGTGGTGGGGCAGGGCGGCCAGGGCCACAGGCGGCTGCTCCCAGGCCAGCAGCAGCTCATTCACCAAAAACGAATTGGTGCTCAGCAGCGTGAGCACCAGCGCGGCCAGTAGCCAGCGGCGCTGGCGCGGCGGCCGGGATACGAGCGCGGCAATCAGAAAAACGACCAGCCACACAGTGGGCAGGAGCACAAAATCAAGAACCTTCGAGAGCAGAAAAAACACGCTCAAAGGTAGCGGCGGCTACCCGTTGTCAGGCACAAAAGCGCAGAGGCGGTCGAGCTGGGCCTGCACGGCAGCAGTGGTTGTGAGCGAGTCGCACTCCAGGAGCCGGCCCTGGCAGTAGCTCACTAAGAACGGCGTGGCGCGCTCATCCATCAGCTGCTTGGCCACGGGATTTTCCTCCGACGAAAGGCGTACAAATTGAATGTGCTCGTATTCTTCGTTCTCCGAGAGTTTGGCGAAGCCCGGACCCAACAGCTTGCAAATGGCGCAGTCTTCGGTCGTGAATATGGCAAAGACTTTTTGGTGCTCGTAGATGCAATGGCGCAGGCCTTCATCGTTGGTGTCGAGTACCGAATTCGTAAGTAGTGTGTCGGACACTGAACTAACTGTAGTTGCAGAAAAGAAGGGTGCCGCACAAGCCGGCACGCGGCCCATACATGCCGTACCGCGAAAAGATTCCCGCTTTCGGGCCGTTCCCGCTAATCTATCGGTCGGCCTGATTTGGCCGCAGCATCAGCTCGCGGATATATTTCACCGGGGCGCTGCCGTAGCTCAGGAATTTCTCATTGAACTCTTTCAGGTTGAAACCTTTGCCTTTCTGCTGCTTTAGCTCCTGGCGCAGGGCATAAATTTCGGAGTAGCCCGTGAAATAGCTGCTGAGCTGCACCTGGCTAAGGGTGGCGCGCAGCCACTTGCCCCGCGCTTCGGCTTCTTCCTGGAAACCCTCGCGGCGCAGCAGGGCTACCACGTCGGTTTCGCTCATGTTTTCGGCCTGAATGGCGTGGTCGATGACGGCGTTCAGGGTCGAGCGCATGTTCCATTTGTCCCACATCAGCCACATTTCGTCGGAGTTGTTGCCGTAGCCGCTTTCCAGCATCATGCGTTCCGAATACACGGCCCAGCCCTCCACCATCGCGCCGTTGCCGAAAATACTCTTTACCAGCGAGGGCGAGCGGTTGGCGTACACGAGCTGCGTGTAGTGGCCCGGAATGGCTTCGTGGATGTTGAGAATCTGGAGGGTGTAGTCGTTGTATTCGCGCAGGTAGCTTTCGGCCTGAGCGGGCGTCCACTCGGCGGGCAGGGGCTCCACGTTGTAATAAGTATTCGCGCCCTTGTCGTAGGGGCCGGGGGCCGATACGCTGGCTCCTGCCCCACTGCCGCGCATGTAGAGCGGGGTTTCGCGCACCACCAGCGGCTTGCTGGGGTCCTGGGTGAGGAGCTTGTGCTCATTGACGAAGGCCACCAGCGTCGGAATCTGGCGCTTCACGGCATCCGCGAAGCCGTCGCGCGGGGCGTGCTTCAGCGTGAGCTGGTTGATGACGGCCGTGATGAGGGCGAGCGAATCGGCCGGGGCTTTCTGGCCGGGGAAGTACTTGGGATAGAGCCGGGCGGCGCGGTGGCCCATGTCGTGCAGCAGCTCGGCCTTGTGCTTCAGGGCCTGCTGGTAAATTTCGGCGGCCGTAAAGCGCGATTGAATATCGTAGGCAAACTTCTGCTCGAACAGCGCCTTGCCGATGCGGAAGCTGCGGTAGGGCACGCCGGCCGGCATGTTTCTACGCAGAAAACTTACGTAGCCTTCGATGGCCTGCCGGGCGGCCGCGATGCGGGCCGTGAGCGTCTGCTTCTCCGCCGCGCTCAGGCCCGATTTCCGCACCGAGTCGGCCAGCGCGGGGCCAAAAACTTCCAGCCCGCCCTCATTCTGACGAATGCCCAGCGCGGTGTGCTCCTTCGTCGGGGTGCTGATATTGGCCCGGGCGGCGGCGTAGAACTCGGCCGCGTGGCTGATTTTGTCGGAGATGTTGCGCAGGCGGCGGTCGAGGCGGAAGTGGCGGCCGTTGAGCAGCTCCCCCACCGCGGCCCCGAGGTTGTAGCTGGCCGGGTTCCACTGCCAGGTTTTGAGGGTGTCGGCGTACCAGCGCTCGGCGCGCAGCTCGTTGCGGAGCAGGCGCAGGTCAATCTGGTTGTTGGGCGAGAGGCTATCGGGGGTGAAACGGCCCAGTGCGGTTAGGCTATTTTGGGCAAAAGCGTCGTCGGCTTGGCGCTGGGCGGCGTTGGGAATCAGCAGCAGCGAGTCGTATTTGTGGTAGCCCATGCCGGAGGCATAGTCGGGATTCTGCTTCCACAGGGCTTCGATAAACTGGCCTTTGAAGGCATCAAAGCGGGCATCGGGGCCGGCAGCGGTTTTGTCGGGCTGGGAGCAGCCGGCGAGGGCCAGGGCCAGAATGGGCAGGTAGCGGAATTTCATGGGTGGGGTTTCGGGCTTAGAGAGGTTGAGAACATCCGTCATGCTGAGCTTGTCGAAGCATCGCTACCGCAATAGTAAACCAATTGCATGGATTGCGTCGAGCGGGCAAGATGCTTCGCCGCGCGGACGCCAGATGAGCATGACGGACGTTCCATGCCTACACTCCCCGGCCCCGTTGCAACGCGCCGCCGTAGGTTTGCCCCAGCATTCGCCCATTCCGTATAGCCCCATCATCCCACCCCAAAATTCCCCATGTCAACCTCCCGCATCGAACACGATTTCCTCGGCGAACGCAGCCTGCCCGACACCGCCTACTACGGCATCCAGACCCTGCGCGGCATGGAAAACTTCGACATCACCGGCATTCCCATCCGCAACGAGCCGCTGTTCGTGCAGGCCTTGGCTTATGTAAAAAAAGGCGCGGCCCTGGCCAATAGGGAGCTCGGCGTGCTGCCCGCCAACATCGCCGACGCTATTGCCGCCGCCTGCGACCGCGTGGCTACCGGCGAGTTCGACAACCAGTTTCTCACCGACATGATTCAGGGCGGCGCGGGCACGTCGGTGAACATGAACGCCAATGAAGTCATTGCCAACGTGGCCCTCGAAATCATGGGCCACGCCAAGGGCGACTACCAGTACTGCCACCCCAACAACCACGTCAACTGCTCGCAAAGCACCAACGACGCCTATCCGACGGCCTTCCGCATCGCGCTCAACAACAAGCTGGTGGGCTACCGCGAAACCCTCGCCGCCCTGGCCGATGCCTTCGCCCAGAAGGCCGAGGAGTTCCGCGACATCCTCAAAATGGGCCGCACCCAGCTCCAGGATGCCGTGCCGATGAGCATGGGCGACGAGTTCCGCGCCTTCGCCACCAACCTGCGCGAGGAGCTGCTGCGCATCGACGACTCGCGCCGGCTCATCTCCGAAATCAACATGGGGGCCACCGCCATCGGCACCGGCGTGAACACGCCGCCCGGCTACGCGGGCCTCGTGACCCAGCACCTGCGCGCCGTCACCGGCCTCGACCTGAGCCTGGCCGGCGACCTCATCGAGGCCACCTACGACACGGGCGCTTACGTGCAGCTCTCGGGCGTGCTCAAGCGCACGGCGGTGAAACTGAGTAAGATATGCAACGATTTGCGGCTGCTCTCGTCGGGGCCCCGCTGCGGAATCAACGAGATCAACCTGCCGGCCCTGCAGCCGGGCTCCAGCATCATGCCGGGCAAGGTGAACCCGGTGGTGCCGGAGGTGGTGAACCAGACGGCGTTTTACGTCATCGGGGCCGACCTGACGGTGACGATGGCCGCCGAGGCGGGCCAGCTGCAGCTCAACGTGATGGAGCCGGTGATTTCCTTCGCCCTGTTCACCTCCATCTCGTACCTGACCAACGCCTGCGATACGTTGCGCGAAAAGTGCGTGGTGGGCATCACGGCCAACGCCGCGCACGCCGCCAGCCTGGTCTACAACAGCATCGGCATCGTCACGCAGCTCAACCCCGTGCTGGGCTACGAGGCCAGCGCCGGCATCGCCAAGGAGGCCCTGGCCACCGGCAAATCGGTGCACGACATCGCCGTGACCGAGCGCCAATTGCTGACCCAGGAGAAATGGGACGAGATTTTCACGTTTGAAAATTTGATTCGGCCGGTGTTCATTCAGTAATGGCCCGGCGCGGGGCCCCGCAATGGTTTGGCACACAAGGCAAAGCGGGCCTGGCCGCAAGCAAACCAGCCGCCTTCCCCGGCAGCTGGTTTGCGCTGCCAGGGCTTATCAGGCGACACGAACTCCATCAATCCTCTAACCCACAATGCGATGCGACCAATTGCCATAACGACCGTCGATGCCCAGGACGGCCCCAGCCTGTCGGTAGTGGGCGATACTTACCGCCTGATCATCACCGGCGACCAGACCGGCGGGGCTTACGCCGCCATTGAGATGCTGGTGCCGCCGCAGGGCGGGCCGGGGCCCCACGCGCACGCCGGAATCCAGGAATCCTTTTTCATCCTGGAGGGCGAAGTCGTGGTGCGCAGCGAAACCCAAACGTACACGGCCCGCCAAGGCTCCTTTGTCAGCATTCCGCCGGGCGGCGCCGTGCACAGCTTTAAAAATGAGTCGGCTACCACCGCGCGCCTTTTCTGCGTGGTCATCCCGGCCGGCCTGGACGCCTTCTTTCAGGAGATCGGCACGCCCGTGGCGGCCGGCACTTTCCTGCCTGCCCCGGCCATGGGCCCCGACGAGCAGCGGCGGCTGCAGAGCGTCGCCAAAAAGTACGGCCAGGAATTATTTCCGCCGGATTTCCTCACCCACTAAAACGGCGCGGCCGCTTGAATAAATGGCCCGCCGCAACGCCCCGCCGGGGCCCTACAGCGGCCTGGCGTAGAAGTGCTCGTTTGCCCCCAGGGCCCCGCCGAGGCGTTGCTGCGATTCGTGCGCGCGCAGCTCCACGCGGCGAATTTTTCCGCTGATGGTTTTGGGCAATTCCGGCACGAACTCCAGGATGCGCGGCATTTTGTAGGGCGCCAGGTGCTCGCGGCAGAACGCGAACAGCTCGGCCGCCAGCACCGCCGACGCGGTGGCTGCCGGGTGCAGCATAAGAAAGGCCTTGATTTCCTGGCCCTTGATGGCGTGGGGCGAGCCCACCACGGCCGCTTCCACCACGGCCGGGTGCTCGATGAGCACGCTTTCTACTTCGAAGGGCCCCACGCGGTAGTCGCTGGATTTGATGACGTCGTCGTCGCGGCCCACGAACCAGAAGTAGTCGTCGTCGTCGCGGTAAGCTTTGTCGCCGGTGTAGTACAGGCCGTGGCGGAACACGGCCGCCGCCCGCGCCGGCTCGCCGTAGTATTCTTTGAAAATGCCGTTGGGGCGGTCCGGGTGCAGGCGCACGGCGATGTGGCCTTCTTCCAGGGCGGGCAGCTCGCGGCCGTCGGCGTCGGCCACCACCACGTCGTACATAAACGAAGGCCGGCCCATTGAGCCCGGCCGGACCGCGCCGCCGGGCAGGTTGTAGACCATGGCCGTGCTTTCCGTTTGCCCGTAGCCGTCGCGCAGGCGCACGCCGGTGCCTTTCTCCCAGGCGTCGATGACTTCCGGATTCAGGGGCTCGCCCGCGCTCACGCACTCGCGGAAGCTGAATTGGTAGCGGGCCAAGTCCTCGAGGATGAGCAGGCGCAGCACCGTGGGCGGCGCGCAAAACGTGGTGACGCCCTGCTGCGCCAGCGCCCGCAACAGGGGCGCGGCCGCAAACTTGCCGCCGGGCCGGTACACCAGCAGGGTGGCCCCCACGCTCAGGGGCGCGAAAAAGCTGCTCCACGCGAACTTGGCCCAGCCGGGCTGCGAGACGTTGCAGTGCACGTCGCCGGGCCGCAGGCCGATCCAGGCGGCCGTGCTGAGGTGGCCCACCGGGTAGGAAAAGTGCGTGTGCGTCACGACTTTGGGCGGCCCTGTGGTGCCCGAGGTAAAGAAAAGAAACAGCGGGTCGTCGGCGTGAGTGGCGGCGGTGGGGGCCAGCACGGGCTGCCCGTCGATGACGTGGAAGTTGACCCAGCCGAGCCGCTCGCCGGGGCCGACGAGCATTTTCACGCCGACGCGCTGGCCCAGCGCCCGTTCGGCCCGGTCGACGGTGGCCGCGCTCTCGGCATCGGCCACCACCACGGCGGGCAGCAGGTGGCCGAACCGGTATTCTAGGTCTTTCACCGACAGCATGGTGGCCACCGGAATCAGCACCTGCCCGCCTTTGATGCCGGCCAGGTACGTGAACCACAGCTCGGCCACCAGCGGCACCATCAGCAGCACGGCTTGCTGGGGGCCCACTTCGCGCGCCCGCCAGTAGTTGAGCAGGCGGTTGGCGCGGGCGCTCAGCTCGCCGTAGGTGAAGTGCTGCGCCGGGGCCCCGTCGTCGCCGGCCAGCACCAAGGCGTCCTTGCCCGGGTTCGCGGCCACGTGCAGGCCCTCGAATATTTCCGCCGTCCAGTTGAAAAACGCGGGCTTGGGCACCGGCTGCCGGGCCAGTGGCGCGTAGGTGCCGGCCTGGGCCAGGCGCTGGAAATACTGAAAATAGTCTTGCATGGCGTAAGACGGAAAGTATTACGGAGGGGAAGGTACGCCCCGAAATGCCTCGTCACCACGGTCAGTTTCAATTATTTTCCACCCCAACTATCTACAGTGCAGCTAAATACCTGTTGTTATACAACAAGTTCTATTGTTGCACAAAACGGACCGTTTGCTTCTGGCCGCCGCTGCTTACTTCGCACAGGTACGTGCCCTTGGCCAACGACCCGGCGCTGAGGACGACTTCCGGGGCCCCGGCCGGCGCGAGCGCCTGGCGGCGCACCACGGCCCCGCGGGCATCGACGATGCGCACGTCGAGCGGGCGGTTTTGCCAGTCCAGGGGCAGCACCAGCCGCAGCTCGCCGGTGCGCGTGGGGTTGGGGTAGAGCTGCAGGCGGGCGGGCGGCGGCCCCAGGGGCACGGGCGGAACCAGCGCAGCGGCGTAGGCGTCGGCGGCCGCAAAATCGGGGATGCCGTAGCCCAGCACGTTGTCGGGGGCCGTGGCCTGCGAGGCCGTGCGGGTCAGGGCCTCAATGATTTGCTGGGCCGACAGCCGCGGGTGGGCCTGCCAAAGGCCCGCCGCCAGCCCGGCCAGCTCGGGGCAGGCGTACGACGTGCCGTTGCCCCGCACGAGGGCCCCGGTGGCCGTCACCACCGCGCTGGCCACGCCCATGGCCGAGAGCGTGGGCTTGATGCGGCCGTCGGCCGTGGGCCCGTAGGAGCTGAAGGCGGCGTGGCGGCGCAGCGAATCGACGGCCCCGACGGAAATGATGGAATCGGCATCGGCCGGCACCGACACGTAGCGCCAGGCCTGGGTGCCCTCGTTGCCGGCCGCGCTCACCACCAGCATCCCCACGCGGGCGGCCATGGCGGCGGCCTGCGAGCCGATGGCCGTGCGGCCGTCCAGGTCGGCGTAGGTGTGGGGCGGAAAAGGCGCGTCGAAAGCCGTGTAGCCCAGCGAGGAGCTGATGACGTCGACGCCCACCGAGTCGGCGTACTCGGCGGCGGCCAGCCAGTTGGCTTCTTCCACGGGCTTTTCGGAGCCGGCATCTTCCGTGATGCACAGGTGGTACGAAGCGTGGGGGGCCGTACCCATAAACACGCCCGTCTGCTCGCCGCCCATCAGCGATAAGCAATTGGTGCCATGGCTGTTGCGCACGTACACAGCCCGCCCGCCGTCCACAAAGTTACGGGTGCCCAGCACGCGCTGCTGCGCAAAGAGCGGCTGTAGCGGCGCCACGGCGTTGGCCCCCGGGAAGCCGGCGTCGAAGATGGCAATCTGCATGCCCTCGCCCCGGTAGCCGGCGTCGTGCATGGCCACGGCCCCGATGAGCTGGTCCTGGGCGAAGGTTTTGCCGTAGTCGGCGCGCGTGCCCACCGCGTAGGTTTGTTGGGCAGTACGGGCGGGGGCGGGCGCGGCGGGCGGGGCCGCCGGGCGGGGGCCCCGGCCCAGCGTCTGGGCCTGGCGCACGGCGGGCAGGGCCTGCACGCGGGCGAGGACGGCCGAGTCGCAGGCCACCAGCACGGCGTTGAGCCAGCGCGAGGCGAACACCACTTGCGCGCCCGCCACGGCCCGCACCTGGGCCAGGTAGGCAGGGCTCACGGGCAGGTCGCGGGCCGTGACGGCGATGCCCTGGCGCTGGCGCCGCGCCACGGCGCGGGCCGATAAAAACGCGGCCGGCTGGCCCACCTGGTAGGGCGTGCCGGCCTTGTCGCGGAAGTACACCAGGTGGCGGCGCACCGTGCCCTGGGCCGCGGCCGGGGCCCCGCCGCTCAGCCCCAGCAGGGCCCCCAGGGCCAGGGCCCGCCACCAGAATGTGGGCATAAAATTCAGGATGTCAACCGATAAATCTCTCACAGCTTGCCGGCGTCAATCAGCGTTTCGCGGTGCACGGCCCCGCTATTGGCGCCGTTGGCCGTGCGGGCACAGGTGCCGGTGCTGGGCACCTGGAAGCTCAGGTTGACGCGGCGGCGCAGCACGGGGCCCACCCCGCGGGCCAGCACCTGCTGGTAGCTTACCAGGGCGCACTGGTTGTTGGCGGCGGCCAGGCCGTCGTCTTCCACGCTGGCCGTGGCGGGGTAGCTGCGGGCGGGGCCGCCCGGCACCGCCACGGCCAGGGCCTGGCCCACGCGGCTGTAGCGCCGGTTTTGGGCGTTGACGGTGTCGGCCGCGCTGATGCTATTAAAGCCCTGGAAGGCGTTGAAATTCCAGAGGTAGTTTTCGCGCACCGGAAACACGGCCTCCACCGTGCGCCGGTTGCCGCGGTTGAGCACCACCGCGTTCCCGCTCACGCTCAGGGCAAACGTGCTGTCGGGCACCCAGGCGTCGGCGGCGGTGGCGCGGCGGGCGTGCTCCACGCGGTAGGCGGGCTGGCCGGCGGCGTCGGCGTAGGTGCCCGTGACGGCCTCGCGCACCTGGTAGGGCGCGGGCACCGTGGCCAGGGCGTTGTTCCAGAGGGTGTCGGCCACCTGGTAAGCCCGGTAGGTGCCCACTTCCACGGGGTAATAGTCGTTGCCAATGTCGGGTGCGGCCGAGTCTTTGTTGCTGCAGCTGGCCAGCAGGGCCCCGGCGGCGCCGAGCAGCGCAATGGTATAAGGTAGGCGCATAAAGGAAGGTTATCGAAAGCCCAACGGCAACGGCCCGTAATTATTGGCGGGCCGCCGCCGGCAATCACCCTCCGGCAGCGGCCCGCCCATCAATAACAAAACAATTTATTGGAAACAGCTTGTTTTTCACCCCGGTTAAGCCACCGGCGCTTTAGCCAAGGCAAAAGGTACGGGATTTTCGCCGATGACGTGGCGCTCGATCCAGCCGCCGCCCAGCACGTCGCTGCCTTCGTAGAACACGGCCGCCTGGCCCGGGGTGATGGCGTGCACGGGCTCTTCAAAATACACGTGGATTTTGCCGTTCACTTCTTCCAGAAAGGCGGGGGCCCCGTCGTGGTTGTAGCGCACCTTGGCCACGGCCGGCACCAGGCCGCGCCCTTCCAGGGTGGCGTACTTGCCGGGGTTGAGCTTGCCCACCACGGTGGCCGTGCTGGCCAGCTCGTCGTAGTTGCCGAGCACCACCTCGTTCACGTCGGGGCGGATTTCCGTCACGTAAGCCGGGAAGCCCAGGGCCACGCCCAGGCCCTTGCGCTGCCCAATGGTGTAGAACGGGTAGCCTTCGTGGCGGCCCAGCTCGACGCCGTTTTTGTCGACGAAGCGGCCCCCGGCCACGCGCGCCTCCAGGCCCGGCACGCGCCGGCGCAGGAAGCCCCGGTAGTCGTTGTCGGGGATGAAGCAGATTTCGTAGCTCTCGGGCTTGTTCACCAGCTCGGTGAAGCCGCGGCGACGGGCCTCGTCGTAAATCTCGGTTTTGCGCATCTGGCCCAGCGGAAACAGCGTGCGGCTCAGGCTTTGCTGGCTCACGCCCCACAGCGCGTAGCTCTGGTCTTTGTGATCGTCGAGGCCCTTGCTGACCACGAACCGGCCGGTTTCGTCGTCCTGCCGCACCTGGGCGTAGTGGCCGGTGGCAATGTACTGGCAGCCGAGCTGGTCGGCCCGGCGCAGCAGCGCGTCCCACTTGATGTGGGTGTTGCAGAGCACGCAGGGGTTGGGCGTGCGCCCGGCCAGGTACTCGTCGGTGAAGTTGTTGATGACAAAATCCCCGAATTCCTCCCGGATGTCGATGATGTAGTGCGGGAAGCCCAGGTCCACGGCAATCTGCCGGGCGTCGTTGATGCTGTCGAGCGAGCAGCAGCCGGTTTCCTTTTTGGAGCCGCCCGCCGAGGCGTAATCCCAGGTTTTCATGGTCATGCCGACCACTTCGTAGCCCTGCTCGTGCAGGAGCACGGCGGCCACCGACGAGTCGATGCCCCCGCTCATGGCCACGAGTACGCGGCCTTTGCTATTGTTTTCCATTGATTCTGAACCACACCCGAAAGGTGAACGGTTTGGCTGCGGTTCGAGCCGCAAAGGTACGCCGCGCAGCTATGAACCGGGAGCAACGAACAATTATCCATGCGCAATGCGCAACCAGGGGCTGCCCGGCCGACCTTTGCAGCCATTGCTCATTGGTAATTATTCATTGTAAAGAGATGGCCCTTCGCATTCCCGTCCTCGTCCGCGGCGTCAACAATTTATCCGACGCGCGCTATTGCGCCGGCATGGGGGCCGCCGGCCTCATCTTCACCCTCGACCCCGAGCTGCCCGGGGCCATCGACCCGGCCACGGCCAAAGAATTGGCCGGCTGGGTGGCGGGCGTGGAATTGATCGGCGAGTTCGGCGACGCCGACCCGGAGCAGCTCGTGGCCGTGGCCGCCGCCTGCGGCCTCGACAGCGTGCTGCTGCGCGAGGCGCCCTTGTTCATCCCCGGCCTGCACGAGCCCCTGCCCTTTCCGGTGCTGCGCGAAACCGACCTGCTCACGGCCCTGCAAGCCCTAATCGACGACGACCTGGCCCACGACCTCATCAGCGCCGACTTTGCCCCCGCCGGCGGGGCCGTGCTGGTTGCCCTGCCCGACGGGGCCGACCTCGCGGCGTGGCAGCCCCAGCTGGCCGCGCTGGCCCAGCGGTTTTCGCTGTGGCTCGGCGGCAACTTTGCGCCCGCCGACCTGCCCGCCCTGCTCGACGGCGTGCGCCCCGCCGGCCTCGTGCTGCAAGGCGGCGACGAGCTGAAGCCCGGCCTGCGCGACTTCACCGGCTTGGAGGAGATTTTTGAAGCGCTGGAAGCCGACTAACAAGCGGCCGCGCTGGCTTCCCAGGAAAACAAGCGCCGCCCGCAATCCGACGCCGGGGGCCGGGGCGTAGGTGGTTCCGTCGCCTCCCAAGCCAGGAGCACGGCCCCAACCACTTCCCTCCGCTTGCATGAAACCGGTCGTCCTACTCTCCCTTGCTTTTGGCGCGGCCCCCGCCGCCCGTGCCCAAACCACCCCCGTTCACCCAGCCGTTAGCCTGCTTGCCCTGCAACAAGCCGCGGGGAGCGCCGCGGCCTCGCACCGGCCCACCTACCGCCTCACGGGCCAGGTGTCGGGCCCCAACGGCCAGCCGCTGCCGGGCGCCACGCTGCTCGTAAAAGGCACCCAAACAGTGGTGAGCACCGACGCGGCCGGCGAGTATAAACTCACGGTGCCCGCCCAAACGCCCACCGTGCTCGTGGCCTCCTACGCCGGCTACGAAGACCAGACCCTCACGGCCGCTCCCGGCCAGCCGGTGCTCAACCTGCGCCTGCGCCCCGCCCTCGCCACCGGCCTGAGCCGCAGCCTGCGGGTGGGCGACTACGCCCCCGACTTCGAGCTGCCCACCACCACCGGGGCCGACTTCAAGCTCAGCGAACACCGCGGCCACCCGGTCGTGCTCTATTTTTACCCCAAAGACGGCTCGTCGGGCTGCACCAAAGAGGCGTGCTCGTTCCGCGACCAGTACGAGGATTTCCGGGCCCTCGGGGCGGAGGTTATCGGCATCAGCTCCGACGATGCGGCTTCGCACCAGCAGTTCACGGCCAAGTACGCGCTGCCGTTTCCGCTGCTGGCCGACCAGGGCGGGCAGCTGCGCAAGAAATACGCCGTGCCCCGCGCCGCTTTCGGCTTGCTGCCCGGCCGCGTTACCTACGTGCTCGACCGCGAGGGCCGCGTGCGCTACGTGTTCAACTCGTTGAGCGGGGCTACCGACCACGTGCTCAACGCCAAGCAGATTCTGCAAGGCCTCGACTAGCGCCCGGCGCTGCTCACCCCAGCCGGAACCGTACGTACTTAATCGGCACGCCCACGGCGCGGTATTTCCCCTCGAAGTTGGTTTGAATGGCCTGGGCCTCGACAAAATCGGGGCCCGCTTCGGCGTACAAATCGCGGGTGCGCACGTCGACGACGGCCCCGGGCCGGGCCGCCAGCGTTTCGAGCGTGTAGTCGAACAGCGGCTCGCTGTCGGTTTTGAGGTGCAGCAGGGCCCCCGGGGCCAGCAGGTCCTGGTACTGGTTGAGGAAGCGCGGCGAGGTGAGGCGGCGCTTGATGTCGCGGTCGCGGGGCCGCGGGTCCGGGAACGTAATCCAGATCTCGCTCAGCTCGCCGGGGCCGAACTGGGCAGTCAGGGCCTCGGCGCGGGTGCGCACGAAGCCCACGTTGGCCAGGCCCAGGGCGGCGGCGCGGGTGCTGCCCGCCCACAGCCGCTCCCCCTTGATGTCGAGGCCCAGGAAATTGCGCTGCGGGCAGCGCTGGGCCAGGCCCACGGTGTACTCGCCCTTGCCGCAGCCCACTTCCAGGGTCAGCGGGTGGTCGTTGTGAAAAAAATCGGCCCGCCAGCGCCCACCAAGGGTTTCGTACGCAGGTTTTCCCGGCTCAACGACGTCGGGGCGGGAGGCATTATCGGCAAAGCGGTGGAGTTTTACGCGGGGCATTTTTTCATTTAACAGTTAACACTTGTCATCTAAGCAGTTACGCTTACTGCTGCATGGCTGCTTAAATAATTTCCGCCACCACAAAGGTGCTGCCGCCGACGAACACCACGTCGTCGGGCGCGGCGGCGGCCCGGGCGGCGGCCACGGCGGCGGCCACGGAGCCGTAGGCGCGGCCGGGGCGGCCGGCCGCCGCCGCCAGCGCGGCCAGCTCGTCGGCCGGCAGGGCCCTGGGAATAGCGGCCTGGCAGAAATAATACGTGGCATCGGCCGGCAGCAGGGGCAGCATCTTGGTCACGTCCTTGTCGTTCACCGTACCGATGACCAGGTGCAGCTGGCGGTGCGGCACCCGTTGCAGCTGCGCCATCACCAGGCGAAGGCCGGCCTCGTTGTGGCCGGTGTCGGCCACCACCAGCGGCCGGCGGCCGAGGATGCTCCAGCGCCCGCGCAAGCCGGTCAGGGCCGTCACCTCGCGCAAGCCGCGCCGCACGGCAGCTTCGGGCACCGCAAACCCCTGGGCCCGCAGCGCGTCGAGCGATGCCAGCACCCCGGGCAGGTTCAGGGCCTGGTAGTTGCCGAGCAGGCCCAGGGCCGCCTGCGGCAAGTACGGGGCCCCCTGGCGGAAAATATCAAAAAGCTGCGCGCCGTCGGCCGCTTCGGCCGCGACGGCCGGGTCTTCATCCGCCGGCTCAGCAGCGGGTGGGCGGGCGGCGTACAGCTGGTCGGCCCAGGTAAGCGGGGCCCCTTCGGCGGCGGCTTTGGCGGCAAAAACCGCCGCTACTTCGGGCTGCGTCTGGCCGATGATCACCGGCACGCCGGGCTTGATGATGCCGGCTTTCTCGCCCGCGATTTCGGGCAGCGTGTCGCCCAGCATCGCCTGGTGGTCGTAGCTGATGTTGGTGATGAGCGAGACAAGCGGCGTGATGACGTTGGTCGAATCGAGCCGTCCGCCCAGGCCCACTTCCACCACGGCAATGTCCACGGCTTCGTCGGCAAAATAGGAAAACGCCAGGGCCACGCACATCTCAAAAAACGAGGGCTGAATTTCCGCAAATAGCCCGCGCCACTTTTCTACCCAGGCCACCAAATAGTCGGGCGCCAGCTCCTGCCCGTTCAGCCGCACCCGCTCGGTGAACTCGCGCAGGTGCGGCGACGTGTACAGGCCCACCCGGTAGCCGGCGCTTTGCAGGGCCGCCGCCAGCAGGTGCGAGCTGCTGCCCTTGCCATTGGTGCCCGCCACGTGAATGCTTTTGAAGCGCCGCTCCGGGTGGCCCAGGGCCATCATCAGCGCCTCCGTATTACCCAAGCCTTTCTTGAAGCCCGCCGCCCCTACCCGCTGGTACATGGGCAGTTGTGCGTAGAGCCAAGCAAGGGTTTGTTCGTAATCCATTTAACAATCAACCGTTATTACCCAACAATTCACAATGAACAACCCAGCAGAAACCAGCAGCTTCGACACCCATTCCACGGCTGTAGAGACGCGACCCTTCGCGTCTCAATCGTTGAACGATTAGGATTGCTCGCAGCGGCCGAGACGCGAAGGGTCGCGTCTCTACAACCTTATATGGTTCGGGAAACGGCCGTAAATGATGCCTACCGCACCGAAAACCTGAACGTGTAGTAGCCCGTGGCCCCGCCGCTGCCGCCGTTGGTCCGGCGAAAGCTCGCGTCCTGCAAGGCGTCGCGGCAGAGCTTTTCCTGGGCCGGCGACACATTGCCCGACACCTTCGTTACGCCTTCCACCTCACCGTCCTCGTTGATTTTAATCTTGAAGCGCACCACGCCCGAGTTATCGTCGACGGCCGTCACTTTCGGGGTTGAGTCGAAGGCCCAGCCGCTCATTTCCAGGCCTTCGCCGTTGCCATTGCCCCGGCCGCTGCCGCGCCCGCCGCCCGAGCCGTCGCCCCCGCCGCCGGGGCCGTACAGGGCCTTGGCGTCGAGCGAGCCGTGGGGGTCGCCCTGGTCGCCCACTGCGCCGGGGTGGTCGCCGTTGCTGTTGCCGGTGGGCGCGGTGCTGGTGCCGCTCACGCCGTTGCCGCCGCCGTTGGCCGCGCCCTTGGGCGAGAACGTGACGGCCACCTTGCGGGCCGGCTTCGGCACCGCTTTTACTTCCTCTTTGGGCGGCGCCGGCGTGGCCACGGCCGGGGCCGTCACGGGGCTTTCCTCCGCGTCGCTGGTGATAATTTTCTCGGCCGCGGGCGGCGTGGGCGCGGTTTGGGCCACGGCAACGGGCGCGGGGCGGGGCTCGGGGGCCGCGGCGGGCGGGCGGCTGTCCTGCCGGTTGGGCGAGGCGTTGGCGGTGGCCGTTGTTTGCACGTCGCCCGAGCCGGCGGCGTCCAAGCCGTAGTTCAGCTCCACGCCGCCCCCGCCGGGCGTGGGTATCTCGTCGAGCGGCGGATTAGGGCCCTTGAAAACCGTGAAAATAAAGAACAGCGCCAGGGCCCCGTGGAGGGCCACGGCGCCAATCAGGGCCTCGCGGCGGTGCTGTTCGGGATAATCAAGGGCCATGGCTTTTTTACCGTAGAAAACGTGGAGGTGCTGAAATGAATCGACTGGCTGGTGAATACGAAGTCACTCAAAAGTTTCAAAGCCCAGCCAACAAGTCATCCGGCGAATTTTCTCGTTTCCACATTCAACACATCCCCCGCATTTACATTCATTATTTTGCGGCCGCCTGCTGGGCCTGGGTTGCCATCACCATCTTGATCTTTAAGCGGTTGCCGATTTCGAGGATGTCCACTAATTTCTGCACGTTCTGCGAGGCGTCGACGCGCAGCACCACGGTGGGGGTGTCGAGCTGGTTTTTACCGATGAGGGCCGTCAGCTCGGTTTCGAGGTCGGCCGGCGTCACGGGCTTCTTATTGACGAAGTAGGCCCCCGCCGCGTCCACCGATACGGTGATGGGCTGCTTCATTACCTGCTTGCTGCTCTTGGCGTTGGGCAGCAGCAGCTTGATGACGTTCGGGTTCACCATCGTGCTGACGATGAGAAAGAACAGCATCAGGAAAAACATGATGTCGTTCATCGAGCCCGTTTCCACGTGCGAGGTCAGGCGATGGCGGCGGGAAAGGTTCATTTTTTTAGTGCTTGGTGCCTGGTGCTCAGTGCCTGGTGCCAACGGGCAAAACGGCCCGGGCACCCTGCGCTAAGCACCAAGTACTAATTGTCCTGCAGAATGTCCATGAACTCGATGGCCGAGTTTTCCATGCGGAACACCATGCGCTCGACCAGGATGCTGAGCCAGTGGTAGCCGGCGTGGGCGATGATGCCGACGATGAGGCCGGCGGCGGAAGTCACCATCTTGGTGTAGAGGCCCCCGGCAATCTGGGCGATGCCGAAGTCGCCGGTGGCGTTGATGGCGTAGAAGATCTTGATCACCCCGATGATCGTGCCCACGAAGCCGAGCATGGGCGCAATGCCGGCGATGATGCCTAGGATGTTAATGTTTTTTTCGAGCCGGGCGATTTCAATCTTGCCCACGTTTTCCACGCTGGCTTCGATTTCGGTGAGCGGCAGGCCGAGGCGGCGCAGGCCTTTCTCGACCATGCGGGCCAGCGGCGAGGGGTTTTGGGCGCACAACAGCTTGGCCCCCTGGATGTCGCCCTTCACCATGAGGGCCCGGATGCCGTTCATGAACGACTCGGGCTGCCCGCCGGCCTTGCGGATGGTGAAGTAGCGCTCCAGAATGATGTACACCGACACGAACGAGAGCAGGAACAGGGGCAGCATGATCCAGCCCCCTTTCAGTATCAAGTCGATGAGCGAGAGGCCCCCGGCGGCCTGGTTGGCCGCGTTCACGGCTTTGTTAACGGAATCGGGCGCGGCCGACACCGCCGCGTTGGTAACCTGCAACAGGAAAATGGACATTCGGTGTTAGTTAGCTAAAATCCAGAGGTCTTTGCCCAGGTGCGTTTGGGTGCGCATGCGCTGCGCTTCGCGCTCGGCCGTCGGCTTGTCGGCGTAGTCGTCGATTGATACTTTGATTTGGTGCCCGGCAAACCGGGGCAGCACCACCCGCGAGCGGTGGCCCAGCCGCGTGAGCGCCTGCTGCTGCACCTGCGCCGCCGCCAGCGTGCGGAAGCTGCCCCCCACGATGTAGTAACGGCCGGTGGGGGCATTAATTGTGGTGGCAAACGCCGGCGCAGCCTTGGCGGCCGGCACAGATTTGACGGCCGGGGCCCCGGACTTCGCTGCGGGCACCAGCTTAGCCGCGGAAGCCGGCGCTACGACGGGCCGGGCCACGGCCTTGGCAGCGGGCATCTTTACCGGTACCGAGGCCGGCGCTTTGGCGGCAAGCACTTCGGGGCCGGGAGCGGCCGGGGCTTCGGCGACGGGCGCCGCCGCCACCGGGGCCGAGGGGGCCCAGGTCTGGCGGGCCAGGCCGGCCTGCTGGGGCTCGGGCGTGGCGGGGCGGGTGGCTACCCACAGGGGCAGGCTGGCCTGCCAGGTGGCGGGCAGGTAGCCCACGTGCATGGCAAACAAGTAGTTGGCCGACACCACCAGCCCGGCCACCAGGCCCACGGCCGCGTAGCTCAGCAGGCGGCGGGTGGAGCGGGCCGGGCGCAGCCGCGGCACCGGCAGCGCGTGCGGGGTGCGGGCTCCGGGCCGGGCCGCGGCGCGCACCGGCCGGGCGGCCAGCTCGGGCAGGCCGTAGGCAGCGGGCAGCAGCGCGTCGGTGCCGGTGTACTCAAACGAAAGGCCCCGACCGGCGGCCCGGCGGAAGATGCCGATGCCCGGCAGCTCGGTGCGGCTGGTGGCGTCGAGGTCGTGCTGCAAGGCGGCCACGGCCTGGCGCAGGGCCTCGCGGGCTTGGGCGGCGGGCACGCGCAGGTGCTGGGCCAGGGCATCGACGAGCAAGCCGTCGTTGCGGGTAAGCGACTGGTTGAAGGCCACCAGGCGGGCCGGCGGGCTCAGGGCGTGGCGGTTGGGCTGCACCCGTGCCGGCACGGAATCGGCCACCAGGCCCCCAAAATCCGGAATAATCACGCAGTCGTGGTCGCGGAGCAGGGGGCGGATGTGGTCGGCAAGGTGCATAGGGCAGGAAGGGTTGAATTGTCGGGGGTTAACGTGTTGATCGTTCAGGGCCACTGCCGGCAGCACACATTAGCGCAGCAGATAAATCCTTAACAATCAATAATTCACCACTCGACAATTAAATCATTAAAACGTGTAAGTCACTCCACCCAGCACGTTGATCCCCTTGACGGGGTAACGGTAGAAGCGCTGGTACTGGCGATTGGCGAGGTTGTTCCCCATCGCAAAGATGGATAAATTTGACGTAACGCGGTAGTCGGCGCGCAGGTTGAGGTCGTAAATCGGGTTGGTGGCGCGGTAGTAATCGGGCACGCCGCCAAAATAGCTGACGCCGTAGCTGGCTGAATAAAAATAGGTTTCGACGCCCAGCTGCACTTTGTCCGTCACATTATAAGTACCGAAGACGGTGGCCTGAAATTCGGGCCGGCCGAAGGGCTGGGCCAGCGAATGGGTGCGGTAGTAGTTGTAGTCGGCCCGGGCCCCGAGGCGGAATTTCTCGCCGGGGCCGTACAGCGCCTCGCCGTGCACGTTCACGTTGGCGGTGGCTTCGCGGTCGTACACCAGGTTGAACTTGTCCTGGTGCACGGGGTCGTTGGCGTAGAAGTACAGGTTCTTGTCGCGCCCGACGGTGAAGCGGCCGTTCAGCTCCAGCCCCGGCGCGGGGGCCGAGCTAAAGCCGACGTAGGCGGTGGGGCCCCGGCGGGTGTCGGCCACGTTCAGGCCCCGGTTCAGCCAGGGGTTTTCGGTGCTCAGCTCGTAGCGCGTCACGCGCTGGAGGGCCCCGCCCACGCCGCCGTACACGGTGAACTGCTCGGGCACGAGGGCGTAGCTGATGCGGGCCGCCGGGTACACGGCCCCCCGGCTCACGTTGTTGGTGGTGTCGGACGAGTAGCCGAGCGTGGCGCCCACCGACACGGCCAGGGGGCCCTGCTTCCACTCGTAGGCCGGCGTTACCTGCACGAAGTTGCGCGAGCGGGTCAGCGAGTCTTTGTCGGTGATGAAGGAGGCCTCGCCAGCGAGCACGAAGCGGCTGCCGGCCCCCAGCGCGTAGCCCAGCTTGGCGTTCAGCAGCACATTGCTTTCCGAAGCCGTGAAGGCGTCTTTCCAGTATTTATAGCCCGCGCCCACTTCGTACTGCAAGGGCGCGGCGGCCGACTGGTTGCGGGCGTAGGCGCGCAGCCCGAAGCGGCGGAACACCTGCTTGAGGGCCCCCGCCTCGGGCGTGGGCGCGGGCAGCGGCGAGGTGGCCGGGCCGGTGTAGCCGTAAAAATTGTACCGCTCGCGGCCCACGTCGAGGGCCCCGCCGAGGGCGGCGCTGCCCCGGTAGATTTCACCGGTGAGGGCCGCGCTGGTTTGCGACACGGCCGAGTTCTTGCCGTCGACGGGCCCGTTCAGGGAGTTGACGTGCCGCAGGTCGAGGCCGTAGCTGTAGGCGGTGCTGCGCGTGTTGTGCAGGTAGGCCCGGCCGTAGAACGTGCCGTAGTTGCCGATGCCCGCCTTGAGAAAGTTGCCGGTGAGCGGCGTCAGCTCTTCCTGCTTGATGGTGAGCACCTGCACCGAGGGCGCGAGGCGGTCGGGCGGCAGCCGGAAATCGGGAAACGTGTACGCCGCCGGGCGCGCGGCCTTGGGCGGGGCCGGCACCTTGATTTTGTCGAAATTGCGGGTGGCCGTGCCCAGCTCGTTCACGCGGTCCTTCACAATCTCAATCTCGGCCTCCTGAATGGTGCCGCCCTTGCGGGGCTTGGCGGGCTGGCCCTGGGCGGCGGCGGGCAGGGCCCCGGCCACGGCCGCCGCCAGCAGCCCCGCGCCCACCAGCCGCTGCGAGCGCGAACCCCGGCGCAAGCCCCGAATCAAAAAATGCTTCATTAACAAGGTCATAAGCAGAAAAATATCAACGGCCGCGCCTAGCGCAGCTTGGTGCTGTCGGCGGCCGGGGCCGTCGGGGGCAGGACGGGTTGCAGGCTGTCGGCGGGGGCCACCAGCCGGCCGGCCGGCGCCGCGCCCTTGGCCGGGGTGGAAACCGGGGCCGGAGCGGGCGCGGCGGCCGGCTTTTTGCCGGGGGCCGTTTTGCCGGAGGCGGCTTTGGTGGGGGCCGTCCGGGCCGGGGCGGCGGGCGTTTCGGCGTCGTCGGGGCCCAGGGTTTTCAGCCGCTCGCGGGCGGCGGCCACGATTTCGGGCACCGGAAACTTGTTGTCGATGATGGAATTGAGGGTGCCGCGCGCCTGGAAGTTGTCTTTTTGGGCGGCGTAAATGTCGGCCACCAGCAAGAACGCCCGGCCCTGCCACAGCTCGTAGCTGCCGAAGTCGGAGTTGTTGCGCAGGGCCGTTTTCAGGGCCTCGTCGTACTTCTGCTGCTTGAACTGGGTGTCGGCCAGCAGGTAGTTGGCTTCGGCCCCGAGCACGTCGTTGGGCGCGGCGGCCACGGCGGCGGCCAGCTCGGTCGCGGCCTGGTCGAGGTTGTTGGCGCGGTAGCTGGCCTTGCCCAGGTAAAGCAGGGCCGTGTTGGTGGCGCTGGCGGTGGCCCCGGCCTGGGCGCGCAGCTCCTCGGCCACGCGGCGGGTGGCGGGGTAGTCGCCGCTTTCGTACTCGGCCTTCAGCAGGCCCAGGGTGGCGTTGGCCACCTCGCGGCGGTTGGTGCTGGCGGTGCGCAGCTGGGTGTAGAATTGGATGGCCTCCGGGTAGTTCTGGGTTTCGAAGTCGAGGTCGGCGGCGCGGCCCAGGGCCCGGTTCACAAATTCGCTTTTGTTTTCCGTCACCACGGCCCGCAGGCGCGGCAGGGCCTCGGCTTTGTTGCCGGTTTTCAGGTACGAGTCGGCCAGGTAGTAGCGGGCGTTGGCCCCCAGGGCGTTGGCGGGGTACTGCTTGAGGTAGCTTTCCAGGCGCTGAATGGCCTGCGGGTACTTTTCGGCCAGGTACAGCGACTTGGCCGCTTCAAACTCCACGCTCTCTGTGGCTTTGTTGTCGGGGTTTTGGGTTTTGAAGGCGGCCAGGGCCTGGTCGAAATCCTCCGTTTTGCCCTGCGCCGTCAGGCTTTCCTGCAAGCTGTAAATGGCCTGGCTGGCCGCGTCCGAGCGCGGAAACTCGGTGAGAATGCGGCGGAAATCGGCCACGGCGTTGTCCTGCTGCTGCAAGTTGGCGTAGGCCACGCCGCGCTTTTGCAGGGCCTGGGGCACGAGCGGGCTCGTGGGCCGGTTGGCCAGCAGCTTCGAGAAGCCGTCCACCGCCGCTTGGTAGTCGCCGGCTTCGTAGGCCAGCTGCGCCTGCTGAAACGCGCCCTGCTCGGCGTAGCGCGAGCCGGGGCTGGTGCGCAGCAGCGTGGCCAGCGCCTGGTCGGCTTCGGCGCGGCGGCCGAGCAGGCCCAGGGTCACGCCTTTCTGGTAGTAGGCGTAGTCTTTGTCGGCGGCGTTGGCCTGGATGACTTTGTCGTAGCCGGCCAGCGCGGGCGCGTAGCTTTTGGCCACGTAGCTCAGGTCGGCCAGGCGCAGCGTGGCGTCGTAGTAGTTGGCGTCGCGGGTTTTGCTGGCGTCGTCGGCCGCCAGGTAGGCCTGGAACTGCGGGCGGGCCTGGGCGTATTGCTTGGTGTTGTAGTAAGCGTAGCCGAGGCCGTAACGGGCGCGCTGCTCGAAGGCCACTTCCTCGGGCGCGACGCCGCCCTGGCGCACGGTGCGGGCCGCCGCCGAGTAGGCCGTGGCCGCCTCGCTGTAGCGCTGGCCCACGCTGTAGATTTCGCCCTTCAGCACCTGCGCGGCGGCCCGCAGCGCGTCGTCCGACGGGTATTTCAGCGACTTGTCCAGCAAGGCCAGGGCCGGGTCGTACTGGCCGCCGTTGTAGAGCGTGGCGGCCTGGGCGTAGGTCACGCGCTGGTAGGTGGCGTTGAGCTTGGGGCCCCGCTCGTCCAGCCCTTCGAGGTAGTCGATGGCCTGGGCGTAGTCGTTTGAGGCCAGGAAACCGTCGCTCAGCAGGTCGTCCACCGTGGTCAGGTTGCGCGAGCGGGGGTATTTGCGGCGGAAATCCTTCAGCACGGCCACCACTTCGGGCAGGTTGCCCAGCTCGGCCTGCACCTGCGCGAGCTTGACGGTGGCGTTTTCGGCGATGTCCTTTTGCAGGGGCGACTGCCGGGCGGCTTCGAAAGCCGTCACGGCCTGCGGCTTCTGGCCCGCTTGCAGGTAGCTCAGGCCGAGGTGGTAAGCCGCGTTCTGGCCCAGCGAGTCGCGGCGCGTGGCCAGCGTGCGCAGGCTGGCGATGGCGCTCTTGTAGTCGCCCATCTTGTAGTTGGCGAAGCCGATTTTGTATTGCAGGGCCGGCTCGATCTTGTTTTTGTGGGCCACCACGTACTTGTCGTAGTACCCGGCCGCCTGCTTGTAGTCGGATTTCTGGTAATACGCGTCGCCCACCAGCAGCTCGATTTCGTCGGCACTCTGCGGCAGCGGGTCCTGGCGCAAGCGGGGCACGGCGTAGGCAATCAGGCCGTCGTAGTTGCCTTCTTTGTAGAATATCTGGGTCATGATGGCCGGCACCACCACCTTGTAGTCGTCGTTCTGCTCGGCCACGGCCAGGTCGGCGCGGGCGGCGGCGTAGGCCCCGGCGCGGTAGCCGAGGTAGCTGGCGTAGTACGCGCTGGCGAAGCGGTAGGGGCCCTGCTCCTGCTTGCTGCGGTCAAAAAGCAGCCGCGCCTGGTCGTAGTCCTTCTGCTGAAAGTAGCTGTAGGCCAGCTTAAAATCCGACTCGGCCCGCTGCTCGCCGGCGAGGTTGGCGGGGGCCACCTTCTGGAAGTAGGCGATGGCCTGCGGGTAGTTTTTCTGGTCGAAATAGAACTTGGCGAGCTCGTAGTAGGCCACGGCGGCGCGCGGGTGGGCCGGGTGGGCGGCCACGAAGGCCAGGATCAGGCCCTCGGCGTCGGGGTGGAGCAGGTAGAGGCCGCTCACGGCGTCGTAGTACTCGGCGTCGGCGGTGCGGTCGGGCGCGAGGGCCTCCTGGCGGCCGGCGCGGCGCGGCGCGGCTTCCAGGTACTGGCGAAAGGCCTGCTGCGCCGCGCCGTACTGCTGGCGGTCGAACAGCTCCAGCCCTTCCTGAAAAAACCGCTCGTCGCTGGCAAACACCTGGGTTTGCTGGGCCAGGGCGGCGGCGGGGGCCGCCGCGGCGAGCGTGGCGGCCAGCGCCAGCCGGGGAAATAGCTTCATCGAAAAAAGGTAGCGTGAAAGGGCCCCGGGCGGCCCGGGAAGTCGTCAAAAGTAGGCAAAAATGCGGCGGATGCCCCGCGCAGGGCCTTTCGCCCGGCGGGGCAACGCGCGGCGGGCCGGTTTTGGTGTGCCAGGGGTGAAATCAGGACGAAGGAATAACGCGCGTGCTGCCGGGCCCGCCTACCAAAGCTGGTGCACCAGCGGCCGGATGCGGCGCTCGTACACGCCGCGCACGGCCGCCATTTCTTCTTCCGTCAGCGGCGGCAGGTCGGCGGCGCGCAGGTTGCCGGCGAGTTGCTCGGGGCGCGAGGCCCCGGGGATGACGCAGCTCACGGCGTCGAACATCAGCACCCAGCGCAGGGCCGCCGCGGCGAGGGCCCCGGGGCCCGGGAAGACGGCTTTCAGCTCCTCCACCGCCGCCAGGCCGGTGGCGTAGTCCACGCCGGCGAAGGTTTCGCCCTTGTCGAAGGCCGCGCCGTCGCGGTTGAAGGCGCGGTGGTCGTCGGGCGCGAAGGCCGTCTGGGGCCCGAACTTGCCCGTGAGCAGGCCGCTGGCCAGCGGCACCCGCACGATCAGGCCCACGCCGCGGCGCTGGGCTTCGCGGAAAAGCAGCTCGGCGGGGCGCTGGCGGAACATATTGAAGATGACTTGCAGGGTGGCCACGTTCGGAAATTCGAGGGCCTTGAGGCCTTCCTCGACTTTCTCCACGCTCACGCCCAAGTGCCGGATCTTGCCTTCGGCGCGCAGCGCCTCGAACAGCTCGAACACCTCCGGGCGGTAAAAAACCTCCGTCGGCGGGCAGTGCAGCTGCACCAGGTCGAGGGTATCGAGGCCGGTGTTGCGCAGGCTGTCTTCCACGAAGCGGCGCAGGGCGGCGGGCTGGTAGGCGTCGGCGGTGTGGGGCCGGAGGCGGCGGCCGCACTTGGTGGCCACGAAGATGCGCTCGGGGCGGCGGCGCACCAGCCGGCCCACGGCGGCCTCGCTCGCGCCCTCGCCGTACACGTCGGCCGTGTCGATGAAGTTGACGCCCGCGTCGGCCGCCGCGTCGAGCAGGGCATCGGCGGCGGCGGCGCTGAAAGGCTCGCCCCACTTGCCGCCCACCTGCCAGGTACCGAGGCTGATTTCAGAAACAGAGAAGCCGGTTTGGCCGAGCGGGCGGAAATGCATGGGCAGAGGAGGAATTAAGACGCGCAAAGGTAGCCGGGCCGCCCAACCTGCCCAAAGCGCCCGCCGGGCCCGCTACGGCCCCGGGTGCGCGGCGGGCCCGGCGGCCGGGGCCGGCGGCAGGGCTTGCAGCTGCGGAAAGAACTCGCGGAAGTCGGCCTCGTAGGCGGCGTAGTTGGCGAGCAGCTCGGCCGGGGCCGTCTCCATGTTGGAGCCCGGCCGCGCGCGGCGGCTCAGGCCGGCCAGGCTGCGCGCGATGCCCGCGGGCTCGGCGTAGTGCAGCAGCCAGTTGTGCTGCACCAGGTGCGGAAAAAACTGCTGCACGCGGGCCGGAAACTCGGCCTGCCGGGCCCCCAGCAGCGCGTACACGCGGCGGGTGAAGTCGGGCAGGCTTTCGGCCGAGAACGCGGCGAAGTCGCGGGCCAGGAAGTGGTCGAAAAACACGTCGGCCACCACGCCCGCGTACTTGCCGTGGCCGGCTTGGCGCAGGCGGGCCGTGGCGCGGCGCACCACCGGGTGCTGGTCGGTGAAGGCGTCGATGGCGCGGTGCCGGCGGATGCCGGCCTGCACGCCGGGCCGGTAACCGGCCAGCCGGCTACCGGGCACGGCGTCGGCAATGAACTGGCCCACGAGGCCGTCGGCGTAGCCGGGGCCCTCGGGCGGGCCGGCGAGGAAAAGATGGGCAAGAAAGTTCATCGGAGAGGGAAGGTACGGCCCCGGGCCGGGGCGCGGCGGCAACGCCGGCCGCCGGGGCCCCGTAAGTACCAGCCCGGCCGCGGCCGGGTTTTCATTCTTTTAACCGTCCCTTCCCATGTCCGATCAACCGCCCGTCACCCACGACCTCAACAAACTGTTTGATAAAATCAAAGACGTGCGCATCGCCATGCTCACCACCTTCGACGAGCAGCAAATCCTGCACAGCCGCCCCATGGCCACCCTGCGGCCCGAGGCCGACGGCTCCCTCTTGTTCCTCACCGACGCCGCCTCGGCCATGGTGTACGAGCTGAAGAAGGACAGCAAGGTGAACCTGAGCTACGCCAGCCCCGAAAACAACGTGTACGTGTCGGTTTCGGGCTACGCCAACGCCTACCGCGACCCCGCCAAGGCCGCCGAGCTCTACACCGAGCCCATGCGCGCCTGGTTTCCGAAGGGCAAGGACGACCCGAGCATCATGATCCTGAAAGTTGTCATCGAGCTGGGCGAGTACTGGGACTCGCCCAGCGGCCTGCTCAGCCGCGCCTACGGCTACGCCCGCGCCGTCGTCACGGGCGAGCCCAGCAAGGACGACGACGTGAACCAGCACGCCCAGGTGAAGGTTTAACAGGGCCTTCGCGCTTGAAATGGCCGCCCCGCGGCGGCGGTTGGAACGCATCCAACCGCCGCCGCGGGGCTTATTTTTGCCCGCTCCTCCCCTTTTTCGTGCTCACCACCCTCACCGTGTTCACCCTGCGGCCCGGCCACCGCCGCTGGGCCCTCGCCCAGATGGGCACCGCGCCGGCCGTGCTGCGGCGCGCGCCGGGGCTGCGCTTCGCCAAGCTGCTGGGCAGCGGCGCCCGCGACGGCTTCGGCCTGTGGCCCAACCTGCACCGCTACGCCCTGCTGGCGGTGTGGGAATCGGCGGCGGCCGCAGCCGATTTCTTCGCAGAAAACCCGTGGTGGGCCGCCTACCAGGGCCGCTGCCGCGAAACCTGGACCGCCCACCTGGCCCCCCTGCGCGCCCACGGCCGGTGGGACGGCCAGCAGCCCTTCGGCGAGCCCGCCGGGCCGGCGGCCCCCGAGGGCCCCGTGGCCGTGCTCACCCGGGCCAGCATCCGGCTGGCCAAAACGCCCCGCTTCTGGCGCTACGTGGCCCCCACCAGCGCCGCGCTGGCCGAGGCGCCGGGGGTGGTGCTGGCCCTCGGGCTGGGCGAGCTGCCGGTGGTGCGCCAGGCCACGTTCAGCGTGTGGGCCAGCGCGGCGGCCATGCAGCAGTACGCCTACCACGACGCGCGCCACCGCGAAGCCATGCGCCTCACCCGGCGCGAGGACTGGTATTCGGAGGAAATGTTCGCCCGCTTCCGGGTGCTGGGGGCCGCCGGCACCGTGGACGGCCGCGACCCCCTGGCCCCGCTGGCGGGCTGAGGGTGCATCTTGCGGCCCGTTGGGGCCCGCCGGGGCCCCGGCGTCCTTCCTTTTCCCGCTTTTTACCTTTTTATGCCCAACGAATTCCGCGCCGACATCCCGGCCGCCACCCTGGCCCAGGCCCAGCAGCACCTCGACGCCCTGAAGGCCCTGCTCCAGCCCTATTTGCTGTCGCTGACGCCCGCCGAGCGCAAAAAAATGCTGCGCATGGCCGACAAAACCCTGGCCTTCGTGCAGAAATCGACCAGCTACGCCGTCAGCAACCCCGCCTTCGTGCCGTCTTTCCTCGACCTGGCCGAGCTGCAGCAGGACGCGGCCGGCGTGGCCGCCCTCACGCCCCTGCGCCAGCAGTTCGAGCAGCTTTCCCTCGACCTCGACAGCACCGTGATGACGGCCGCCAGCGAAGCCTACGCCAACGCCCTGAAGCTGTACGCCAACATCAAGTTTCTGGCGAAAAACAAGCAGCCCGGCGCCCAGGCCGCCTTCGAGGAGCTGCGCGTGCGCTTCGCCGGCCAGGGCACGCCCAAGGCGAAAAAGGACGGCCCCGGCCCCGGCTAGCCGCCGCCCCGGCCGCAACAGGTCGGCGGTTCGGTTTCGGGGCCAACGAGTTCGGGTCGGAGGCGAACTGGTTGGGGTCAAAGCCGAACTGGTTCAGGTTTTAAGACAACCAGTTCGGGTTTGAGGCGAACTAATTTGGTTTCAAAGCAAACTGATTCGGTTTTGGGGCCAACCAGTTCGGTTATCAAGCAAACTAATTAGGGTTAAAGGCCAACTGGTTCGCCTCCGACCCAAACTCGTTTGCCTCAGAGCTGAACTAGTTCAGTTCCGAGGCCAACGGGTTCGGGTCGGAGGCGAACTATTGCTGTTTTCCGGACCGCACCCCAGGGCCGTAGAGACGCGACCCTTCGCGTCTCAATCGTTGCCAGCAATCAAAATCGTGCAGCGATTGAGACGCGAAGGGTCGCGTCGCTACGGCTCTGGGGTGCGGTCCGGAAAACAGCAATAGTTCGCCTCAGACCCAAACTCGTTGGCCTCGGAACTGAACTGGTTCGGCTCTGAGGCTAACTCGTTTGCCTCAGAGCCGAACCAGTTGGCCTTTAACCCTAATTAGTTTGCTTGATAACCGAACTGGTTGG